>DXMU01000001.1 GCA_019414025.1 Collinsella sp.
GTCTTTCATGCAGCAGGGGCTCTCAATGTTTTATGTCCTGCTCATATCGTCTGTGTCGGCACTTTGGGACACTCCTTGTCATTGGTACAAAGCAACCTGTCCCCATTGCGCCAAGCGGCGTGTGCCGTTAAGCGGAGGGGGTGTATTCCCGACCCATCGTTTGGGCATACAATGGCTATTGTCTTGCTGCGGTGAAGGCCTGTCCGCTCCGCAGCTGTTTTCTACGGTTAAAGGAGAATGTATGTCCGTTGAGGTCATGAGGTCTGTGATCGAGGCCGCCGAGGGCCGCGTGCCCGTCGACACGCTGTTTACCAATGCGCAGATCGTCGACGTGTATGGCCAGCGTGTGGCGTCCGGTAGCGTTGCCGTCAAGGACGGTGTGATCGTCGGCGTGCTCTACGATGGTCGCGACGATGCCGCTGGCACCTATGAGGCAACCGAGGTCGTCGACTGCCAGGGTCGCTATCTCGCTCCCGGTTTTATTGACGGGCATCTGCACATTGAGTCCTCGAACATCCGTCCCGCCGAGTATGCTCGCATGGCCGCGACGCGCGGTACTACCACCGCCATTGCCGACAGCCACGAGATTGCCAATGTTGCCGGTCTCGACGGCCTGCGCTTTATGATCGAGGATGGTCGTCGTGCGCCCATCTCCATCAAGTACATGATGCCTTCGTGCGTGCCCGCACTGCCCGACGAGCAAGCGGGCGCTGTGATTACCGCCGCTGACATGCAGGCGTTTTTTGCCGAGCATCCGGGCGATGTCTTTGGTCTGGGCGAAATGATGAACCTGCCGGGCGTCTTTATGGCCGACCCCGAGACCTGTGCCCGCATCGATGCTGCCAACCAGACGCCGTCCAAGCAGGTTGACGGCCACGCGCCGCTCGTTGCCGGTATGGACCTCAACGCCTATGCCGCAGCGGGCATTATCGCCGACCACGAGTCGACGATTCCCGAGGAGGCGCTCGACAAGCTGTCCCGCGGCATGTATGTGATGCTGCGTGAGGGCACGTGCAGCCACGACCTGGCCAATTTGTCTCCGATGCTGCTGGAGAACCCTGCCCGCGCCCGCCGCTGCTGCTTTGCGACCGACGACCGCGCTCCCTCCGATGCTCTTTCGACCGGCATGATCGACAATGCCTGCCGCGTGGCCATCGAGGCCGGCATCGACCCGGTGGTCGCCATCTCCATGGCGTCCCTTTCCACGGCTGAGGCATTTGGCCTGGACCACGGCTGTCGCGACCCGCATGAGCTCCGTGGCGCGATCGCCCCGGGCAAACGCGCCGACCTGCTGTTGCTCGATGACCTGACGTTTGCCAAGGCTCCGCATCGCGTATATGCCGCCGGTGCTCTGGTGGCGCAGGACGGCACCTTTGTGGGCGAGATCGCACCCGAGATGGCCGAGGTTGCGGCCCTTGCCGATGAGCTGCGCGCCTCCGTTAAGCTGCCGAAGCTTTCGCTCGACGTGTTTGACTATGCCTTTAAGCCGGGCGAGGCCGTGATTGACGTGGTGCCGGGTAAGGCCATCACGGGCATGGCTCGCCCCGAGAGCGCCGAGGGCCTGCGCCGCATTATGCTGATCGAGCGCCACGGCCGCGGCGTGTCACTGCAGGCCGAGGGCGCCGACGGTGATGGTCCTGCGGGCCTGGGTCTCGTTGGCAAGCACATTGGTCGCGGCTGGGTGCGCGGCTTTACCATCACGGGCGGTGCCATCGCCTCGACGATTGGCCACGATTCGCACAACGTGTGCGTGGTGGGCGACAACGCGGCCGACATGATGGCTGCCGTCGAGGCTGTTGGCCAGGGCGGCCACGTGCTGGTACGCGATGGCGAGGTCGTAGCGCGCATCCCGCTGGCGCTCGGTGGCCTGATGAGCGAGGGCACGGCCGAGGATGTCGCCGCGCAGCACGACGACTTTATGGTCAAGGCGCGCGCCATGGGCATCGAGCCGCCGCTCGACCCCATCATGGGCATCATCTTCCTGCCCCTGCCGGTGATCCCGACGCTCCGCATCCGCCCCGAGGGCATGTTCGACGTCACCACATTCACCTACGCCGACTAGTCATCGGTGACGTTCTTAAACGACTAGTCATCGGGGACACTCTTCGGCATGTTTCTTGGTGCCGTGCGTGTGCGTGGTGTCGAGGGGGCATGTGAAGCGTCCGCCAGGCCCTTGTAATGGTTTTGCCTGAGCGGTCTGCACGAGCTCCTTTTGGGTACGGTTGAGTTGGATTTATGTCTGATTCCATCAAGCCCGAAAGGAGCTTTTCTATGATCAAATTAATCGCATCCGATATGGACGGCACGCTGCTCGATGAGAATAGCCAGGTGCCGCCCGAGACCTACGAGCTTATCGTGGCCCTGCGTGAGCGCGGCGTGCATTTTGCCGCGTCGTCGGGGCGTCGCTATGACCGTCTGTGCGAGTTCTTTGCGCCCGTGGTCGACAAGATGGACTTTGTCGCGGCGAACGGCGCGCAGGTCTATGCGGACGGTGTCGAGGTCGACCGCGAGGTCTATTCGCATCTCGCCATCCGCAAGCTCGCACGCACGGTCAAGATGTTTCCCAACATGCATCTGGCGCTTTTCGATCGCACCAAGTCCTTTTTGCTCGATGACGAGGACAAGTTTGTCCGCGAGATCGACAAGGATCTGCCCAACGCCGAGCGCATCTGGGGCTTGCCCGACCCACATGTGAACATCATCAAGGCATCGATTATCTGCGATGATGGCAACGTGATGGACAACGCCTACGTGCTTCAGCGCGAACTGGGCGATCTGTTCTCCTTTGCGCCTTCGGGCAACGCGTGGATCGATGCCATGCAGCCCGGTGTGTCGAAGGCCTCGGGTATCGCGCAGCTCGCGGAGCATTACGGCATTGGTCGCGACGAGGTCATGGCGTTTGGCGACTCGATGAACGACTACGAGATCATTCGCTTTGTCGGCACGGGCTGCGCGATGGAAAACGCGCGCCCCGCGCTCAAGGCGGTGGCCGATCGCGTGGTGGGTTGTAACCGCGACCACGCCGTCCAGCAGGAGCTCCGTCGCGTGCTGGAGAGTCTCTCCTAATCCGGCAGATGGGGACGTTCCTTTTAATATGAGCAGGACATTGTCAAGAGGCAAAATCGGGCCT
>DXMU01000010.1 GCA_019414025.1 Collinsella sp.
GTGTCCAGCACCCATTCACGCGAGCCGACCCAGCCAGCATCGATCGTGGCCTCTGAGCCGCGCATAAAGTCCTCCTCGTCGACCGAGCAAATGAGTGAGAAGCCACGGCGGGGCAGCTTGCCTTCTGCCGCCACGCGCTCGAGCGTATGGACCAGTGCGGCAATGGCGCAGGCCAGGCCACCCTTCATATCGCAGGCACCGCGGCCATAGAGTTTATCGTTGCGCACGATCGCTCCGAGCGGCGGAATGTCCGCGTCCCAGCCATCGCCCAGTGTAACGGTATCCATATGGCAGATATAGACGAGCCGTGGCTCGTCGCTCAGTCCCGGCACGGTGACCATAAGGTTGCGGCGCCCGGGCAGCACCTCGAGTTCCTCAACCTGCACGGCATCGAGTACCGGATAGCTCAGCTGCGCCAACCGTTCCTCAACCAACGCTTTGATATAGCGCTCAATCTCGTCCTCATACGCACCCGGGTCTGAACTATCGATCCGCACGAGCCCTTGCGTAAGCCGCCAAGCAAAATCTGTATCAACCATAGGCACCTCACAGATAGTTAGGTCAACATACAGATTGTATGCCAAGAAGCGGCTCAGTGCATTTAATGGAGCGCTCACAAAAATGGGGGCGCCTCTCGTGCGAAAGGCGCCCCCGCGGGCATTCAATGTCAGCGACGGGCAGGCCACATGGGGAACTGCCCGTCAGGTCAGTCGGCGCTACTTGATCACGCGCACTCGATACATCGACGGAATCTGCTTGAGCGCCTCGATGGTGCTGCTGTCCAGGTGCTCGTCGGTGTCGAACATGGTGTAGGCGTTCTCGCCGGCGGACTCGTTGGTCATACGCTGCACGTTGGCATTGTCCTTGGCCAGGATTGCCGTGATCTGGCCGATCATGTTGGGCACGTTGGCGTGCAGGCAGGCGATGCGGCTTGCGGCACGCGCCTTGCCCATGCTGCAAGCGGGGTAGTTGACGCTGTGCGCGATGTTGCCGTTTTCCAGGTAATCCTTGAGCTCGCTGATGGCCATGTCGGCGCAGTTGGCCTCGGCCTCGCCGGTGCCGGCGCCCGAATGCGTGGTGATAAACGTGTTGGGCATCTTGACGGTCTTGGGCGTGGCAAAGTCGCAGCTAAACCAGCTGAGCTTGCCCTCGCGCAGGGCAGCGTCGACGGCGTCCTCGTCAATGATGGTTTCGCGCGCGTAGTTGATGAGCACGGCGTCGGGCGCCAGCAGGTCGATCTGCTCGGTGCTGATCATGCCGATGGTATCGGCCTTGCTGGGCACGTGCACGGTGAGGTAGTCGCAGCCGCGGCAGAGGTCCTCGAGCGTGCCCACGCGCTGCACCTCGCGACTCAGCACCCATGCGTGCTCGACGGAAATGAACGGGTCGTAGCCGTAGACGTCCATGCCCAGATCGACACAGGCGTTGGCGACCTTGGAGCCCACGTTGCCCAGGCCGATGACGCCGATGCGCTTGCCCTTGAGCTCGCGGCCCACAAAGGCCTTCTTGGCCTTTTCGGCATCGACCTGAATCTCGGGGTCGTCGGCGTTGTCACGCACCCAGTTCATCGATTGCACCACGCCGCGGCTCGAGAGCACCAACATGCCCAGGACGAGCTCCTTGACGGCGTTGCTGTTGGCGCCGGGGGAGTTAAAGACGACGACGCCCTTCTTGGCGTACTCCTCGACGGGGATGTTGTTGACGCCGGCGCCGCAGCGGGCGATGGCGCGGATGCCCTCGGGCAGCTCGTAGCCGTGCAGGTCGGTGGAGCGCATCAGAATGGCGTCGGCCTCCTCGGCGGTGCCCACAAACTCGTAGCCCTCGCCAAATTCGACTTTGCCGTCCTTGGTAATGTCGTCGATGGTTTTAATCTTGCGCATGAAAAACTCCTTAGCGGATTTGTTTATAACAAGTGGTTTGAAGTGGCTGGTCGGCCCGCGTGTTGCGGGCTAGTTAGATCGCGGGCTCAAACTATGCTGCGCTTCGAAGTCCTTCACGTACGTGGCCAGCGCCTGCACGTCCTCCATGGTGACGGCGTTGTACACGCTGGCGCGCATTCCGCCGACGAGGCGATGGCCCTTGACGTTTTGGATCTGGTGCTCTGCCGCGCCCGCAACAAAGGCCGCGTCGAGTTCGGCGTCGCCGGTACGGAACGTGACGTTGGCGATGGAGCGGCTGTTGGCCTGCGCGGTGCCATGGAACAGCTCGCTGTGCTCGAGCAGGTCGTAGAGCAGGTTGGCCTTGGCCCAGTTGCGCTCGGCCATGGCGGCAAGTCCGCCGGTCTGCTCAACCCAACGGAACACCTTGCCGCACACGTAGATGCCAAAGGTGTTGGGCGTGTTGAGCATGGAGCCCTTGGCGGCCTGGGTCTTAAGGTTCATGTACTGCGGCGTCTGCGCAAAGGCCGGGCCGTCGGCGATCAGGTCGTCGCGCACGATGACCACGGTCACGCCAGCGGCGCCGGCGTTTTTCTGAGCGCCGGCGTAGATGAGTCCGTAGCGCTCGACGTCGAGTGGCTGCGACAAAAAGCAGCTCGAAACATCGGCGACCAGCGGCACATCGCCGCAGTTAGGCAGCTCGCGGTACATGGTGCCAAAGATGGTGTTGTTCTGGCAGATGTAGACGTAGTCGAGCCCGTCGCCCGCAGCCTCGGCGGCAATACGCGCGTTGATGTCGGCCATGTCGGGGATGCGGTCGAAGTTGGTGTCTTCGGAGCTCGCGAGCAGCACGGCCTCGCCGTACTTGGCGGCCTCCTTGTACGCCTTGTTGGCAAAGTTGCCGGTCACGATGTAGCCGGCGCGCCCGCGGCGCATGAGGTTCATGGGGATGCCCGCAAACTGCAGCGTGGCGCCGCCCTGCAAAAACAGGACACGGTAATTGTCGGGGATGCTCAGCAGGCGGCGTAGGGTTGCCTCGGCGTCGTCGATGATCTGCTGGTACATGCTAGATCGATGGCTCATCTCGAGCACGGACATGCCGCAACCGCGGTAGTCCATCATCTCGTCGGCGATCTCGGCGAGCACGCTTGTAGGCAGCGCGGCCGGGCCAGCTGAGAAGTTGTGCACACGTGCCATCTTCTAGTCTCCCTCGTAGTCGTTTGAACGTTCGGGATACTTTAGCACAGTGGAGCGCCAGGCGCGACCGCATCACGGCAAAACTCGACTGCGCCGCTATGATTTACAGGATGGTTACATGGGGGAGGGGTGCTTTACTCCTCAGGTAAATCCAAAACTGCAAGCGAAGGCATGAGGTTCTCTAGGCGCTTGATCTCTTCGTCGCAAATTGACTACCTCCTGGTCACTACGACGCCAGTGTGGCAATGACGGCTTCGTCGCCGGCGTATATAAGGGTGTTGCCGTCGGGGATGATCGTTTGGCCTTCGCGCTTGAGCATCACCACAATAAACGGATGCTTGCCTTGCGGCACATCGCGCAGACGCTGGCCGGCCAGGCGACCGTGGGGCGTCACGGTGACCTCGCGCAGCGTAACCTCGGCACGTTCTTCAAACGTCGGCGCTGCCATGACCAGAAGGTCGCCTTCCTCAATTACAGTATCGCCGTTGGGCAGCACCGGGTGCGCGCCATCGCGCAGCACCAGGACCACGAGCATGTCTGTGGCGCTGCCAATATCGGCGAGCGAGCGACCGGCAAACGGATGTCCAGCGCCTACCTTGAGCTTGACGAACGACATGCCGTCCTCGTCGCGGTAGTCGTTAAAAGTGCGGCGCACATCGCCTTCCGCATCGATCATATCGAGCTTCTTGGCCACCGCCGGCAGCAGCGAGCCCTGCACCACAATGCTCGACACGGCAATCACAAACACCAGGTCAAACAGGTCGTGACCGCCGGGAACACCGGCTACCACGGCAAAGAGGCTAAACACGACCGAAGCGGCGCCGCGCAAACCCGCCCAGCTTACGAGCGCGATCTGGCGAGGGTTCGTCCTAAACGGCGCCAGCAGCATGCCTACGGCGATGGGGCGGCTCACAAAGAACATAAATGCCATGAGTGCCAGGCCCGGTAGCAGCATTTGCGGCAGGCGTGCGGGTGTGACGAGCAGGCCCAGCAAAAAGAAGATGGTCATCTCGGCCATCTCGGTGAGAGTGTCAAAGAAGTGCGCCATCTCGACCTTGCCGGTGATGTCACTGGCACCCAGCACAATGCCGGCCAGGTATACAGCCAAAAAGCCGTTGCCGCCCAGATAGCTTGGTAGCGCGTATGCGACGATCGCCACGGCGAACAAAAAGATGGTCTGCGCGCCCTCGGCCGTTGCGTGCGCGCGTTCAATCAGGCGGCCCGCCGCCCAGCCGATGGCAAGGCCCAGGCCCGCGCCCAGGATAATCTGCTTGGCCAGCAGTGCGGGAATGTTGATGTCGCCGCCGGCCGCGAGTGTGGCGAGCACGGCGGTGAGCATGTAGGCGACGGGGTCGTTGGAGCCCGATTCGACCTCGAGCAGCGAGTCGGTGCCGCCCCTCAGTGAAAGGCTGTGCTCGCGCAGCACGCTAAAGACGCTGGCCGCATCGGTCGACGCCACGACCGATCCCAGCAGCAGGCCGCCGATCCAGTCGAAGCCCAGCACAAAGTGGGCGAACACGCCGGTGATGCCTGCGGTGATGACGACGCCGAGCGTGCTCAGCAACACCGCGGGCGCGGCGACGGGCTTGGCGCGGTCGATGTTGGTGTTAAAGCCGCCGTAGAACATGATGAACAACAGCGCCGTGCTGCAGACGGTTTCGGTGAGCGCATAGTCGCTAAAGTCGATATGCGCCGGGCCGTTGACGCCCAACAGCATGCCGAGCGCGATAAAGATGAGCAGGGTGGGGAAGGGGAGCTTTTTGCCGACGGGTTTGATGGTCAGGCACAGAATAATGACGAGGCCGATAAAGAGAAGAATCTGGTTCATAGGGAGTGTCCGCTCCTGGGTGGTTGGCGTGGCACGGTCAGTTGTCTGCGGTTATTTGTACCCAAAGATGGTGGGTTTATGGGGTTGGATTGCGGGCATGCGCGATATCGTCATAGACGGCTGCCGTCTTTGCCTCTGCTCGGAAACCCTTTCCAGCTTTATTGCAACGGAGTACAATGGGTAACGTTTAAGTTCAACTTGAAGTTTTAGTTGCGGCGCCGGGCTTCGGCCGCAATGCAAGGAGAGGCGTACCATGGCGATCTATGTGACATCTGATGCTCACGGGCACGTGCGTGCGCTTGACGAGGCCCTGTCTAAGATCTCGTTGACGTCCGACGACACGCTTTACGTGCTGGGCGACATGATCGATCGCGGGCCCGATCCGGTCGGCGTTATTAAGCTCGTGCGCTCGCTGCCCAACACCCGCGTGCTCAAGGGCAATCACGAGCAGATCATGCTCGATGCCATCATTGGCCAAGATCCGCTTGATGCCGAGACCTGGGATATCAACGGTGGCTGGACGACGCGCGAGCAGCTCAACGACATGGAATTTGAGGCATACGAGGAGCTCGTGCGGTGGATGGCCGCGCTGCCGCTCTACGCGGTGGTCGAGACTGCCGAGCGGCCGTACCTGCTGGTGCACGCCGGCATTCAGACCGAGGCGGCGCGTGCGTTTTTGCTTGAGCATGGTGTCGATTGCGGCGACGGCAGGGGAGCGGTCGATGCCGATCGCGAGCTGCTGCAGCAAATGCTCGCCGTACAGTCGTCCGATGACTTGCTCTGGATTCGCCATGGCTATTGGGATGTGCCGACCGGGCTGCTTTCTGCCGAGGGCAAGGGCCCGGTCGTGGTGAGCGGCCACACGCCCACGGTATCGCTTGGGCGCTATTGCGAGGTCGGTGGTCTTGCGGGGCTCGATGAGGAGTCGGGCCGCGGGCAGATTGTGCGCCTGGGTGGCGAGGATACCGCCGGCGTGCCCGATCGCATCGACATCGACTGCGCCGCCGCCACCGGCTCCGAGTTCGGTCGCGTGGGCATCCTGCGGCTCGATGATGGGGCGGAGTTCTACGCGAACATCAACCCGGGCGAATAATCGGTGCAAGTGGTAGCTAATTTGGGACGGGGCTTTTTTGACTACTCTTGCCCTTCTGCCCGCTAATTGATTTCTCTGGGACGGGGATTAAATAATCATTTGGCTGCCCGCTGGCTAAGTGAGTAGACTTTTTTGGAAATGCCGAGCACCCAACATATTTGCCTCAATAAAACCGCAGGTCACAGACTTGTGCTCTGTCGGTGTGGTCAGGGATTCGGTAAAAATCTACTCACTTAGTTTTACGTAATGCATATTGTCTTCAACGAGACCCCAGCCGGGGCGATTCCATCGCAAATTCCGGTGACCGGGGCAGCTAATTAGGCGCCGTAGGGGTTGCGGTCGCGCTCGATGCGCTGGCGGATGTGGGCGTACTCGATTATCAGCAGCACCAGGAGTAGGGCCATGATGGCTAGGTAGCTCACCACGGCGCCCATCAGACCCAGCAGCTTAATCAGGATCACCGGCAGCACCACGCTTACGGCGAAGCAGATCAGGTAGATCTTGGTGACATCGCCGGCGTGGCGCAACACCGTGATGATGGCGTAGATAAAGTCGATTGCCGCGGTGACGCCGCCGGCGACAACCATTAGCAGTGCCAGCGTGCGGTAGCGCTCAAAGTTGAGGCCGTACATAAAGCTCATGATGGGGATGCCGGGGCCTGCCATAAATGCGGCGCACGCTCCGGTAATGACCACGATCAGTGCCATAACGGCAACAATAATCAAGTCAAAGCGGCGACGCTTGCGCGGATTCGCCCAAATGCTCGACAGACGTAGGAGCTGCGGTTTATAGATAAATCCAATGCTCAACAAAATAGCCTGCGCTGGAAAGAACAGTGCATTAAAGTACAGCTGATATTTGTATGCCAGCGTGCCTTCCATCACAAACTTGGGCATGCTCTCGATAAGGTTGAACAAGAACAGTGCACCAAAGAGTGGAGCGCACTGGACAAACAGGTGGCCGACCTCGCGAAGGCTCACGCGGCGCGATTTTTCGGTCTCGAGCAGGGCGAGCGGCGCGGTGACCAGCACGAGCGAGGCGATCGCGGCGATGCCCATGGCCATGGCCGCGATGGGCATGCTGCGCGTGAGGAACAGCGCCACGCTGAAGACCGTGATGACGCCGACGGAGCGTAGCGTTTGGCTCATTCCAGCCAAGTAGAGTTTGTCGGCCTGCTGCAGGCGGCCTTCGTACACGTCGGCGACGCCGTCGATGACCTTATACAGGTAGACGCCCAGGCCGATCGTCGCCATCTGCGCGTCATAGCCGCGGGCGCTGCTGTACATGAGGCCGCAGCCTAGGGCGAGCGCTCCACAAAGCCAGCGGTTGAGCTGGTAGGAGGCAAAGGACGTCTTTTCGTCGATGTCCGAGACCTGGAAATTGCGCACGCCGTAGTTGCACGCGATCATGATGAGCGTGCCGGTGACAAAGGCGATGGAGAATTTGCCAGCCTCCTCGGCGCCCGCGAGCTGTGTGGACACGATGGTGAGCAACGGAAACGCCATGCCCCATACGGCGGTGCCCAGGGTATTCCAAAGGTAGTCGCGACGGGTGGCGTGATCTTCGTACTCGGCTTCTTGCGTGGAGAAGCCGCCGCCGTAGACGGCTCCGAGCAGGCGGTTCCACCAGGCATTGACCATGCGGTGGATGGGGCCGGGCTGGCGATCGCGCTCGCGGCGACGGCGTGTGGCCTGGCTGCTGTCGGGACCGCCGGCGTTACGCTGGCTTAGCTCTTGGATTCGTGCGAGCTCCTCGGCGGTGTGCGATGCGGGGAACAGGCCGTTCTCGATGCGTCCGCCCTGCCCGTGCGCCCCGTCCGATACGGTGGGGTCGGCGACGCCATTGCGGCGGGCGATGGCGCGGCGAATGCTATCGATGGGCGTGATGCTCAAAGCGGAGTCCTTTCTATTGCTGCGCTCTAGTATAGACGCGACGGTGTTCGTTCGTGTTTTTGAACAGGTTGTTCGATAATTTCGGCGGCGCCATTCAGTAGACGGCATTTGGGGACGTTCCTTATGTGCCGGCACTTTGGGAACGTCCCTAAGTGCCGGCATCCGGGGACACTCCTTGAATGTTGCCTGTTCAAGAGTGTCCCTAACGACTAGGCCGCTTGCCTGCGATTTTTGACCGTTGGGCGGGCGCTTCGCCGTTGCCGCAAAAACGTTTTTGCATATCGGGTACAACGGGCTTTACGTGAGTAAAGTGCGCGTCGCGTCCACGTGTCGCGTTTTTAAAGGAGGCCCCATGCCTGGTGTTACCCCTGCAGATGTTTTGTCCAACTTTGGTATTACGCTGGTCGAAGATCCCGCCGAGAATCAGCCCCGTCTACTGGTCGATCTACCCGCCGCGGAGCTCGTCGAGCACGCTATCCGCCGCAACGAAGGCCGCATGGCCTCCAACGGCGCACTGGTGATCGAGACGGGGGAGCGCACTGGTCGCTCGCCCAACGATCGCTTTATCGTTGACACGCCCGACGTGCACGACAAGATTGCCTGGGGCGCGGTCAACCGCCCGCTGTCCGTCGAGAGCTATGAGGCCATCAAGGCCGGCATCGTCGACTATCTCAACGAGCGCGACGTGTTCGTCACCCGCGGCATGGCAGGCGCCGACCGCAACCACACGCGTCGACTGCTCGTTGCCTGCGAGCGTGCCAGCCAGGCGCTCTTCATTAAGCAGATGCTCGCCCGCCCGCTTGCCCGCGAAATCGCGCGCACCGGCGAGCCGGACTTCTGCGTCCTTGCCGCACCCGGCTATCAGTGCGACCCTGCCATCAAGGGCCTCAACTCCAGCGCCGCCGTGGTCATCAACTTCCAGGAACGCGTGATTCTGGTCGCCGGCACCGGCTACTCCGGCGAGATTAAAAAGTCGATCTTTAGCGTCATGAACTATCTGCTGCCCGTCGAGGACGAGGTGCTGCCCATGCATTGCTCGGCCAGCATGGATCCCGTCACGCACGAGACGGCCGTGTTCTTTGGCCTCTCCGGCACGGGCAAGACCACGCTTTCGGCCAACCCCACGCGCCTGCTGATCGGCGACGACGAGCACGGCTGGTCCGACATGGGCATCTTCAACATCGAGGGCGGCTGCTACGCCAAGTGCGAGGGCCTGGACGCGTTCCACGAGCCCGAGATCTTCAACGCTGTCCGCTTTGGCGCGATCTGCGAAAACGTGGTGCTCGACGAGAACCGCAAGCCCAACTACGATGACATCTCGATCACGCACAATACGCGCGTGGCCTATCCCGTGGAGCACATTCCTAACGCGTGGACTAAGGGCATGGGCACCACTCCGAGTGTCGTGCTGTTCCTGACTTGCGACGCTTTTGGCGTGCTGCCGCCCATCTCGCGTCTGACGGCCGACGCCGCCATGTACCACTTTGTGACGGGCTTTACGGCCAAGATTCCCGGCACCGAGGTCGGCGTCACCGAGCCCACGCCCACGTTCTCTTCGCTGTTCGGCGAACCGTTTATGCCACTCGACCCCATGGTTTACGCCAAGATGCTCGGCGAGCGCATTGCCGACGGCCGCACGCGTGTGTACCTGGTCAACACCGGCTGGATCGGCGGCGGCTATGGCGTGGGTCATCGCATCGAGCTGGCCTACACGCGCTCGCTGGTCGCGCGCGCCCTCGACGGCACCATCGAGGACAGCGAGTTCGTGCACGACGACATCTTTAACGTCGACATTCCCACCACGTGCCACGGCGTGCCCGACGGCATTTTGGTGCCGCGCCAATACTGGCAGAGTACCGCGCGCTACGACGAGGCCGCACATAACTTGGCCGTGATGTTCGAGGAGAACTTCGAGAAGAAGTACTCGCACCTGCCCGATTCCGTCAAGGCCGCCGGTCCGCACGCTCAGGTGCACGCCGACGCCCGTCATCGCGGCCGCGGCTTGTTGGGACTCCGACACTAGCGTCGCCTCAGACCCAAAACCACCATAAAGGGGACAGGCACCTTTGTGGTGGTTTTACTCGCGCGGATGACTCGGGTTACAATACGCCTAACATATCGATCCCTTCTCCGGATGGGGGCAGCGTAAGCGCTCTTGTGGCGGCACCGTAGGACTTTGAAGGTGGCCGTCGTAAGGGCGCTTTTTGTTTAGGCACCCGGGCTCGGGCGCATGCTATGAAGGGAGAGCACATGAAGAGTTTCGTTGCCGAGGATTCGTTTTGGGAGCTATTTCCGCAGGCGGCTGTCGGTGTTGTGGTCGTAAAGGGCATGAAGCCCGCGGCTCAGATTCCTCAAGAGGACGTGGACGCGATTGCGGCGTTGCTCGACCGCGCCAATATCGACGCGGAGCGTCATCTGACCAGCGATACTATCAGCGAGAATGCGCCGGTTAAGGCATGGCGCGAGGCATATCGCCTATTCAAGACCAAGAAGGGCGCGCGTTGCTCAATTGAGAACCTGCTCAAGCGCGTGCTCAAAGGCAAGCCGGTGGGCCACATTACGCCCGCGGTGGACATCTACAACACGGTGTCGCTGTCCTACGCGCTGCCCGTAGGCGGCGAGGATTTGCACGCGATTGAGGGAGACCTTTGCCTGAAGGTGACCGACGGTGGTGATTCATTTCTGCCGCTTGGCGAGGAGACAGATGACCCGACGCTTCCCGGCGAGCTCGCCTACATCGATGATGCGGGCGCCGTATGCCGCTGCTGGAACTGGCGCGACGGCGTTCGAACGGCGTTGTCCGATGATTCGGCCGATGCTTTCCTGGCGATTGAGTGCGTGGAGCCCGAGCGGATGGGGGATTGCCAGGCCGCGATCGATCGCTTAGCCGAGCTGCTCGAGCGCTATCTGGGAGCGACGGTTGTCGTTAAAACGCTTGTGACCCGCGACAATCCTTGCGTGGGGCTGTAGCGAAGTCTGCGGATCAAACTCGATGCCCCAAACCACCACAAAGGTGCCTGTCCCCTTTGTGGTGGTTTTTATGTTGATGGGTTAACAAATGGGGTATTTGGGTACGGGTGTCGGCTTATGCGACTAAGATGTTTACCCGTAAGCATTATGCAAGCGAAAGGCGGTCGTCTCCCATGCAGCAGAACGACGAGACACGTTTCGAGGACTTTGTCGGACTGATCAGCGGGCTCTACAAGGAGATCCAGCGTATCAAGACGTCCGAAGGCGCAAGGCTGGGCCTCAAGGGCTCCGACGTTATGTGCCTGTACTATCTTGAGCGCAGCAAGGACGGCCTGACTGGCGCCGACCTCGCCCGCATGGCCGGCGTTACCCGTGCCGCCGTTTCGCGCACACTGGCACATCTGGAGGAGGGCGGCTACGTCGAGGTTGACGACTCGGGTGATGCGGCCGTCAAGTATCGTGCTCCGGTGCGCCTGACTGCCCTGGGCGGCGAGAGCATGAGCGAGGCCGATCGCATCATTCGCGAGGTGCTCGATACCACCGGCAAGGCCATGGGCGTGGAGCAGCGCGAGCAGATGTATGCATCGCTGCGCACGATCCTCAACACCCTGCGCGAGATCTAGAGCCGCGCTGGCGCTAGCTTTCAGCCAAGAACTGCATCGTCCCGTTTGAGCGCGTACGCCGTGCCGGGACATTGCTGTCAAAATTCCCTGCGCGAGACCTGCGCAAGAAAGGATTCGTTATGTCCGTCCGCATTATTACCGATTCCGCAAGCGATATGTCGCCGGCGGAGCACCCCGCTCTGCGTGTTCTGCCGCTGTCCGTCACCTTTGGCACCGATGTGTATATGGATGGCGTCGACATCGATCACCAGCGCTTTTACGAGATGCTTGTGGAGCGCGATGAGCTGCCCAAGACCGGTCAGGTCAACCCGTACGCCTTTTCGCAGGCGATTGCCGAAGCGCGTGAGGCCGGCGATGAGGCCGTGATTATTACCGTGGGCGCCAAGCTCTCGGGCACCAACCAGAGTGCTCGTACGGCACTTGCCGAGGCGCCGGGCGGCGACATGTTCGTCGTGGACAGCAATAACGTGACCTTGGGCGAGCGCGTGCTGGTCGAGTATGCGCTGCGCCTGGTGGACGAGGGCCAGGGCGCGGCTCAGGTTGCGGCGGCTGTCGAGGCCGTGCGCGACCGCGTGGTCGTCATCGGCCTGCTCGAGACGTTGGAGTACCTGGTGCGCGGCGGTCGCCTGTCTGCTGCGGCCGGTGCCGTGGGTACGCTGCTCAACGTAAAGCCCGTGGTGGCTGCCGAGGACGGTCTGATCGTGCAGCTGGGCAAGGCGCGCGGTTCCAAGAACGGACGTAACCTGCTCAACCAGAAGGTCGAAAAGGCGGGCGGCATCGACTTTTCCATGCCGCTGGCGCTCGGCTATACGGGCCTTTCGGATGCGGTGCTCAAGAAGTATATCGAGGACAGCGCGGCACTGTGGGCTGGCCACACCGAGGGCGAACTGCCCGTTCACACCATCGGCGCCACCATCGGCACCCATGTAGGCCCCGGCGCCGTAGCCGTAGCCTTCTTCCAACCCGTTAACTAGCCCACCTGCCAAAACCACCACAAAGGGGACAGGCACCTTTGTGGTGGTTTATGCTATTCCGGGTGGAAGGGGGCGAGCAATGGCGTCTGAGGGCTTTTTTGAGCGGGTGTACGAGGTGGTCGAGCAGATTCCCGAGGGGATGGTCGCCACGTATGGTCAGGTGGCGCTGCTTGCTGGACGTCCACGAAGTGCGCGGTACGTGGGGTATGCCCTGCATGGCAATCCGCGCCCCGGCGAGATTCCCTGTCACCGCGTGGTGTTTGCCGATGGCCGCATATGCGATGGTTTTGCTTTTGGCGGTCCCGATGCTCAACGTGAGCTTTTGCTAGGGGGAGGGTGTGGCGTTTAAGGACGACATGCACGTCGACTTGGCCGCCTGTCGCTGGCCTGCAGGGCTCTAGCGGCTCTGCCGTGGTTAAAACCACCACAAAGGTGCCTGTGAACTGCCTCCCATTTCTTGGACATCGGGAAA
>DXMU01000011.1 GCA_019414025.1 Collinsella sp.
TCCCGATGTCCAAGAAATGGGAGGCAGTTCACAGGCACCTTTGTGGTGGTTTTTTACCTGCAAAAATATGAATATGAGACATTTGTCACCTGCCGTTTTGATGCTCAAAGGCATATGAATGTGATGCTGAGCAGAGCAGAACGGAGGGGGTGCACCTATGGCGTCTCGGGGTTGCGCGTCTAATAAAATTGCGGGCGCGCTTATCGCCGTGGTGGTCTTTGCCGCGGCGGTGACACTCATGCGAGCTTACGTTGCCGGCGACCATGGCGCTCAAGGAAAGACTGCCGCGCAAGCGTCGCTCAACGATTGCGCTGCCGTTCCGGTGGCGGTCAAGCTTATCGAGGACGGGGAGGCGCGGACGGTCTATGAGACCGACGATGCCGAACTGGTCGCATCGACTTTTGCCGCGCTCGATGGCTGCACCGTGGGGGATGCGGTGGATGAGCGGATGAGCGATGCCGGCCGAACGCTCGTCTTTGTCTATGCGGATGGCTCGGAGCAATCGGTAGAACTTGAGGGCAAAAACATCGTGCTCGATAAGACGGCGTATCGACTTAACGGTGCCGATGAGTTATGGCGGCAGCTTGCCGCGATCAAAAACAGCTAACGAAATTAGGGATGTACGGGATGAGTGACTTGAGATTCTGCCCGGCGTGCGGGGCGCAGCTGCCTCGGGTCGCCGGCGTGCCGGTGCGATTTTGCCCGGGGTGCGGCGTCCGACTTGAGGGCGTTGTGGGCTACTCGGGCGCCGTGGGGGCTACAGATGGGGCGACTGCCGATGACGACGCGGACGAAGGCGGCGACCCGAGCGTGGACGCGCCGGCCGATGCACCGGTGGAGACTGCCGGCGTCGCGTCGTCTCGTGACGCGGCCACGACGGATGCGCCTCACATCGGTGACCTTGAGCTTCATGCCGCATGCGATACCTCTGGCGGCCAGGCACTCGCGCAGGTGGCGCTGCCGCGGGGCTGGCATATCGAAGAGGCGCATCTTGAGCGCAGCGGCAGTTTCGACTGCCCGATTTCGGTTGGCGTGACGGCGGCGGGTCCGATGGGTGAGCGGATTATGTACCGCTCCGAGCTCTGCTACGTGGATGCGGGCGCCGTTGCCAAGCGTATCCCCACGCAAACCGAACGCAAGGTGTTTGTGCACGTGGAGGCAGCTTGCGACGAGCTGGCTCAGGCCTGTGCAGCACGGCTGGGCGCGCGGGCAGAAGTTGTTGCCGAGCAACCGTACCCATCGAGCGCGGCGGTCGATATCGAGCGCGAGCGTGCCCGCGTAAAGCGCGAGGCGGCAAACGACTTTGCGATCCAGGGCTTTTCGATGGAGCCGAGTGACGTGGTCTATGAGTGCCGCATGCGTCGATATCGGCTCACGGGCGCTCCAGTGCCCACCGAGCTCGCGGTGGCGACCAAAGTCGAGGGCTATATGTTTTCAATCGGCGGCGTCGCGGGTTCTATGGGTAAAGGTGTTGCCGCTGGGGCCGAGGCGCTGCTGGGCGCGGGCCTTTCGAGTGGACTGATCGGCGGTGTTTTGGGCAAGCGCCTGCGCGAGTGCCAGGCGGCGGCAGCGACGGGACGGGGCGTCGCGCAAGAACAGCCCACGGGTCGAGGCGGTTGCCCGGACGGAGCGTCGTTCGAGCTGGGTGCGGCCGACCTGCTGCAGTGGCGTATCAGGGACAGCTTCTGTTTGGTTGCGCCAGAAGGTCGCCTGGACGAGGCGGCCTCCACGGCGCTTGCATCAATGGCGTCGACTCTGCGGCTCAATCCGGCGATTGCACGCGAGACGTCAGCTCAAAAGCAACAGATGGTGCTTGAGCAGCGCCAACGCACGCAGATGAACATTGCCCAGCAGCAACAGCAGTTTGCAGCCTGGCAACAGATGCATGCCTCGCAACAGGCGACGTTCGACAGCTACCAGCAGGCGTGGTTCGATCGCAGCGACCGTCAGCACGCCGCGAATATGGCTGCCAGCGCCGCCAATTTTTCCAGCGCGGGCGTGGGGACGGGCGCTGCCTCGTATTCCGATGCCATTCGCGGGGTCAACCATTACGCCAGACCCGACGGCACCGATGTCGAGGTCTCGGTGATGGCCGACCAGGCCTGGGTCAACGGTTCGGGCGATGTGATCGGTACACGCGATGGTTTTGAACCCGGTTTTGGCTGGACGGAGCTGCCTCGTCAATAGCGTGAGGCGGCTTATGTGTGAATCGATGCCGGATACGTTTCTCGGCATGGTGATAAAGAACGGGAAAGGAACAATGATGAGGGAGACGGTACTTTCGCGCACGGCATTTGTCGCGGCGGCGGGAACGGCGCTGCTGACGCTTGTGGGGTGCGGCGGACAGCGGACACAGGATGCGACGGGTTTTAACGACGACCGCCCGGTAAAGGACAAGATGGACGCGGGTGCGACGTCGGGCGATTCCGGCGACGCGGACAGCGACTCGGGTGCGGACAGCGGCTCGGCGGATGCGTTCGATACGTGGTCGGATGATTGCTGGGATGCGCACCGCAACATCAGCATCTCGGCACTCCTCGAGCTTAAGGGCTGGCAGTTGCAGGAGTTTGCCTCGCAGCAGGGCTATACCTGGCAAGACGCGCTCGAGATGTACGAGGACGAGGCGGGACACGTGCTCAGCGTCTGCAATATCAGCAAGGACGGCGCGACCGAATGGCTCGGCGAGGACGAAATCGGAAAGCTCGACAAGGGCGGCACCGGAAGCACCGTGATGTTCACGCTGCAACTTTCGGGCTATTCGAGCTGCGAGGAGGTTATCGCGGGCTTTTCCGTGCCGATCGAGGACCGGGCGCAGATTACTTCGGGCTCATGGGTCGCGTGCGTATACGGTTCCAACATGGCGCGGCACGTTGCCATGGTGAGCCCGATGGAAAACGGTGACTACCGCTTGGATCTCATTACCGGGGAGGCTATCAAGACCGGTAGGTTTACCCAGGGCGGCGGTGCTCCGACGATAGACGAATTTTGGCAGGAAAAGACTGGACGCGCGCTCGGCTAGGTGTGACGTGGCCAATACCATAGCGAGGAACGAACATGATGAATGAAGTGACGATGAACCGTGCGGCCTTTGTGGCAGGCGCGGGTGCGCTGGCTTGTGCGCTGGCTGGCTGCTCGGGCGGATTGGGCGGCGCGGGCGGTGCCAAGAAGGCGACCACGGCGGACGCCGCCTGTATAGACGACAACGCCAACGTGACGGTCTATGCTGCGATCAACTTGGACGGCGCCGACCTGGTGCGCCTGCTCAAGCATCAAAACTATGAGTGGCAAGGCGAGAGCGTGGGCTACGGTGCCGCCGATGACGCGGGGCTTTTCGCTTTTACCTTTTCTAAGATTTCGGATGACGTGGACGAACTTGCGAACAGCGCGATACCGCTTTCGAAGTCCGAGTACGAGGAACTTGAGCCGGGCGGCGGAGACGATAGCGTGGCGATTTTGCTCTCGGTGGGTGGCTATACGACGGGCGATCGTGCGCTCACCGGCGCAATCGGCGATGCGGCGATAGTGCAGGAGAAGTGCACAATCGACGATTCCGCGTATTGGCTGGTCAAGGCGCTCGACGGCAACCGTTACGTGATTTCGGCCTACGACACCGAAGATGATGGCGACAGCGCGCATGACATCTATATCTATAGTGAGTCTTTTATTCACACCGGTTATCTGAGCGGCGGCGACCAAATCGATATTGACGAACTCTGGAGCCGCCTGACCAATGCCTCGTAGCGCATCAAAACCAACACAAAGGGGACAGGCGCGCATTTGTGGTGGTTTTGCCGGTTGACGACTCGGCAAAGCGCGCCCGCATCGATGCCCTGCCTGCGCTAAACTGGAAGGCACGTACGCGATTACGAGAGGAGCCCGCATGGAGGCTTACAAGCAAGAGTTCATCAAGTTCATGGTCGAGTCCGACGTTCTTAAGTTCGGCAGCTTTACGCTCAAGAGTGGCCGTCAGTCCCCGTTCTTTATGAACGCCGGCGCTTATGTGACGGGCTATCAGCTCAAGAAGCTGGGCGAGTATTACGCCCAGGCCATCCACGATAACTTTGGCGACGACTTTGACGTGCTGTTTGGACCGGCCTACAAGGGCATTCCGCTGGCCGTCGTGACCGCCATTGCCTACCACGAGCTGTACGGCAAGGAGGTCAAGTACTGCTGCGACCGTAAAGAGGCCAAGGACCACGGTGCCGACAAGGGCAACCTGCTGGGCTATGAGCCCCAGGACGGCGACCGTGTGATCATGGTCGAGGACGTTACCACCAGCGGCAAGTCCATCGACGAGACCTATCCCAAGGTTAAGGCTGCTGCTGACGTCGAAATTAAGGGCCTGATCGTGTCCCTCAATCGCATGGAGGTCGGCAAGGGCGGCGTGACCACCGCGCAGAAGGAGATCGAGGCCAGGTACGGTTTCCCCGTCGCGAGCATCGTTTCTATGGCCGAGGTCGTCGAGACGCTCTACAACCACGAGATCGACGGCAAGGTCGTTATCGATGACGAGCTCAAGGCCGCCATCGACGCCTACTACGAGCAGTACGGAGTTCGTTAGTTCCGCGGGTTTACCAACCCGCGTAACCAGTTGACGCTGCGCGGGCCGCATTTGGACAATCTGACGTTCAACTTCAAGGGCGCGACCAGAAGGTCAGCGCCCTTTCGTTACACGTCACCTTGTCTCAAATGCGACCCGCTCGCTGTCCGTCCTCTACCTGCGGCGTTGCCTTGCTCCGGATGCGGCACCTGGGGACACTCCTGATGTAGTCGTTGGGTACTCATTGGGGACGTACTTAAATGAGTGCCCACGAAGTGAGAGTGGATAATCTCCCGTTTTTGGTCTGTTTGCGGGCTCAAAGTGGGAGATTATCCACTCTCGTCATTTGAGTGTCCAAAAATCCACGCTCGTCGCTACTTGAGCCCGGGCAGGCGGGTGTAGGGAAACGAGCGCTCTAGGAACTCGGAGCAGCGGGCGTAGTCTTTGGCGAAGTAGCTGCTGTAGAGCGAATCAAGCACATATTGCACGGCAATATGGCTGGCAAACTGCGTGATGCGGTGCGTCATGCTCTCGTGATCGCTCGCCGTAAGGTAGGCGGTAAAACCGGGGTGCAGGCGCGCGCAATATGGCGTGCCGATAACGATGAAGGGGACATGCCGACTGCTGAGGATCGGCAAGATGTCCTTGAGGTTGGGGGCAAGGCCGCTGTAGGAGATGACGATCGCCGTATGGCCGGGGTCCGAGGCAAGCGAAGTCGGCCTTGCCTTCTACGACCACGTCTTCGACTGCCTGCACGCACGGTATCAAACCGCTTGTCACGCTTAGCCACTACGAGATGCCCCATGCCCTGGTCTCCGCCGGCACCGGCGAGATGCGCAAGCGCTACGGCTTTATCCACGTCGGTAAGCACGACGATGGCACCGGTACCTATGAGCGCCGCCGCAAGGACAGCTTCTTCGCCTACCAGAAGATCATCCAGAGCAACGGTGCCGAGGGTCTTGGAAGGGCTTGCGATTCGAACCTCTGCCTTAGTTTTTAGGCCATTTGGCACTATAATCACCATAGGCATGCGCATAACGTTGCGCTTAATCAAGAGGAGAAAACGTATGGGTCTGTTTGACATGTTCAAGAAGAAGGCTGAACCCGCGGCTGCTGCTGCTCCGGCCTCCATCTCTGCTTCTGCCGGCGCCGACGTGCTGTGCTCGCCTGTCAAGGGCAAGGTCATCAAGATGGCTGACGTTCCCGATCCCGTCTTTGGTGGCGAGGTCCTGGGCAAGGGCTGCGCCGTGTGGCCCGAGGACGACCTGGTCTACGCTCCCTGCGACGGTAAGGTGACCGTCACCATGGGTCACGCCGTGGGCCTGCAGTCCGATAGCGGCATCGAGGTTCTGGTGCACGTTGGCGTCGATACCGTCAACATGAACGGCGACGGCTTCGAGGGCTTCGTCAAGGCCGACGACGTCGTGAAGGCCGGCCAGCCCATGCTCAAGATTGACCGCGCCAAGATCGCCGCTGCCGGTTACAAGGACTGCGTCGTCGTGGCCGTGTCCAACACCGCCGAGTTTGCCGATGTCGAGCTCGCCGTCGAGGCTGAGTCCGCCGTCGCCGCCGGCGATGCCATCGTCAAGGTCGTCCGCAAGTAAGCTGTAGCGTCCAGAAGATGTTTTAGGGTGGTTGGATTGTCCGGCCACCCTTTTTATTAGACCGGGTGCACACGTTTTATTGCGCGTTGGGCAAGTCTACAGACCGTTCGGATGCTAAAACGAACCGACCGCGCC
Source organism: Collinsella sp. (assembly GCA_019414025.1). Taxonomy (GTDB): domain Bacteria; phylum Actinomycetota; class Coriobacteriia; order Coriobacteriales; family Coriobacteriaceae; genus Collinsella. Next base: position 6,280 of record DXMU01000011.1, read on the forward strand.
TTCGTACTGCCGAGGGTGTTCATTAGCTGATAGTATGGGCCTACCTTATTACAACGTGCGCCGTGTCCGGGAAGCGCGGTGCCGCTCATTGGGAGGAACAACATGAAAAAGAAGCTGCTGCTTGCGCCCCTCATGGCCGTCTTGGTTGCGTGCGTGGTCCTGCTTTCCGGCTGCGGAGGCCCTTCGGTCGAGGAACTCATCACCAAGGACCTTACGACTCAGTTTGATGAGGTTAAGAATGGCGGAGACGATTTCCTCGCCGGTCTGGAAGAGGCTTCGGGCGACGAGTTCGAGCAGCTGGGCATCGATCCCAAGGAGTATGCCAAGAGCTATCTCGAGGGCTTTGACTACAAGATCGGCGACGTGACGGTCGACGAGGACAAGGGCACCGCAACTGCCGAGGTCACCATCACCTGCAAGTCCATGAACCAGATCGTTGAGGATTTTGCCACCCAGTACCAGGAGAAGGTCGCCGCGCTCGATTCGATGCCTTCCGATGACGAGTTGTACAAGATGGCCGGTCAGGTTATGGTCGATGTGACTAAGGCTGCTAAAACCAAGGACACCAAGGTCACCTTCAAGTACTCCTGCAATGACGACGGCGAGTGGTCTGCCGACGATTCCGCAACCAACGAGATGATGAATGCGATGATGAGCTAGGGGGTTGCGGCGTTTTACCAAACGCCGCAACTGCTCGACGCTGCGCGGGCACCAGAGCGACAACTTGTCATTCAAAGAGGACGGCATGACCAGAAGGTCTATGCCGTCCTCTTTTCATGCCAATTTGTTCGCTCTGGTGCCCGCTCGCTGTCCGTCCTCTACCTGCGGCGTTGCCATGGTGCGGCACTTGGGGACGTTCCTTTTCTGCCGGCAGTTGGGGACACTCCTTGTGCCGGTGTTGCATCGAGTGGTCGGGAAAATGCGTCCCGGTTTTTGGCTGAATAATGGGTCGCGGTTTCCGAATGGGGTGGGTTGCGGAAAGTGCAACCCGGAATAGTGCTCCAAAACGGGACGCAGTTTCCCCGACGCGCCTCAAACGGAAAACGCATCCCATTCCGGAGCTCCAAAACGGGATGCGCTTTCCTTGCGGAAGAATTGTCGCAGCCGCATTGAGCGGCGGCTTCGTTACTCGCCTAGAATCAGCGCCGCGAGCTCTGCCTGGCTGTCCACCACGTAGTCGGCGCCGGCGGCTTCCAGCTCTGCGCGGCCGCGGAAGCCCCAGCTGACGCCCGCGCTCTTAAGGCCGGCGTTGTGGCCGGTCAGAACATCGACATTCGAATCGCCCACATAGAGCGTGGTTGCCGGATTGGCGCCCAGCTCCTTCATCACGTGCAGCGTGACGGGCGCTTCGGGCTTAGGCGGAAACGCATCGACACGGCCTTGCACCAGCGCAAAGCGCTCGGAACCAAAGTATTTCTCGATAAGCGGGGCTGCCGAAATATGATCCTTGTTGGTGAGCACAGCAAGCTGCACGCCCGCGGCGCGCAGACGGTCGAGCATCTCAATCGTGCCGGCGTAGGGGGCGGTGTGGTCTTCCTTGTGCTCGCCGTAATAGGCCCTAAACTCGGCAAGCGTCTGCTCAAACATACGGCCGTCGCCCGCGTACTCGGCGGGCATAAAGCGCTCGACCAGCTTGAGCATGCCGTTTCCCACCTTGTAGCGGTACTCGTCCACGGCAAACGTGGGCCAGCCGTGCATCTCGCAGGTGTGGTTGCCGGCGGCTGCCAGGTCCTCGAGCGTGTTGAGGATGGTGCCGTCTAAATCAAAAATCACATGGGAAAAAGCTGCTGCCATGAAAGCTCCCGTCATTGGGTTTAAAACGCACCCCATAATACTGGGCTTCCGCGTCGGGCGTGCTCGGAATCTGAACATCTCCAGGGTTATCAGTTCATATCGCGCCAGCCGTGCAATTCCGTCCTAGCAAATCCTCGGCAGCTGCTCTCCCACGAGCATGTCGAGGATGCGGGTCGAGCCCCAGCCGGTGCGTACGCGCACGGCGGGCCGAGCGTCCGATCCAAGCGGCAGCACGCGGCCGATGATCGCGGCGTTCTCGCCGTAGCATGCGGAACGCATGGCGGCTAGGGCCGCATCGGCCTGTTCGGCCGGCACCACGGCGACCATCTTGCCCTCGTTTGCCACCTGCAACACATCGTAGCCGAGCATCTCGCAGGCTGCCTGCACGTCGGGGCGCACGGGCACAGCATCCTCGTCGACCTCCATGGCAACGCCGCTGGCCTGGGCAAACTCATTGAGTGTGGATGCAAGGCCGCCGCGCGTGGGGTCGCGGAAACAGCGCGTGTCGGGGGCTGCGGCCAGAACGTCGGCTATCAGGTGGTTGAGCGGCGCGGCATCGCTTTCGATGTTGCTCGAAAACGCCAAGCCCTCGCGTTGGCTCATGATGGCGATGCCGTGGTCGCCGAGTGTACCCGACACCAGGATGACATCGCCAGGCTGGCAGTTTGCACCGCTGAGTGTCACGCCTGCGGGCACCTCGCCTACGCCAGCGGTATTGATGTAGACGCCGTCGGCACCGCCACGCTCGACCACCTTGGTGTCGCCGGTGATGATCGCCACGCCCGCCTCGCGCGCCGTCTCGGCCATGGTCTGCGCGATCTGACGCAGCTTGTCCATGGGATAGCCCTCTTCGAGGATAAAGCCGCATGAGAGGTAGCGCACGTTAGCGCCCGAGGTCGCGATGTCGTTGACGGTTCCGCACACGGCGAGTCGGCCGATATTGCCGCCGGGGAAGAACTGCGGCGAGACTACAAAGCTGTCGGTCGACATGGCGATGCGCCCGCTCGCGGGCAGCGCAGCGACGCCGGCATCGTTGCCCTCGAGCAGTTCGGGCGACCCAAAGGCATCCAAAAAGACCTCATCGATGATGCGTTTCATCATCTGGCCGCCAGAGCCGTGGCCCAACAGGACAGTGCTATCGGTGGCAGTACGGGACATATCGAAAACTCCAATCGAGGACGGAATTATATGGGTGAGGTGCAGCGTCGACCGGCCCGCCGTTCGTTAGAGCGGCGGAACCCATTAGCCTCGGTAGCGGAAATATGCTGCACAGCTGCCCTCGGAACTCACCATGCAGGGGCCGATGGGATGCTCGGGTGTACAAGCGCGGCCGAACAGAGGGCAGTCGCTCGGCGTAATGCCCCCGCGCAGCACGTCGCCGCAGCGGCACCCACGCGGCTCGACCGTCGTCTCAACGGGCACGTCAAAGCGAGTGCGGGCATCAAAGCGCGAGAACTCGGGGCGGATGGAAAGGCCCGAGTTGGCAATCGGCCCCAGCCCGCGCCACGTGGTGTCGCATGGCTCAAACACCTGCTCGACCAGCTGGCGCGCCACGGGGTTGCCGTCTGCGTTGACGCCACGGCGGTAGGCGTTGTCGATTGCGGGCTGCCCCTCAACAACCATCTGGACCAGCATGCAGATGCCCTGCAGAATATCGACCGGCTCAAATCCGGTGACTACGCCTGGGGTCTCGAACTCATCGACCAAAAAGTCAAAGGGGGCTAAGCCCGTGATGGTGGCGACGTGTCCCGGAAGGATAAAGCCGTCGATAGTGGTCTCGGGATCGTTGGCGATGGCGCGCAGCGCCGGCGGCGTGGTCTTGTGGGCGCAATAGACCGAGAAGTTCTGGAGTCCGCGTGCATCGGCCTCCAAAATGGCGGCGGCGATGGTGGGCGTCGTGGTCTCAAAGCCGACGCCCATAAAGATGACCGGGCGATCGGGGTTGTGTTCGGCAATGTCGAGTGCGTCGAGCGGAGAGTAGACGATGCGAATATCGCGCCCTGCCGCCTTTTGCGCAGCGAGCGAGGTAGACGACCCGGGCACGCGCATCATGTCGCCAAAGGTGGTGATGATGGCGCCGTCCATGTTGGAAAGCGCGATTGCATGGTCGATATCGCGGTTGGCGGTAACACAGACGGGGCAACCCGGACCGCTCAGCAGTTTGAGCCCGGCAGGCATAATGGAGCGAAAGCCATAGCGACCGATGCTCACGGTGTGCGTGCCGCAGACTTCCATAAGGTTGATGGCGCGGTCGCCGACGAGTTCACGGATGCGCTCGATGAGCTCGCGAGCCAGCTTGGGATCGCGGAATGCCGAGAAGTCGATACCGGAGCGAGCCAGCTGTCCGGCCGCCACTAGTAAGCCTCCGCCGGGTTGGTGGCGAGCTGGTCCTCTTCGGCCAGCTCGGTCATGGTATTGACGAGCTCGAGTGTCTCTTGGGCTTCCTGCTCGTCGACAATCTGAATGCCAAAGCCGGCGTGCACGAGAATATAGTCGCCTACCTGTGCCGTCGGTACGAGACGCAGCGAAACGGGGCGCTCGATGCCCATCATGTCGACGGTCGCCTTAAGGCCGTCGTCGCGTTTGACCACTTTACCGGGAACGGCAAGGCACATAATGTTCCCCTTTTATACGTTTTGCGCTGGATAGGCGCCTAATTACCCATCAGTTGATGGTAGCGCTCGCGGGAGTCACGAGCAAACGCGTTACACCTGTGAGACGGCGGCGCGCAGGCTGGCAAAACAGCCTATCGCGATGCTGTCTGCGCGAGGCGAGCGCGAGCGATGGCGGCCTGACCGTAGGCGATGCAGCCGTCGTTGACGGGCACGGCGTGGGGGGCCAAGACGGCAAGACCGGCGTCTTTGAGTTCGTGGGTAAGGAGCTGAAGCAAAAGTCGGTTCATGAACACGCCGCCCGAGAGCGCGACGGTGTCGAGGTCTTCACGGACGCAGATCTCGCTTGCGATGCGGGCCGACGCGCGTGCGATGGTGACGTGGAAGTCGAGCGCGAGCTTGCCGGCGGGCACGCCGGTCCTGATTCCCTCCAAAAGCGCCTCAAAAAGCGGCCTGGAGTTCAGAACATGGCAGTCGTCCGGACGGGATGATTCGGTTACGGAAAAGCTGGCCATATTGCCGGTGGGGCAGGCACTTTCACTGCTGAACGCGCGCCAGGCGGCGGCCTCAAGCTCGATGGCGGGTTCGCCCTCGTAGGTTGCCTTGTCGCAGATGCCCAGAATTGCTGCCGCGGCATCAAAGAGGCGCCCCATGCTGCTGGTACGCGGGCTGTTGATGCCGCGCTCGATCATGGTGGCTGTCACGCTGCGCGTTTGCTCGTCGAGACTGTCCAAAAGCCGAGCGGCACCTGGGTGCTCGAGCAGGCCGAGCTCACTGAGCAGGGCAAAGGCGTTGCGTCGAGCGTCGCGTACGGAGGCCGCCCCGCCGGGGAGCGCCCAGGTGAGCAAATGCGCGGCGCGCTCAAAGCCGCCAAGGCTGGCAACAAGAAACTCGCCGCCCCAAATGGTCCCATCGGTGCCGGCGCCGGTGCCGTCAAAGGCGATGCCAAGGACACGCGTGTCGGTTGTAAGCTGGCCCGCGGCGATGGCCTCGGCCATTACGCTCGCGATATGTGCATGATGGTGCTGCACCTCGACGAGCGGCAGATTGTGCTCCCGTGCCTGCTCGCGCGCCCACTGGCCCGATAGATAGCTGGGGTGTAAATCGCAGGCCAAGGCGGCGGGCGCCAAGTCAAAGAGATCTTCCAAGCGCGTGCGCGCGGCGTTCCAGGCATCGAAGGTCCCGCCGTTTTCAACATCGCCGATATGCTGCGACACAAAACAGGTTACCTCGCCGTTCGCCCCTTCACGAGTGAGCGCAATCGTCGCCTTTTGCTGCGGGCCGCAGGCGAGGATGCAGGGTACAGTGCCGTCGCATGCCGGCAGCGGTAACGGCTGCGGAGCGTATCCGCGGGCGCGGCGCACGGGCATAACGGCGCCGTCGACCACGCGCACTACAGAGTCGTCGTAGCGCGAGAGGATCGCGCGGTCGTTACCGAGCAACGAGTCGGCGATGCCGGCGGCAATGAGGTGTTTCCAGGCAAGGTCGTCGTCGGTCTCGATGGGTTCTTCGCTCAGGTTTCCGCTGGTCATGACGAGCGCGTGCATACCGCAGACTTCTACCGCGGCAAGCAGCAGATGCTGAAGCGGGGTGTAGGGGAGCATAACACCGAGCTCGGGAAGGTCATGCGCGACGGACGGCGCGAGCGCGAGGGCGTCGGGGGAATCTCCACTCTCGCAAACGGCACGTCGGCGCAGCAGCACAATGGGGCGAATGCTGCCGGTCAGCAAGCCGCGCTCAACGTCGCTGACATGGCACAGGCGTTCAACGTCGGCAAGGTCGCGCACCATAACGGCAAGCGGCTTGTTGCTGCGGCGTTTGCGGCGGCGAAGCTCGGCTACCGCCTGCTCGTTGGAGGCGTCGCATGCCAAGTGAAATCCGCCCAGCCCCTTGATGGCGACGATACCGCCACCGGCCAGCAACTCAACACAGCGGTCGATAATGGCGTCGCTGGCCTCGCGTGTGGTGCCGACGGCCGGTGTCGCGGACGAATTCCCGCACGCATTGCCGTTCACAGCCTCGCGCCACGTAATATGCGGCCCGCAATCAAAGCAGGCATCGGGCTGCGCGTGAAAACGCCGGTCGAGTGGGTCGGCATACTCCGCGGCGCACTTGGGACACATGGGAAAACAATCCATCGAGGTGGCCGCTCGATCGTAAGGCAGCGAGCGGATGATGGTAAAGCGCGGCCCGCAGTTAGTGCAGTTGATAAAGGGGTAGTGATAGCGTCGGTCGGCGGGATCGAACAACTCGCGCAGGCAATCGTCACAGGTAGCGATATCGGGCGAGACGAGCGTCGTGTGCGCGGTCTGGTCCTGCGATGCCACAATGCGAAAGCCCTGCTCACCGGCAGCGCTCCAACCGCCAGGCCCCAAATCCGCAATATCGACTCGCTCAACGCGGGCTGCCGCAGGCGCATGCTCAGAAAGCGCGGCAACAAAAGCATCGAGCGCATCGGCCGGAGCGTGCGCCTCGATATGCACGCCGTCGCCCGCGTTGAGCACCCATCCGCAAATGCCATGCGCCATGGCCTCGCGATACACAAACGGTCGCATGCCAACGCCCTGCACAATGCCCGTCACATGAATATGCACATGCCGCATGCGACACCCCTCATCAAAACCGACCAAAAAGGGACAGGTTTATTTTGGTCGGTAAAACTTCTAAACCTGCCACAACAAACCTGTCCCTTTTTGGCAGGTGCGCTACAGTCCCAGGCTCTGCTTGGTGGCGGCGCACGTGAGCTCGCCGTGCTTAACGCCGCGCAGGCCCAGCAGACGGTCGGCCAGCTCGTAGACGCGCTCGCCGCGACCCTTGAGCGCCAGAATCTCTAAGCAGTTGTGGTGATCCAGATGCACGTGCATGGTCGATACGATCTCGTCGGTGTAGTCGTGCTGCACTTCGTCCAGACGGCGCGTCAGGTCGCCGGTATGGTGGTCGTAGATCATGGTGAGCGACCCGATAACATGCTCATCGGGCGTGCGCATCTGCTCCTTGGCGATCGAGGCGCGAATCAGGTCGCGCACGGCCTCGGAGCGGTTGGCCACGTCGCCGCGGCGCGCGATCTGTTCGTCAAAACGGCGCAGCAGGTCATCCGGTGCGGTAACCGAAAAACGGACCAGCTCGGAGCCGGAGCCACTACAGTGGCAGCCCGCGTCGCCGTCCGCCCCGTGCGGATGCTCGTGCTCGTATCCGCAGCCGTGCTCGTGTTCGGCCACGTTACACCAGCTTCACGGAGCCGACGGAGTTGTGGTCGGCCTCGATGGCCTCTTCGTAGCCCTCGAGCGCGCCGTGGGCCTCGTGCAGCGCGGCCATGGCTGCCTCGAGCTTGGCGCCGATGCGCTCCATGTCAAAATTCTCGGTCGCATGCAGCAGCTGATGGCTCCACTCGTGAGCGAGCTCGATGGTGTCGTCGACCTGCTTGACGCTCATGACAAGCTGGCTCATGTTCATTCCAACATCATGCATGGAAAATCTCCTTTTGTATGGGGCAGTTCAGTGGTTCAGATTTTACTACGCCCACTCTGTGCGCAGCTGCATAAGAAAACGGGTGCGAGTCTGTGCGACTCGCACCCGTTCACTGGGGGCTGTTTGTAACTACCATACTATCCGTGGTCACACGCGCCGCACCCGGCAGTCTGGCGAGCGGTGCAAAACTGCTCATGGACGGCGGGTAAGTAACAAGCGTATTACAGATGCTTCTCCAGCAGCGCCTGCAGCCTCGCCTTGGGCAGAGCGCCAACCGAGCGGTCAATCTCCTCGCCGTTCTTAAACACAATCAGCGTGGGGATGCTCATGACGCCATACTTCATGGCCAGGTCCTGGTTGTCGTCGACGTTGCACTTGGCCACAGCCAACTTGCCGGCCAGCTCGTCGGCAACCTCGTCTACGATGGGCGAGAGCGAGCGGCAGGGGCCGCACCACGGGGCCCAAAAATCAACCAGTACGGGCAGGCTATCGTTGACGACAGCGCCGAAGTTCTCGGGGGTAATCTGCTTAATGTCAGCCATGGTGACCTCCATAATACGACGCGGCTCGGCCGCGTAAAACTCAGTACGACCGTGCTTATACCCAGCGGCCCGCAAAGCAACCACTCGCGGGCGGCTCTTTTATATAATGGTGGGCACGCAAACGATTGGAGAGCGCATGCCCACGTCACAAAGCCAGAAAAAAGAAGCCATCGCTCAGGCGACCGAGCAGGAGCTCGCGTCGCTTGCAGATCGCGGTGTGCGTATCGCGGGCAACGCGTGCTCGCCGATTGTGCTGGTCAAAGGCGATTTGGATGATGCCGAGCGCTCGGGCGGCGAACTTGCCGCCGGCGCGGATGGTGCCGCATTGCGCAAGGCGCTCGGGGCAATCGGTTACGCGCCCGAAGATTTTTGTGTGCTGGCGAGTGTTGCCGGCGCAGGCGACGGAGCTGTGACGGTGGGCCACGCCCTGCCGTGCGACCTGTTCCGCGAGGCACTGGAGGCTCTGGATCCCGAGGCGGTGCTGCTGCTCGATAACAGTGCGGCCGATGTCATGCGCGAAACCTATGCCGATATGCTTGTGGCGATTGATGACTTTGACACTGCCATGCTCAAGCCAGGCCTGGTCGCCCATGTGCAGGGGCGCCGCGTGCTGGCGCTCGACGGTTTTGAGGCGGCGCTCACCGACAAGGCCGCCAAGCAGCGCATGTGGGCCTACATCAAGCAGCTGACCCCGGCGGCTGCACCGCTGTAGCGAGGCTGGCGGCAGCCCCTACATCACGGCGCGCAGCTCAAACCGGTCGCCGTTAATGCGGAACTGGCAGTTGCCGTTCATGCGCTCGACGGCAAGCATAATGCTCTTGGTGCCAAAGCCGTGCCCAGTGTGCTGAGCCACGGGCATGCCGTCGACCATGTGCGGCGCACGGCCAAACGTGTTGGAAACCAGCAATAGAAGCTGACCGTCTTCGTAGCGAAGGTCCAGGTCGACAACCCGCTTGCCTTCGGGGGCGGCGCTCGCCGCGGCGATGGCATTGTCCAGGGCGTTCGATACCACACTGAACAGATCGACATCGCCCACGTGGACGGTTTCGGGCACGGCGGCGCGCAGGTCGGCGGTGATGCCGTGCGCGTTGATGTCCGCGGAAAGCGACGAGAGCGCAATGTTGACCGTTTCGTTGGCGCAGTAGCGGCGCACGGCGGTGCGGTCGTTGGTCTCGCAGAGCGCGTCGATGCGCTCGAGTGCCTCATCGGTGTGACCCTCTTCGATCAGGGCCGCTAGACCGCGCAGGTAGTGGCGCATGTCGTATCACATTGAGACCAAGTCAAGAAGAATCGCTTCGGTCGAATCGCGTCTTTTGGGTGAGTTCTCAACGTCCGCTGCCGCTGGTTTCCACCGTATGCCGAAAACACCCGGACGATGCCGTGCAGATCGCTTCGCTCTGCTATAGTCTCCCAAATTCACGTTTTCTATTGGGATGGTGGTTAATATGGGCGACATGCTCGAATCGTTCCTGCGCGTGGCGATGGTGGTGTTCATCGTCGGTCCGCTCACTGCATGGGTCGCCCGTCGCGGCGCGCGCGAGCGCAGTGAGGCGACGGACAGCCTCGATCGCTTCACGGTGCGCATGCCCGCTGCCATCCGCACGATCATCGCCTGCTGCGCCGTCGCGTTCGAACTGCTCATGCTGGGTGTCTACGTCTGGCAGGGCGTCTCGTTGGGCGAGTGGGACCACGAACTTGTGTGGTTCGGTCACGCCATGGCGCTCGCGGGCATGGCCATCTGGGCCCTGCTGAGCATCCCGCGCATCGACGTGGACGGTGAGCGAATTCTCTCGCGTAACGCCTTCGGCATCCGCAAGGAGACGACGTTTGGCAACATCACCCGTGCAACGCTTCACACGCAGATGATGAGGATCTACCTGTTCGAGGGCGACCGGAAGTTCTGCTCGATAAGCCTCGAGGGGGTGTGCTCGCTCAACCTCCTCGCCCGTCTGGAGGAAGAGGGCATCGAAGTCTCGGACGCCGTCGACGGTCCCATGACCAAGGCGGGCCTGTGTTGGTCTGCCATCAAGCCGTTGACGATTGTTTTCAACGGCATGGCGCTCGTCTTCTCGCTCGTGATCGCCTTCATGGCTGTTTTCACCGATGCCGGTGCTCGTCTGCTCTTGCTCGTCCCGTTCCTCTTCCTGTTCATAGGGGGACTCCTGCCCCTGCTCATGCTCAGCATGCCCGCCCGCGGCATCCTCGAGATCGGCAGGCAGGAGCGCGAACTCGGCTTCTCCTTCGCCGAGGAGATGGCAAGTCGAGGTACCACGGGCACTTCGCTTGTCGACGATGATTGGTTCATCGAGATCAGCAATGCCCGCGTCGTGGCGTTCCGTCGCGATTACCTCAAGAAGGTCACGGCGCACGAGAACAGCGAGAGCGGCGACCGTTGCACGGTGACCACGAAAGGCGGTCGCAAAATCAAGGTGTATGCAGCGGGCAGCACGCTCGAGGACCTGCGCTCGTGGTTCAAACAGGGTGCCAAGGCCAGAAGCACGCTCGACCGTGCAGAGGACGCGCTCGAGACGACGTCTGATTGGGTTGTCTGACCTGTATCGTCTTTTCGGACACGCATGCTAGAGGCCCAATCCTTTAGAATGCATTCATCGACGACCGAGAGGACGGTATGCTATGTCCAACCCAGCCGCCAGGTACACCGACGAGTTCAGGCGCGAGACCGTCGACTACATCATCTCGACGGGCAGGCCGATAACGGAATGCTGCGCAGAACTGGGCCTGAATTCCAAGACCGTGAACAAGTGGGTGCAGAACCGCCGGCGCGAGCTTGCCGGCAGGCCCGACCCCAAGGCCGAGGACCGCGAGCTTCGCGAGGCGAAAAGGCGCATACGCGAGCTCGAGATGGAGAACGCCTTCTTGAAAAAAGCCGCGGCCTTCTTCGCCAAAAGCCAGGCGTAGCCGCATGCTACCGGATGATGTTGGCGGAGAAGGCCGAATTCCCGGTGAAAATGATGGCCCGCGTGCTCGGCGTGAGCCGATCGGGCTTCTACTCGTGGCTCTCCAACGGCTGCCCGCGAGAAGACTGGTCGGCCGAGCGCGAGGCGGTCCGGCGCGTGTGGCTGGAGTCGGACCGCAGGTTCGGCTTCCGGTTCGTGAAATGCTTCCTGCCCGGCGAGTTCTCCGGATTGACCCTGTACAGGGTGCGCAAGCTGATGCGCGAGCTGGGAATACGCGGCTGCACGCCCAACGCCAGGAAGCGCACCACCATCCCCGACCCGAAGGCCAGGCCCCGGCCCGACCTGGTGCGCCGCGACTTCACCAGTCCCGTTCCAACCTACAAGCTCGTGGGCGACATCACCTACCTGCGCACCGGCGAGGGATGGCTGTACCTGTCGACGGTCATCGACCTCAACACCCGCATGGTGGTGGGCTGGTCGCTCTCCGAGCGCATGACCGCCGACATCGTGGTTTCGGCGCTGGCGTCGGCCAAATCGCGCGGCTACGTGGCCGGCAACGCGATATTCCACGCCGACCGCGGCGCCCAGTACACCAGCAGGCTTCTGGCCGAATGGGCGCGCGACAACGACGTGCGGCTGTCCTGCAGCCGCACCGGCAACTGCCACGACAACGCGGTGGCCGAGTCGTTCCTCGCCACGCTGAAGAACGAGATGTACTACAGGCGCAGCTTCCCGACCAGGGATTCCGCCAAGCACGCGGTGGTCGAGTTCATCGAGGCGTACTACAACCGCCGAAGGCCCCGCTCGACGATCGGCTACAAGGTGCCGGCCGAGGCCATGGCGGCCTTCTTCGAGAGAACCGAGCCCAAGCCCGAGGCCATGCCTATGGCCGCTTGATTCCTCGAGCTTGCGTGTCCGAAATCTTGACACAGGTCAGAAGGCCTCGATGCCAGCGCTGCGCCGATATGGGGCAGCGGCCCCCCCGTTGGCCGCCATGGCCCTGACTTCCGAGCGTATGCTGGCGCCGCTCGTCTTAAGACGTCGACCTCCATCCGGAGCCTGCGGTTCTCGCGCTCGGGCTCCAGGATCCGGTTCTACTCGGGCGTGCGGTTGTCGGCGGCGCGCGGCGAGCCGGTCTCGTTTATCGACTTGACCCGCCTCTCCACGGTGCTCTTGTCGAGGTCGCACTCGTCCATGGCCTCGCGCCTGGGCTTTCCGGCGTTGTGGAGATCGACTATCTTCCTCTTGAACTCGTCGGTGAAATGCCTCGGTCTGGGGCCGGTCGAGGCCGAGCCCCCGGTCCGGCTGGGGTAGCATGTCGCTGCGGACCACTGTCTTTCCTCTCGTTGAATATCTAGGCGCTGACGATTCTAGGCGATGGCCCTCTCTTGCTTCTTACACCTCGATTGTGCTCGCTACCCCCAGCGGGTCCGGATCGAGCGATCCGGACCCGCTTTTGGGGTTTGCCGGAAACCCGGTGGTCAAAAAAGGCCAAATATGAGTACTGTTACCAGTTTAGTGGCAGCCAAATGGCCTCCAAAATCGGTGCCAGCGGCCAAAAGTGCATCGATTTTCGTCCTTCAGAGTCGTGATCGGGCTCCAAACAAGGCGATTTTGCTGCTCTGGACCGGAAAATCGCTGCTACTAATTTGGTGACAGTACTCATATTTGGCCTTTTTTGACCACCGCCCCTTGGCCCAGGACAAAACGGGCCGCTCGAATCTTGGGGCGGGTCCATTTTCGGCTATCCTCAGCTTGCCAGTTCGAAAATGGATCCGCCCCAAGATTGAATCTTTATTCCAACTTTACACCTAGGTTTACAGCTGTCTTGTCAGCTGTAAACCTAGGTGTCATACTAAAGCCCCAAGATTCGCCAAAAGAGAGGGGCCTTGATGGCACAGAGCGCGAACATGGATGCGTCGGAGCTTGCACGCGATATCGCGGCCGGCCTAGCATCGGCAACGACGGCAACGGAGCGCGCGGCACTGGTGCCCGCAGAGCTCGTCGAGGCCATTCAGCAATTAAAAACCCAGCGTGATGCGGTGATTCTGGCGCACTACTATGTGGCGCCCGAGGTGCAGGCCGTGGCTGATTACGTCGGCGACAGCTTCTACTTGGCAAAGCTTGCCAAGAGCTTACCGCAGCAGGCTATCGTGCTGTGCGGCGTGGAGTTTATGGGCGAGAGCGCCAAGCTGCTCAACCCCACCAAGACCGTGCTGCTGCCCGAGCCGGGCGCGGACTGCCCCATGGCTCACATGGTCAAGCGCGAGACGGTCGACGCGGCGCGCGCCGAGTACGGCGACGACCTTGCCGTGGTCTGCTACGTCAACTCGACGGTCGAGATCAAGAGCTGGAGCGACGTGTGCGTCACCAGCTCCAACGCCGTCAAGATCGTATCCGAGCTGCCACAGCAGCACATCCTGTTTATCCCCGATCAAAACCTGGGCCGCTTCGTAGCCGAGCGGGTGCCGCAAAAGCACGTCATCCTCAACAACGGCTATTGCCCGCGCCACCACATCATCACCGTCGAGCAGATTGTCGACGCGCAGGAGGCGCATCCCGATGCGCTCGTGCTGGCGCACCCCGAGTGCAAGGCCGACGTCCTGGCCGAGGCCGACTACATCGGCTCCACCGCCGGCATCATCAAGTACGCCGAGGAGTCGGACGCGAGCGAGTTCATCATCGTGACGGTCCGCGGCGTGCTCTACGAGCTCGAGCGCCGCTGCCAGAGCACCGGCAAGAAGTTCTACTTCCCCGCGGTGCAGCCCACCTGCGTCAACATGGATCTCATCACGCTCGAAAAGCTCGTGCACTGCCTGGAGACGGGCGAGGGCGAGGTGCAGATTGGCGTGTCGGACGAGGCCGCCGATCAGGCCAAGCTCACGCTCGACCGCATGCTCGAGTACGCGGCGCGCTAAGCCAATGTGACATGAGGGGCCATCCCTTATGCCACATTACAAGGGAGAGGATTCCTGTGGAAACCAAACAATACTCCGACATGGAGTGCGACGTCGTCATTGCCGGTTGCGGCGTGGCGGGCCTGTATGCGGCCCTCAACCTGCCGACGAGCACGCGCGTAATCATGCTCTCCAAGGGCGCCGTCGACGAGTGCGATTCGATGCTCGCGCAGGGCGGTATCTGCGTGCTGCCCGAAGGCTCTGACTACGATGCCTTCTTTGAGGACACCATGCACGCCGGCCATTACGAGAACCGCCGCGAGAGTGTTGACATCATGATTCGCTCGAGCCGTTCGGTCATCAACGACCTGCTAGCGATGGGCGTGGATTTTGAGCGCAAGGCCGACGGCAGCCTCAACTTTACCCGCGAGGGCGCGCACAGCCGTCCGCGTATTGCCTTCCATGCCGACATTACGGGCAAGGAGATCACGACCAAGCTGCTCCAGGCCGTTCGCAAGCTGGATAACGTGCAGATTTTGGAGTACGTGGCCATGACCGACATCCTGACGGGCGAGCGTGATGGCGCCACGGTGTGCACCGGTGTCGTCGCCGTTTCCGTGGACGAGGACAACTCGGTTCGTCCCGCCGACGAGCTGGCAAATGCCGCCGAGGGCGTGCATGCCGGCGAGCCGTTTAAGATCCATGCCCACCATACGCTGTGGGCGACGGGCGGTATCGGCGGCGTGTACGACCATTCGACCAACTACCCGCAGCTCACCGGTGACGCCTGCTACATCGCGCAGGAGCACGGCATCACGATGGAGCACCTGGACTACGTGCAGATCCACCCCACGGGACTGTTCTCGCCGCAGCCGGGCCGCACCTTCCTGATCAGCGAGAGCTGCCGCGGCGAAGGCGCGATTCTGCTCAATGCCGCCGGCGAGCGCTTTACCGACGAGCTGCAGCCGCGCGATGTTGTCGCCGCCGCTATTCGCGAGCAGATGAAGCAGGACGGCACCGAGCACGAGTGGCTGAGCTTTGCCCCCGTCGAGCGCGACGTGGTGACCGGGCACTTTGCCAACATCCGCGCGCGCTGTCTGGAGGACGGTCGCGACATCTTGGACGAGCTCATTCCCGTTACGCCCACGCAGCACTACTTTATGGGCGGCGTGTGGGTCGACAAGGACGGCCGCACCTCGATGCCCGAGCTCTACGCCGCTGGCGAGACGGCCTGCAACGGTGTTCACGGCAAGAATCGTCTAGCTTCCAACAGCCTGCTCGAGTCCCTAGTTTGGGGCCGCCGCGCTGCTTGGCGTATGCGCACCGGCGAGTCGCTGACCGTGGAGCAGGCCGGTGAGCCCGCGCTTGACGGACGTCACCGCGCCCTGAGCGCCGAGACCCTTGCAATCGATGATTTGGCCCGTGCTGCCGGCACACAGGCCGTGGAGGAGTAGACCATGAATCCCATTACCATGAAGCTCGTCGTCGATGATCTGATTTTGCAGGCTCTGCGCGAGGACATCACGTTTGAGGACGTGAGTACGGCGAGCGTGTGCCCCACGGCGCGCCCCGCTACCGTTGAGCTCATCGCCAAGGCCGATGGCATTATCGCCGGCCTGGACGTATTCGCTCGCACCTTTGAGCTGCTGGATCCGCAGAGCTCCGTGTTGTTCGATGTTTCGGATGGCGACGAGGTGCATGCCGGCGACCACGTGGGCCAGGTGCGCGGCGACGCGCGCGTGCTGCTTTCGGGCGAGCGCGTGGCGCTCAACTACCTGCAGCGCATGAGCGGCATCGCTACCTACACGCACAGCATGGCCGCGGCGCTCGAGGGAACCAAGACCGTGCTCGTCGACACGCGCAAGACCACGCCGGGTATGCGCGTGTTTGAGAAGGCGGCGGTTGAGATTGGCGGCGGCAGCAACCACCGCTACAACCTGTCGACGGCCGTCATGCTCAAGGACAACCACATCGATGCCGCCGGCGGCGTGATGCGTGCGATCGAGATGGCGCGCGCCCATGCATCGTTTACCACGACGGTCGAGATCGAGTGCGAGAACCTGGACATGGTGCGCGAGGCCGTGGAAGCCGGCGCCGACATCATCATGTTCGACAACATGACCCACGACGACATGGCTGCCGCGATTGAGCTTATCGATGGCCGCGCCAAGACCGAGTGCTCGGGCAACGTGGACGCCAGCAACATTCGCGCCCTGGCCGATCTGGGTGTCGACTATATTAGCTCGGGCGCCCTGACGCACTCTGCGCCGATCCTCGACCTCTCGCTTAAGCACCTGCGTCTGCTGGACGGTAAATAATGAACGCCCGCGAGCGTCGCCGTGCCATCATGGGCGTGCTCGAAGGAGCCAAGGAGCCCGTTTCGGGCAGCGCACTTGCCCGCGAGGTTGGCGTGAGCCGTCAGGTCGTGGTTCAGGATATTGCCCTGTTGCGTGCCGATGGGCACGATATCGTGGCGACCAACCGCGGCTACGTGCTGCAGGAAGCCGCGAGTAGCCCCGCCGTGCCCACGCGTCTTGTTAAGGTTCGCCACAGCGTTGAGCAGGCAGGCGATGAGCTCACGAGTATCGTCGACGCCGGCGGCGCCGTGCTCAACGTGATCGTCAATCACCGCGTGTACGGTAAGATCACGGCCGACCTGGACATTCGCAATCGTCGCGATGTTGAGCGCTACCTGCACGATATCGAGAGCGGCAAGAGCTTTCCACTATTAACGGTGACGAGCGGCTATCACTTCCATCGCATTGCGGCAGAGGATGAGCAAACCCTCGACGAGATCGAGGCCGTGCTCAAGGAGAAGGGCTACCTTGCCGATTTAATGCCCTACGAGGATGATTTGTCCTAGAACACATGCAAAAGGAGGCCTCCGCGGCGATGCGGAGGCCTCCTTTTTGTTTGTGCACGGTGTACTTTTGAGTGTGCAGGTGGGGGAGTTGTTACTCCTCGACGATCTCGGTGATCGCGCCAGCGGGGCAAGCGTCCTGGCAAGCGCCACAGGCGACGCAGGAGTCCTCGTCGGCGACGGTAGCGACGTCCTGGAGCTCCAGAACGCCAGCGGGGCAGGAGTCGACGCAAACGCCACAAGCGATGCACTCGTCGGCATCAATTACGGGATGAGCCATGGTAGTTTCCTCTCTGTTGACCGACGCTACAGGCGATGCGCGCCGGTTTGATTCGGGCAAAAACATACCACGGGAGCGACCGTTTGCAATACCCTCTGGCCGGCATCTTCATACCGTTCGCCGAGTATGCCAAGGTTTACTAAAAAACGCGCAGGTGGGGCCGCTGAGCTGCGCAAATGTTAGCTAAAGGTGACTTGAAATATTGAGCTATTGAGCGCGCTTTGGAAAGCGCATCCCGGAACCGACGCTCAAAACGGGTCGCGCTTTCCTCGGGGGTGCCCCAAGATCGTTCCGTGTGGCTCCGGTCCAAACCTCAGCCATCTCTACATAGATCTCAATAGATCTGTCGAGAACTCAAACAGCGCATCTACCTGCGCATTTGAGAACCTAAACTCTCGGCAATAAGAAATCTTATATGAATTGACTTAGATTTTGTATATTCCGGCCCATAAGGGGATACACTACATCCTGAAAGACAAGCCGAAGCGCCGCGTGACAGACCGTCGAGGCGGCGCGAACGCAAAAGAGAGAGGGAATTTCTAATGGGCAAGATTCTTGGTATCGACCTTGGTACTACTAACTCCGCTATGGCCGTCCTCGAGGGCGGTTCTCCGACCATCATCGTGAACGCCGAGGGCGACCGCACCACTCCGTCCGTCGTGGGCTTCCGTGCCGACGGCGATCGCGTCGTGGGCAAGGCCGCTAAGAACCAGGCTGTCACCAACCCCAAGAACACCGTGTTCTCCATCAAGCGCTTCATGGGCCGCAAGTACTCCGAGTGCACCTCCGAGCTCAAGACCGTGCCGTATGAGGTCAAGGAGGGCCAGGGTGGCCGTGCCGTCGTCGACATCGAGGGCAAGGATTACACCGCCGAGCAGGTGAGCGCCATGGTGCTCGCAAAGATGAAGGCCGACGCCGAGAAGTACCTGGGCGAGACCGTCACCGACGCCGTCATCACCGTCCCGGCCTACTTCAACGACGCCCAGCGCCAGGCCACCAAGGACGCCGGTAAGATCGCCGGCCTTAACGTCAAGCGTATCGTCAACGAGCCGACCGCTGCTGCTCTGGCCTATGGCCTGGACAAGCAGGGCTCCGACCAGCGCATCCTGGTCTTCGACCTGGGCGGCGGCACCTTCGACGTCTCCATCCTCGACCTCGCCGACGGCGTGTTTGAGGTTCTGTCCACCTCGGGCGACAACCACCTGGGCGGCGACGACTGGGATCAGCGCGTCATCGACTGGATGGCCGATAAGTTCCAGCAGGAGAACGGTGTCGACCTGCGTCAGGACCCCATGGCCCTGCAGCGTCTGAAGGAGGCCGCCGAGAACGCCAAGAAGGAGCTCTCCGCCGCCCAGCAGACCACCATCAACCTGCCGTTCATTACCATGAACCAGTCCGGCCCGCTGCACCTCAACTACACGCTGACCCGCGCCGAGTTCGAGAAGATCACCCGCGACCTGCTCGAGCGCTGCAAGCAGCCTGTCACCAACGCCCTGCGCGACGCCAAGCTTAAGCTCTCCGATCTGACCGAGGTCATCCTCGTCGGCGGCTCCACCCGTATGCCCGCCGTCCAGGAGCTCGTCAAGACCATGACCGGCAAGCAGCCCAACATGTCCGTGAACCCCGACGAGGTCGTTGCCGACGGCGCTGCCGTCCAGGGCGGCGTGCTCACCGGCGACGTCGAGGGCATCCTGCTGCTCGACGTTACCCCGCTGTCGCTGGGCGTTGAGACCATGGGCGGCATCATGACCAAGATGATTGACCGCAACACCACGATCCCGACCTCCAAGACCGAGGTCTACTCCACCGCTGCCGACAACCAGACCAGCGTCGAAATCAACGTGCTCCAGGGCGAGCGCGAGCTTGCCCGCGACAACAAGTCGCTCGGTAAGTTCCAGCTGACCGGTATCCCGGCTGCCCGCCGCGGCGTGCCGCAGATCGAGGTCACCTTCGACATCGACGCCAACGGCATCGT
>DXMU01000012.1 GCA_019414025.1 Collinsella sp.
CGTTTGTCTCCACCCGCGTAGCGGGTGGTTTAAAGCTGGCCGCTGCGCGGCCAGCAGACTAAAGTCTTGAATGAAAAGGCGCTGACCTTCTGGTCGCGCCTTTGAAATTGAACGGCAGATTGGCCAAATGCCGGGCGCGCAGCGTCGAGCCGTTACGCCGTTCGGTAGAACGGCGTAACTAGTAGTCCAGCTTCCACATGTAGCGGCGCGTCATGTAGTCCTTGTGGGTGACGGCAGAGAGCGCGCGCATGTACACGTTGTTGAGGATCGGGGCAAAGATCAGGTGGTTGAAGTACTCGCTCACGCTGTCCTTGATGTCGTTGATGCCGAGCTCCTTGGCGTCGAGCTGATAGACGCGCTCGCCACCGTACTGATTGACAAAACGGATGCCGCGCTCGTCGTTGCAGCGGCTGCGGCCGACGCTGATGAGCTGGAACAGCGAGGTACGCTTGTCCAGAATCTCGAAGGGGCCGTGGAAGAAGTCGCAGGTGTTGATGGTGCAGGAGTCGATCTGCAGCATCTCCTGCACGTTGCAGATGCTAAAGACGTAGGCGGCACCAAAGAGCGGACCCTGAGCCATCACGTTGATGCAGGGCTTGTCGGCGTTCTGCTCGGCCCACTTGGCAGCAAGCGGACGGGTGTACTCGACGGCCTTTCGATAGATGGGGTCGACCAAGTCGAAGGCGGCCATAGCGGTCTCGTACTCGGCATAGCCCTCGGTCTGCTGCGTGAGCTCCATGGCGATCATGGTCACGACGGCAGAGTTGGTGCGGCCCATGCAGGACTCGTCGACGGCAAGGCTGTCGTACTGGATCTTGTAGTCGCAGACCTCGGTGAGGGCGGACTCGTCAACATAGATGGCGATGGTGCTGGCGCCGTGGTCCTTGGCGACCTGGGCGGCGACGATGGTCTCCTTGGTGCCGCGCATGGACACGACGACGGCCAGGGTGTTCTCGTTGACGTAGGCCGGGGTGGCGTGCACGAACTCGTTGCTAGTGTAGCTGGAGCTCACGACCTGCGTGGCCTCGTGCTCCATAAAGTACTGGGCAGGATAGTTGCCGCCGTTGGATCCGCCGGCGCCAATCCACACGACGCGCTTGATGCCGCCCTTGTCTGCCTTGTCAGCCAAAACCTGGGAGACGACGTCCTTAACCTGTTCCTGAGTAGTCATCGTGCATCAGCCTTTCTTCTCGTTTGATGCTCTCGATGGCATACAAGTTACATATATGTTTTGGTTATGTCGACTAGTTGTATGCTATATTTGTCTTAGAAATTTTGCTGGTAAGGTTTTCGGCAATCCATTACCAGCGGTTTTGTTGTCATGTTGGATACATGCTTGGTTCAGTAAGCATACAAGTTAGATACAGGTTGTTCGCATGAGCACTTCGTCAAAAAAGAACTTGACCCAATACGAGCGTCTGGCGGGTACGCTGCGCGACCGCATCGCCGCCGGCGTCTACGCGCGCGAAGACAAGCTGCCGTCCGAGATGGAACTCATGGACGAATCGGGGCTGTCGCGCAGCACCGTGCGCCACGCGCTTAAGGTGTTAGTTGACGAGGGCCTGGTGCGCACCGAGCGCGGACGTGGCGCCTTTGTGGCCGACACGCCAGCGCTCCACGAGAACAACCTGGTGTTTTCGAGCTACACGGCACAGGTCCAGGGCCAGGGCATGAAGCCCACCACGCGCACCGTGGACTCGGGCTTTGCCAAGGCGGCCGGCAGCATAGCTAAGTTCTTTGACGCCGCCGTGGGCAGCAAGCTCGTCAAACTTGTCCGCCTGCGTTACCTGGACGATGCGCCGCTGTGCCTGGAAACCACCTATTTGCCGCCAAGCTTTGGGTCGCTCATCGATCGCGATATCAACGGTTCGCTCTACGCCACGCTGCGCCAGGAATTCCATCGCGCGCCGGCACAGGGGCACAAGACCTTTGAGGTGTGCTATGCCTCGCAAAACGAGGCGTTTTTGCTCAACGTTGAGCGCGGGCAGGCGCTGATCCTGATCACCGACTACGTCTACGACACCGACGGCCGCCCGCTCCATGTCTCCAAGCGCATCCAACGCACCGACCGCGCCAAATACACCGAGCCCATCGGCTAACCAACCGAAAACCACCACAAGGGGGACAGGCACCTTTGTGGTGGTTTTTAAGGTTAACGCGCCAAAAACGACCGATTTTCGAAAGAAACCACCGCAAAGGTGCCTGTCCCCCTTGTGGCGGTTTTAGGCGGGGAGGTCGGGGAACCAGGTTGGTTTGGGTTGGTTGGGTGTGCGCTCGGCCAGGACCAGCTCCATCCAGCACATGTCGTACCAGCGGCCGAACTTTTGGGCGCAGCGATCGAAGGCGCCCACCAGGCGATATCCCATATGGGCATGGAAATCCTGGCTGTTGTGCGTCAGATACTCGTCGTCCTTGTCGTGCGGCACGGCGATGAGGGCGCACATGTTGGTAATGCCCATCGCGATCAGGCATTGCTTGAGCGCGTCATGCAATTTGCGGCCCAGCCCGCCGTGGCGCACGTCGCGCGCCAGGTAGATCGATGTCTCGACCGACCAGTCGTATGCCTCACGGCTGTTGAGCGGACTCACATAGGCATAGCCTACCGGACGCCCGTCCAGCTCCATCACCAGATACGGATAGCGCTTGAGCGTACGCTCGATGCGCCCGGCGAACTCCTCAACGCTCGGCACCTCGTATTCGCAGGTAATCGCCGTCTGGCGCACATACGGCTCATAGATGGCAAGCAACGCCGGCGCGTCTTCGGGCGTCGCCAGGCGAATCGCCGGCTCGGACATCTCGGTCATACAACCCTTCTCTCTCAAAAACAAAGGCCGCCTTGCGCCAAACCCAGCGCAAGGCGGCCCCTCGTCATTACATCAGGCTACAGGACAGCCGCCAGCGCGTCGATGTCCTCCTGCGTCGTGGCCCAGCTGGTGCAAAAGCGCACCACCGTGTGGGTATCGTCGTACTTTTCCCAGTACTCGATCGCCGCATGCTCGCGAATGCGGGCCATGTCCTCGTTGGGCAGAATCACGAACTGCTGGTTCGTAGGCGTCTCCAAGAAGAACTGGTAGCCGCTCTCGTGCAGCACACGACGCAGCGCCTGGGCCGTCTGAATCGCCTGTCGACCAATCTCAAAATACAGGCCATCGGTAAAGAGCGCCTCAAACTGCACGCCCGTCAGGCGGCCCTTGGCCAACAGCGCGCCGTGCTGCTTAATACGCGGAATGGGATGCGCCGGAGCGTGCATGCCGCAGAACACCACAGCCTCGCCGCAAAGCGCGCCGCACTTGGTGCCACCGATGTAGAACACGTCGCACAGCTGTGCCAGCTCGGGCAGAGTGATGTCGCACTCGTCGGCTGCCAGCGCATAGGCCAGTCGGGCGCCATCCACAAACAGCGGAATCTCGCGCTTCTGGCACACCGCGTGAATCGCCGCGAGCTCGGCCTTGGAGTACAGCGTGCCGTACTCGGTCGATAGACTCACGTACACGGCGCCCGGGAACACCGTGTGCTCGTAGCTCTCGTTTTCGTAGAACACCTGGATACAGTTCTCGAGATCCTCGGCGTGCATCTTGCCCTCGTAGCCGGGGATGGTGAGCACCTTGTGGCCGCCAAACTCGATGGCGCCCGCCTCGTGGCAAGCGACATGGCCGGTCTCGGCGGCAACGACGCCCTCGTAGGGCGCGAGCAGCATGTCAATCACCGTCGCGTTGGCCTGCGTGCCGCCCACCAGCAAGAACACGTCGGCATCGGGGGCCTGACAGGCCTCGCGAATCAGCTGCTTGGCACGCTCGGTGTGCGCATCGGTACCGTAGCCGGGCTGCGGCTCCATGTTGGTATCGACGAGCGCCTGCAGCACTGCCGGATGAGCACCGTGGGAATAGTCGTTGTTGAACGCGAGCATGGCAATCCTCTCTAGCCGGGCATGGGCCCGATGATTTAAACGCCGCTATTGTACGCCGCCCGGATAGGCAATGCGCGCGGCAAGGCACTCAAGTGCCAGCACCAGGGCAAAGCCGCAGCTCACGTCAGTCAAAAAGTGCGCACCGATCACAATGCGGCCAAAGGCGACGAGCGCCGCAACCGCAGCCGCCGTCCAAAAGACCACGCGACGGCGCGACGGCTTTTCCTTAAAGGACGCCGCAGGAAGCCCGGCAAGCATAATACCGATCGCCGCGTGCGCCGTGTGTCCGCTCGCAAACGACTTAAAGCCGTCCTTGATTACGCCGGCCGCAATATAGCTCCACTTGTCGGTGTTGCCAATCACCCACCACGGCTGAAAAGTGAGCCCCGGCGTGACCTCGATCACGCGCATGCGCGGGCGCGACCACAGCGGCTTGACAACCACGTTGAGGATGATGGCCTGAGCGACCCACACGGCAAGCACCATCAGCGCCCAACGCGTGAGCTCTTTGGAATCGGTATCGCGCGTAAGGCGATAGACGATGAAGTTGGCAGCGATGACCAGCACAAACGTCAGCACGAGCTGAGCCGCAACAAGTTTGCCGCCGACGCGCAGGGACGAAATAACCTCGTAGCCGGCCAGGCCGACGTTGACGAGGATGCCGAGTACGGCGAGCCATTTGCTTCCCTTGGAGTCGGGGCGCGCCGCGCGCACGAGCATAACGCCCGCGACGCTCGCCGTCAGCTCGAACGGCAGCTCGCCGGCGGCCTCGATAAAGCGACCGTACATGCTACCGATGTTGAACAGCGCGCTCGAAATCTGATAATCGAAGAAACTGCCCACGCCCAGGCAAAGGCACAAAACAACCGCGATAATGGCGACGTCTTTCTTATAGATGTACCCGAACATGCTTTCCTTTCGATGGAACCAGATTGCCCAAATGGGGCGTTTGCAGCGTCGACCCGTTAGTCATCGTCGCTCGCGCCCAGCTGCTGCAGCAGCATGAGCGCCGCAGCCACGGGGCCGGCGCCGTCGTTGGCGTCGAGGCCGCGACCCAGGCCGCTGCCCGCGCCGGCGCCCGCCTTGTAGGGCACCGACAGCTTGCGGCTCTTGGGGAAGCTCACCGCGCCATAGCGATTCTTGAACTCAAAGGCTACCTTCTTGGGAACGTCAACCCCCAGGAAGGTAATGCGCCCACCGCTGAGCGTGACGCTCTCGAGCCCCAGGCGCTCGCCGCGAATGCGGATGCGCGCGCGGTTGAACAGGTTGAGTCCCGCCAACGGCAGCTCACCATGCGCAGCCTCGGTCTCCTCCTGCACCTCGTCGACACTCTCCAGGTCCTCAGCCGCCGCGAGCTTGCGGTACACGAGCACGCGCTGGTCCACCGCCGGCATGTACTCCTCGGACAAGAAGTAGTCGGCTGGCAGGTTGATGCCCACGCTCGCCGCCTCCACGCCGGCATCGTCATCGCCGCGCGCCTCGGCCACGGCCTGTCCCAGCATCTGCGTAAACAGGTCGAAGCCCACGCTCGACAGGTTACCGTGCTGTTCGGCACCCATAAGCGAACCGGCGCCGCGGATCTCCAGGTCGCGCATGGCAATGCGCATACCGCTGCCCAGATCCTGGAACTCGGAAAGCGCGGTCAGGCGTGCCGTGGCCTCCTCGGTAAGCGGCAGCTCGCCGGGGAACATAAAGTACGCGTATGCCTGCGTGGCTGAGCGGCCCACGCGGCCCTTGAGCTGGTAGAGCTGTGCCAGGCCCAGGCGCTGCGAGTCCTCGATGATGAGCGTGTTGGCCGTTGCGTTGTCGATACCGCTCTCCACGATGGTCGTGGCGATGAGCACGTCAATCTTCTTGGTCGCGAACTCGATCATCACGTCCTCGACCTCGCGCGGGCTCATCTTGCCGTGTGCCACACCCACGCGCGCCTCGGGCGCGGCCTCGTGCACGCGCGCCACGGCATCGTCGATGGTCTTGACGCGGTTGGACACGTAGTACACCTGGCCGCCGCGACCCACCTCCAGGCGAATCGCCGCGCTCACCACGTCGGGGTCGTACTCCCCCACGTGCACGATCACGGGACGGCGCCCGGTCGGCGGCGTGGTGATCAGGCTCATGTCGCGCACGCCGCTCGTTGCCATCTGCATAGTTCGCGGAATGGGCGTTGCCGAAAGCGTGAGCACGTCAATCTGCTCACGCAGGTTCTTGAGCTGCTCCTTGTGCTGCACGCCAAAGCGCTGCTCCTCGTCGATGATCACCAGGCCCAGGTTCTTTGGGTTCACGTCGGCCGAAAGCAAACGATGCGTGCCGATCAGCACATCGATCGTGCCCTCGGCAAACGCCTTGAGCGCGCGCTTTTGCTGCGCCGGGGTGCGGAAGCGGCTGAGCACCTCGACCTCCAGGCCAAACGGGGCAAAGCGCTCAAAGAACGTCTCGTAGTGCTGTTGGGCTAGAATGGTCGTGGGGCAGAGTACCATGACCTGGCGACCGGAGTCCACGCACTTAAACGCCGCGCGCAGGGCGACCTCGGTCTTGCCAAAGCCCACGTCTCCGCACAGCAGGCGGTCCATGGGCTTGGGCGCCTCCATATCGGCCTTAATATCGGCGATGGCCTCCAGCTGATCGCGCGTCTCGTCGTAGGGGAAGCTCTGCTCCATCTCGATCTGCTCGGGCGTGTCGGGCGGGCAGGCGATACCGGTAATCGAAGAGCGGCGCGTATACAGATCGACCAGGTCAAACGCCAGCTTTTTGGCGTTCTTGCGCGCCTTGTTGGTGGCACGCGTCCAGTCGGCGGTGTTGAGCCTGGTCAGGCGCGGCTTGTCGCCGTCGGGGCCAACATAGCGCGTGATGCGGTCGACCTGCTCAAGCGGCACATAGAGCTTGTCGCCGTCGGCATATTCCAGCAAAAAGTAGTCGCGCTCCTTGCCGCCCACTTCCTGGCGCGCGATCTCGCTAAAGAGCGCGATGCCATGCGTTGCATGCACTACGTAGTCGCCTGGCTTAAAGGGGAAGGTGATCTGCGTAATATCGACCTTGCGGCGGCTGCGGGCGCGGTTGGCGTCCATGCGAGCGTTGAGGTCGGCGATCGAGAAAACGGCCAGATTGGCATCGGGCACCACCACGCCCTGCGGCAGGGCGGCGTCCACAAAGGTCACGCGCCCGCGCGAGATGGTGGGCACGGCGGCGCCGGCGGCAGCCTGGGCCGCACCCGCCTCGAGCGAGCGGGCGTTGAGCGCGTCGGCGCGGCGCTCACGAATTGAGGCATGGGCCTGTTGGCGGGCAGCACGGTCGGCAGAATCCGCCGCCGCCACGCGCACGCGGTCGCCGATAACGCCGGCGTTTTCGGGGGCGGCCGTCAGCGACTCCTCAAAGGTGATGCCCTCGTCGCCAAAGGTGAGCTCCATCGACTCGCGCGCACCGCGGTCGGGAATGGCAAACACGCAGGCATAGCGCTTGCCCACGACTTCCTGAATGCGCGTCATAAATCGATTGTCCGAGCCCGCAATGGCCGGCTGCTCAATCTTGAGCTCGGCTGTAACCGCACCGCCGGCACGAATCAGGCTCACGTAGTTCAGGCGCTGCTGAGCACCAAAGTCGAGCTGTTGGGCGCGCACATACAGACCCTCCAGACGGTCAATCCCCGCCTCGCCGGCACGGGCCTCGATATCCTCGTAGGCGCGCAGGCAGTCATCGAACAGCGAGCGCGGCTCGGACAGGACCACAAGCGCCTTGCCGCTCACGTGCGCCAACGGGCTCACGGTCTGGCCATACATCACCGGCAAAAAGCGATCGAGCTCGGGCGTGACGATGCGCGCATCCACCATCTCGAGCAGCGCCGCCAGTTTGCTGTCGTCCTGGCTGGCACGATAGAGCGCCACATGCATGTTGTGGACGGCGTCGTCGGTGAGTGCGAGCTCGCGACAGGGGAAAATCTCGATGCTGTCCTCGTTGCCGATGGTCTGGCCCGTGGAACCCACCATGCGGCGGATGCGGTCGATCTCGTCGCCGAAAAATTCAATGCGCACGGGCGCCTTTTCCTGCGCGGGAAACACCTCGACGGTGTCGCCGTGCACACGGAACAGGCCGGGCGCGTCGGCGGCGCCGGCATTGGTGTAGCCCATGCCCACCAGACACTGCGGCACCTCGTCAAAGGGAATCTCCTCGCCCACCGCAAAAGTAGTGGACTCCCAGTAGCGACTCTCGACCGGCGGCACGCAGCGCAGCAGTGCGCGGGCCGAGGCGACCATAATGCAGTTGTCGCCGCGCACGATGCGCCCGAGCGCCTCGCAGCGCTGCGCCACCACGACGTCGTCGGGCGCCTGCTCGCGCCACGGATAGTCCTTGCGCTCGGGGAAGCGGCACACGTGCGCCAGCCCCACATAGGCGGCAAGGCTGCGGGCGGCACGATCGGCCGCGTCCTCGCCGCTCACAATGTAGACCGTGGGGCGCGGACGACGCGCAAACTGGGCGGCCGCCATGAGCGTACGGCCCGACTGCGACACGGCCAGCGTCACGTCCTCGCCGGCATCGAGTCCGGCCTCGACGGTCTGCAAGGCCTCGGCAGTGTAGAGCTGCGCGGCTATACGGTGAATGAGCATGCTGTTCCTCCGGCATCGCAACGCCAAAAGCCCGCCGGGGCAAGCTCGGCGGGTCGTACGTCAAATACATTGTCTGTCATGGTAGCGCATGGAGAGGACTCCAGCTCAAGCGTACGCCCAGCCCCGCAACAAAAACGCCAGACGGAGATGCGT
The DNA here is from genome assembly GCA_019414025.1 of Collinsella sp. Classification (GTDB taxonomy): domain Bacteria; phylum Actinomycetota; class Coriobacteriia; order Coriobacteriales; family Coriobacteriaceae; genus Collinsella. Next base: position 8,659 of record DXMU01000012.1, read on the forward strand.
TCCGCCCTACCCCGCTACGCGCACGCTGGGGCACAAATCTGCCAGCGGACACTCGTCACACTTGGGTTTGCGGGCGTCGCAGATCTCGCGGCCAAAGGTGATCCACTGATGGTTGACCGACTCCCAATACTCGTGCGGCAAAATCTTGAGCAGATCCTGCTCGGTCTTGAGCGGTTCCTTGGCATGCGTCTTGGGACTCAGCATCAGGCGGTGCGCAATGCGGTTGACGTGCGTGTCCACCGCAATGCCCTCTACGATGCCATACCCCACGTTGAGCACGATGTTCGCCGTCTTGCGTCCCACGCCCGGCAGCTTCACGAGTTCCTTCATGTCGGCCGGCACCTCGCCGCCATAGTCGGCGACGATCATCTGCGCGGCCTCGACGGCATGCTTGGCTTTGCTCTTGTAGAAGCCGAGTGACCTGATGGTGTCCGCCACGTCAGCTACGCTCGCCCCGGCCATGGCCTCGGGCGTGGGCCACTGGGCAAACAGCCGCGGCGTCACCTTGTTGACCTGCGCGTCGGTCGTTTGCGCCGAAAGCAGCACCGCGATCAGCAGGCGGAAGGGATTCTCGTGGTCCAAAAAGCACTCGACCGGGCCATAGCGACGGTTGAGGCGCTCACACACCTCGATGGCGCGCTCGCGCTTGGCGGCATTGGTCTCGCGTGGCATAACGACTCCTCGGCTCAACGGCACAATAAACTTATGGGCACAATTGTCCCACGTCCGAGACGTTTACGCCTCCAAGAATGCGCCGGTCTGACGGCTCCACAGGCTCGCGTACTCGCCGCCCGCCTCGACGAGCTGCACATGCGTGCCGTCCTCGACGATCTCGCCATCCGCCAGTACCACGATGCGGTCGAGCGCCGCCACGGTGGACAGGCGATGCGCCACCACAATGGAGGTGCGGCCGCGCATCAGGTTCTCGAGAGCTTCCTGCACCAACGCCTCGGACTCGCTATCGAGGGCAGACGTCGCCTCGTCGAGTACCAGAATCGGCGCGTCGGTGAGGATGGCACGGGCAATGGCCACGCGCTGGCGCTGGCCGCCCGAAAGCTTGACGCCGCGCTCGCCCACCATGGTGTCAAAGCCATGGGGCAGGCGGTCGATAAACTCCAGGGCATTGGCCAGGCGCGCCGCCTCGCGAATCTGCTCATCAGTGGCGTCGGGGCGGCCGTAGGCGATATTCTCGCGAATGGAGCGGTGGAACAGCAGCGCCTCCTGCGGCACGTAGGCAACCTGGCGGCGCAGGCTCTGCTGTGTGCAGCGCGAGACATCCTGACCGTCCACGAGTACGCGGCCGCCCTGGACATCGTCCAGGCGCAGCAGCAGCTTGGTGAGCGTCGTCTTACCCGAGCCCGATTTGCCCACCAGGCCCACGCGCTGGCCCGCCGCCACATGAAGTGTCAGGTCATCGAACACGTTCTCGCCCGCCGCAGCGTCACGGTACGCAAAGCTCAGGTGCTCAAAATCAATCGCGCCCTCGCTCACCTTGAGCTCGGGGGCATCCGGGTCGTCTGCCACCAAGCGTGGCTCGTCCAGCACGCGCGTCATCTCGGCCGCATCGCCCAAAGCGCGGTTGATACGCTGCATCATGGAACTCACGTAGTTCAGGCGCATGGTGAGGTTATAGGTGTAGGTAAAGATCATGACGAGCGAGCCCGCCGAGATGCCAAACCACGCGTTGCCGCCCGCCACGAACACACTCACCACGGCCATGGTGATGACGATAAGGCCCGAGGTCGTAAAGTTGCGCTGCATCATGGCGTGCATCGAGACCGTCTCGGCGTCGCGCGCGGCTCGATCGGCGGTGTCGAACAGATCGCGTTCAAAGTCCTCGCGCCCGCAGGTCTTGACGGCCAAGATGTTCGTGACCGCGTCGGAGAGCACGCCCGACAGCTTGTTCTGTGCGGCGGACGTCGCGGCCGAAAGCGGCATGATGCGCTTGTACATAAGCCAGACAAACGCGATGTAGACGACCATGATGCACACCAGGATCACGGTAAACGTCGGCACCACCGGGGCGAGTGCGGCCACGGTACAGATGACCGAGGTGATGGTGGGGATGAGCGAATACACCGTCACGTCCACCAGACCCGTGTAGCCGCTCATAAAACGGCTCGTCTGGCTCACGAGCGATCCGCCAAAGCGGCTGGTGTGGAATGTCATGGATTGATTGGAGAGCGTGTCAAAGCACAGGCGCGCCAGGTGATAGTTGCCCGCAATCTCGAGCTTGTAGACGGTGTAGTCCTGTAGCTTGGAGAGAATCTGACCCACCAGGTTAACGAGTACGAGCGCCAGAATGTAAGGGCCAAAGACCTCAAACACCTGGTCGCCCGCCACGGGGCCGGCTTGGACGCGGTCGACGATGAGGGCCATAACGTAGGTGTTGGCAAACGTGAGCAAAAAGATGTAACCCGCCGACGAGAACACCGAGAGAAAGACAATCAGCGGCTGTGTGCGCGTGACACCCCAAAACCGCTGCAGCGTGCGGCGCACGGTGGAGCGGCTGAGCGGACTGGTGCTTCTCTGAGACATGGGCTTCCTTTCGCATCTGATAGGGCGAAACGCCATTGTTGCACATTGAAGCGCACTTCAGGCAAGCGCGATGCGAAAAGCGCCCGCGCCGTGCTTGCGCAGGCGCCCCGCCGTCAGATGCAGCTAGTCCTCGTCTTTTTGGTCTGCGGGCAGGTCTGCGGACTCCAAGCCCAAAATCGCGTCGGCCTCCCGCGCGTCTTCCAGCGCGTCGATGTCCTTGAGTTTGCGCTCCATGACGTTGGTGCGCGTGGTAATGATGCCCTCGACCGTTTTGCCCGCGGTCTCGATCTGCTGCTGGGCGCGGCGCAGCGCCGCCTGATAACGCGGCAGCTCGGCCTTGACGGCGGAGAGCACGCGCAGTACGTCGTCGGTACGTTTTTGCAGCCTAAACGTCTGGTAGCTCATCTGCAGGCTGTTGAGAATGGCGGCCATGGTGCTGGGGCCGGCAACGTTGACGTGATAGTCGCGGCCCAGGGCCTCAATAAGCCCGGGGCGACTGACGACCTCGGCATACAGGCCCTCAAACGGCACGAACATAATGCCAAAGTTGGTGGTCGCGGGTACGCTCAGGTACTTTTCGCAGATGTCCTTTGCCTCGCGCTTCACCATCATATCGAGCGCCTTGCGCGCAGCGGCAACGGCCTCCGCGTCGCCCGACTCCTGCGCGTCGAGCAGGTGCTCGTACGCGTCGCCCGGAAACTTGGAGTCAATCGGCAACAGCACGGGGTCGCCCTCGTCCACCGGCAGCTTGACGGCAAACTCAACGCGTTCCGAGGCGCCGGGCTTGGTGGCGACGTTTTCCAGATACTGGTCGGGCGTGAGGATGTCCGCCAGGATCGCGCCCAGCTGCACCTCGCCCAAAATGCCACGCGCTTTGACGTTGCCCAGCACGCGCTTAAGGTCGCCCACGCCGGTGGCGATAGACTGCATGTCGCCCAGGCCCTTGTACACGGCCTCGAGCTGGTCGCTCACCTGCTTAAACGATGCCGACAGGCGATCGTTGAGCGTACGGGAGAGCTTCTCGTCCACCGTCGCACGCATCTGATCGAGCTGCACGTTGTTGTCTTTGCGGATGGCGCCCAACTGGGCATCGACCGTCTCGCGCACCTTGTCCAGGCGGTGCTCGATGCCTTCGCGGTTGGCGCCAAGCTGTTGGGCCGCCTCGCGGCGCAGGTCATCCATGCGGTCGCCGGCCTGCGAGAACTCACGCGCGATGGTCAGGTAGCGCTGCTGCTCTACGGCGGCGTCGGTCGTCTGCTGCTGCGCGATGGCATTTGCCGTGCGGCGGGTTTCGGCCAACGCGACGTTCAGGGTGTCGAGCGTGCTGTTGGCCTGCTCGAGCGCTGCCAGCGTTTCCGCGCTACTGTCGCCACGCTCCCGCAGCTCGGCACGCAGGCTCTTGAGCTGGAGGGCGCAAGCCACAGCAACCCCCACCGCCACCAAGGCAATCACAACAAGCACAATATCAATAGCAGACATAAACTCCGCCCAACAAACCCAATCGATCATCAATCAAAACCGCGATCAATCTTACCCCGCCACACACACCGGGCGCCCGGCCCCTTCTTGGGCGCCCCTCTCCTCCGCATATTCCATAATGCGGCGAGCCGTTTTCCTGCTCACCTTTGAGTCATCGCCGGCCAAGTATGCGTATACGTTTCCTTTATTCAGGCGCAGAGCACGGCAGAGGCCATAGCGCGTTACACCCGATTCCTCCAATGCTTCCAGCGTTTTCTTTCTCATCAGGGCGTTCACCCTTCTATCGGCCGCCGGCTTTTCCTTCACCGCTCTATACGCACGCCAAACGTTGGCATAACGATTAGGGAGCTCACTTTTGGCGCATAGAGACGCCATGCTACCCGCTTGACCGTACAAGGATAAAACGTCTCGATAATTCCGTTCCATCCACGAGCCCTCGGATAAACCCAGAACGTATTCGGCTTTTCCTTGCGCCAAAGCGAGCAAAAACAGAGCCTCCGCCACGCGCGGCGCATCCGTCGTCGCCTGCTCAACCAATTTTCTAAAACTCAGCGACTGCTGTCCGGATAGCTCTCGGCAATAGCCTTTTAAGAATCCCTCAAAGGTCAGATTCAACCGAGCACCTCCTTTTTGTATTACCTGTATCCCTTATTATTATTCATCTTCAATAATACTATTCAGTCGCACGACAGGACCCACAGGATGCAAGGATTCCACTCGTGGCGATAATCCCTACACCCTAGAAGTCCTAATGCGACAAACGCTAGCTCTCCCAGCCGGCGCGGATGGTTGTTATGACGTCATCTAGGCGCTGGCCCAGGGCCGTTAGATGTTGGAGCACCTCGTTGGGCGATGCACCGTTGAGGATGCACGTGAGGGCATACGACGCCAGAAAGATGGCCGCAAGCCCCAACGGGATGAGCACGATCATCGCCAACGTACGCAGGCGCTGGGCCCAGCGACGGCGACGCGCACGATGCTTGTCGAACGCGAGCTCCTGCGCATATGAATCTTGCTGTACGGAATAGGCCTCTGGCGCCGATTCACACCCGGGCACAGCTGCAGGTACAGCAGCGGGCACGACGTTTTGCACGGGCGCCTGGTTGGCAACCCCTTGCATTTGCATCTCCATGAGTCGTTGCTGCTGACGCAGCATGCGCTCAGCTTGTTGCTGCGGAGTCTCAAGAAACAAATCCATGCTGGCCTCCAAAATCGGAGCATTCGACGCTTACGCCCAGCATCCCGCACCGCCATGACCGCGACAACGCAATCCGTAGCAATAGCCGCAAAGTTTCTTGTTGACAAAAGCTGTCGAAAACCTCAACAACTCCCCTACCAGCACTTTCTCTGAGCTTTTTTCGCCAACAATCTTTTGGCCTTCCACCCTTACGCCAACTGACCAAAATCTAACCAATAGCTTGACGAAAACTGTGGAGACCGGGACCCCACAAAAACGTGCCGCCCCAAAAAGGGGCGGCACACAACCTTTTTTATCAGCTTTTCTGTATCGAGCACGCGACGACCCAACGCCGGAGCGCAAGGCGGGGAAATACCTTTGCCTCGCGCGACTCTGCGAAGCCGTGAGCGAGAGGGAAAGGTATTTCCCCGCCCTGCGCTCCGCAGCAGCCAGCGCCAAGCGCTAGTAGTTCACCACCTGCTCCTCAAAGTACGCCTTGGGGTGGTTACACACCGGGCACACCTCAGGTGCCTCGGCACCAACGTGCAGATGTCCGCAGTTCAGGCACTTCCACACCTTTACGCCCTCGCGCTCAAACACCTCGCCCGACTCAATGCGCTCGACGAGCTTGTTGTAGCGCTCCTCGTGGGCCTTCTCGACGGCGGCGACGCCACGGAACTTCTCGGCGATCTCGGCAAAACCCTCCTCCTCGGCGGTCTTGGCAAACTCGTCATACATCGTGGTCCACTCGTAGTTCTCGCCCGCGGCGGCGTCGCGCAGGTTGTCCAGAGTGCCCGGAACGGCGCCGTCGTGCAGATATTTAAACCACAGTTTGGCGTGCTCGGACTCGTTGCCAGCCGTCTCGGCAAAGATATTCGAGATCTGAACGTAGCCATCCTTCTTGGCCTTAGAGGCATAGTAGCGATACTTGGTGTGTGCCTGGGACTCACCGGCAAAAGCGGTCTCGAGGTTCTTCTTGGTTTGGGAGTTCTCAAAATCCATAGGTGTACTTCCCTTCAACGCATGCCGCCCGTAGGCTCCGAGCGGCCTCGTCTTTAGGATGCCCCTCAAGCCGAGAATTTAAACCTTACAATCCCGTTCTTCAGATTTGAGCGGGCTACACACTCAACCAACGATCGTCCTCGGCTCGGCAAAAGCCCTCGCGCTCCAGGTCAGCTAGAATGCCCGCGATCAAGTCGCACTCGACCGGCCCGCGACCGGCTGCCGCTTCCATCTCGTTAACGCCCACCACGGCATCAGCAAGCGTAATCCCCGCCGGCTGCCCATCGCGCGCTGCCAGCAACATACGCACGATATGCGCGCGCTTTTGGCGACGCGAGCCCTCAAACTTGGACTGACGGCTATAGCCCGCCGATCGCCTGGACGGATTGGGCAGCGTCTTTTTAAGATACGCGCCGTAATCCAGCAACGCGTAATACCACGCGCGCGGCGTGTCGGCATCGTCTTGAGGCGCGGCAAAGGGCGCAATCTCATCCGCCGCCGCACCAGGGGCCGCCGGACAGGCGGCTTGGATCAGCGGCACCAGCTCGCGATCGGGAACGGCCGGTACATCGGGAAAGAAATGATGCAGAAAGACCGTGCGCACATTGGTCTCCAGATACACGCCTGGAAGATCAAACGCAAACGAACGGATGCCCTGCGCCGTTGCCGGGCCAATGCCGGGCAGCGCGACCAGATTGTGCGTCTCGCGCGGAAACTCCCCGCCCCAATCCTCTACGACCCGTTGAGCGGCCCCATGAAGCGCCAGAGCGCGTCGGTTGTAGCCCATGCCCTGCCAAGCGTCCAAAACATCGGAAGGCGCGGCCTGGGCAAGCGCCTGCACAGTCGGAAAACGATCGAGCCACACCGGCATGCGCGCCTCCACACGCGGCACCTGCGTTTGCTGCAGCATGACCTCAGAAAGCCAAATGATGTACGGATCGCGTGTGCGGCGCCACGGAAGGTCGCGATAACGCAGGACCCCTTCCGAACGAATCATCGAACGAAAGGGGTCCTGAATCATGGCTATACTCCTTATGCGGCGCTATTCCTCCCGGTAAGCGCACGCGCAGGTGGCGTACTCGGGAAACGCTTCGCGGTCGGCGAACTTGGGATCGACGGCCGGGAACTGGCGGTGAGCGACGATGTCGCCGAGCGAAACGGAATCGAGGTAGTCGCGCATCAACGCCTGAGCTCCGGCCCACAGGGGATGATAGCAGCACGCGCCCATGCGCGCACAGTCACCATCGGGCGCGGTGCAATCGTTCATAACCATAGGACCCTGAACGGCCTCGACGACCTGGCGGATAGTGACGTCGTCCGGACTGACCTTGAGACGCATGCCACCGTGGACGCCACGCAGGCTCTCCACAATACCGGCCTGGACCAAACCGTGCTGAATCGAGCGGGCAAACGAATACGGGACATTGACCTCTTCGGCAGCGGTGCGAACAGAAAGCAAACACTCCGGATCCTCGGCAAGCATCGCCAGCATACGAAGGGCGTAATCGGTCTTCCTCGATATGTCCATTTTTCCCCTTTCAAGGAATACGAACAGCTCGAACGAGCTCCGGGGCCGAGCTTGTGTCGAGACGCTAAATGACCGCCAGGACATCCAAATGGTAAATCGGATATCCACTGAGTGCCGCGCTTGGAGCGAAATGCATCAGATGCGGCGCACAGTGGAATTTAGTATAACCTAACCCCCTGTCTCGTTGAACAGGTGTTGCGCAACAAAGCTGTTGTTTAGACAGATATGCTTATTAGATTTTACTTGCGTCCCCGAAGGCGCGGGGATTCTGGGCGAAGATGCACCAGGGCGATCGTTCTATCGAAACAAAGTGCATCAAACGCAAAAAGCCACGTCCGAAGACGTGGCTTTAATTGCGTTGGCGGGAAGTACGGGGCTCGAACCCGCGACCTCCGACGTGACAGGCCGGCGCTCTAACCAAACTGAGCTAACTCCCCAGGCAGACGTTCGCGTTTGTTTCCGCTCGCGTGCGCTGCGGGGATTAGTATACACAGAAGTCTGTCCGGCGCGCAACAACTTTTTTGAAAAAATTTTTGGGGCCATCCGGGAG
>DXMU01000013.1 GCA_019414025.1 Collinsella sp.
GTATAAAGACCGCCCTCCAGGTCGTTTCAAACTAAAAGGCCCCGAGCAGTTCAATAAGCTGCTCGGGGCCTTGTTGGCTTTAGTCGCGTACTTCTTAGCCGACCGTATCGTCAGGCGTGGGCGAGGGGTCTGGAGTGGGCGTAGGCGTAGGCGTGCCGCCATCGCCGCCGGTCGAACCACCAGTGGAGCCGCCCGTCGAGCCACCGGTCGTACCGGTGCCGCCGGTGGTGTCGCCGCCTGTGGTCTCGGTGGTCGTGGTCGTCGTGGTAGTCGTTGTGGTGGTTTCCTCTTCCTCTTCGTCCTCGTCCTCGTTCTCCGACTTCTTGGTGTTGTTGGTGCCGTAGAACTTCCAGACGCTGTTGTTCTTGTAGGTGGGCGCCGTTCCGGTCGCAAACTCCTCGCGCTCGGTACCGGTCAGAACGGTGTTCATAAACCGCTTAAAGACAGGCAGGTTGGTGCTGTCGCCCAGCAGGTCCGTGCCGTACTTTTGGATGGGGATCTCGCCCGCGGAATAGCCGGTCCACAGGGCGCATGCCAGCTGCGGGGTATAGCCGCAGAACCACAGGTTGGTGGTGTTGTCGGTGGTGCCCGTCTTGCCGGCATAGGGCTGGTTGACACTCAGGGCGCCGGCAGCACCCGTACCGCTGCCCTTCATGACGCCGGACAGAACATCGGTGACCGCGGCGGCCTCGCCCTCGGTAAGCACCTGTGAGGGATTGTCGGTGTGCTGGTACAGCACCGAACCGGTACGAGAGTCAATCTCGGTGATGGCGATCGGCTGGCGATAGTAGCCGCCGTTGGCAAACGTCGCGTAGGCGGCGGCCATCTCGAGCGGCGAGATCGAGCCGGTGCCGAGGGTCATGACGGGAACGTCCTCGATGTTGTCCTTGGCGGGGTCGATGCCGAGCTTTTTGACGAGCGAGATGATCTTGCTGTTGCCGACGGCTTCCGCCACCTGGATGTAGCCGGTGTTGGAGGAGTATGCCGTCGCCTGCTTAAGCGTGATGGTGCCGTAGCTTTGATTGGCGTAGTTTTGTACCTCGGTTGTGGTGCCCTTGGCCTTGAGCGGCGAGTTGCAGTTGAGGGTGACGTTGGGGTTCATGCCGTTTTGGATGGCAGTTGCCAGCGTAAAGGCCTTAAAGGTGGAGCCGACGGGACGCTTGGCCGTGGCATGGTTTACGTGGTTCTCGTCGGCGTTGTAGTCGTAGCCGCCCACCATGCACTTGATGTAGCCGGTCTTGGGGTCGACGACGACCATGCCCATGTCCAGGCCGTCAAGCGAGAGCGTGTCGAGCTGCTCGCGGACGGCATTCTCTGCCACCTGCTGCATCGTGGGGTCGATGGTGGTCTTGACGGTCAGGCCGCCCTTAAAGAGCACGTCGGTCGAGAACTCCTGCTCCAGCAGCTGCTTGACGTAGGAGACAAAGTAGGGCTGCGAGTATACGTCGACGCCGCTGCCCGAGATTTCGGTCACGTTGAGGGTGATGGGCTCGGCCTGTGCGGCATCGTGCTCCTCCTGGGTGATGTGGCCCAGGCGCAACATGTTGTCAAGGACCTTGTTGCGGCGGGACAGTGCCAGATCGGGATTGACCGTGGGGTCGTACTGCGAAGGCGAGTTGGGAAGGCCGATGAGTAGCGCGGCCTCGCTCAGGGTGAGGTCGGCGGCGCTCTTGGACAGATAGGTCTCGGCTGCGGCCTCGATGCCGTAGGCGCCGTGGCCGTAATAGATGGTGTTGAGGTACATCATGAGGATCTCGTCTTTGGAGTACATGTCCTCCATCTTGATGGCGATGTAGGCCTCGCGCACCTTACGCTCGATGGTCGAGTCGAACTGCTCCTCCTGCAGGATGGTGTTGCGCACAAGCTGCTGGGTGATAGTCGAGGCGCCTTCGTGCCCGCCGCCGAGGGTTGCCACCGCAGCACGCGCGATACCCCACAGGTCGATACCGCCGTGCTCGTAGAAGCGCTCGTCCTCGACGTCAACGGTGCCCTGCAGCACGTAGGGGGAGACCTCGTCCTTGGTGATGGATTTGCGGTTTTGCGTGTAGAAGCTCGCGATCTTGTTGCCGTTGCAGTCGACGATCTCGGTGGGCTCGCTCACCAGATACGCGTTGGCGTCGGTGTAGTCGGGCAGATCGGACAGCCAGCGGTTGACGTTGCCGACCATGCCGATGCCAAACGCCACGCCCGCAATCAGCAGAAAGCCCAAAAACGAGAGCAGGATTATGGGCAGGGCGTGCGTCTTTGAACGGCTGTGTCCCTGTCGTTGGCGAGGACCCATATATTGACCTCCAGGTATGTCGTGCCGGACGGTGGATGTGCCGTCGGGGCAGGATGGACATAAGTTATTACACGATAAACCAAACGGGGCGCGCGAGGCCTCGTGTATGCTGGAAGACGGCATTTTTCAGAGTGAATGCATACCTTGGTAAGGAGTTTGTCGATGGCGATTCGGGCGATGGGGCCGAGCGGACAATGCGAGACTGGATTGGATGTCGTCAGTGCGGCGCTGCCCGAGCTGCTGGCGCCGGCGGGCGGACTCGACCAGATGCTTGCGGCTATCGCCGCGGGTACCGATGCCATCTATGCGGGGTTGGGCGGCTTTAACGCCCGTGTGAGCGCCCACGGCTTTACGGATGACGAGTTTGCGCGCGGCTGCGCCGTGGCGCATGCCCATGGCGTGCGTGTGTACGTGACGCTCAACGTGTTCGTGTTTGACGATGAGTTGTCCGACGCGGTGGCGTTGGGAGCTCATGCACTGGAGCTGGGCGCCGATGCTCTGATTGTGGCCGATGCCGGGTTGGCCTGCGCGCTGAGCGCGGCGATTCCCGGGGTCGAGATTCACCTGTCTACGCAGGCGGGCGTTCATAGCGAAGGCGCCGTGCGGCTTGCCGCCGATGAGTTGGGGGTCGAGCGCGTGACGACGGCGCGCGAGCTGACGGTCGACGAGATTGCGGCGCTCTGTGCCACGGGCGTGCCCATCGAGGTATTCTGCCACGGTGCGATTTGCATCGGCTATTCGGGGGCGTGCGAGTTCTCGGCCCTGCGGCGTGGACGATCGGCGATGCGCGGCGACTGCACACAGCCGTGCCGTCTGGCGTACGACCTAGTGGACGAGGCGGGACAGAGCGTTGTCGCCGTTGAGGGGGATCGTCTGCTGTGTCCGCATGACTATCTGGGTATTGCGCATCTGCCCGAGCTTGTAGATGCCGGCGTGGCGTCGCTCAAGATCGAGGGGCGCATGAAGAACCCCGATTACGTATTCAACGTGGTGCGGGTTTGGCGCCGGGCGCTCGATATGCTGCGCGACGGCGCGTGGGACCCCGGTGCCGTGGAAGAGCTTGAGCGCGAGCTGGGAAGGTCGTTTAACCGTGGGTTTACCGATGCGTACCTGCGAGGGCGTTCGGGTGCCGAGCTGATGAGCTTTGAGCGTGCAATTAACCAGGGCGTGCGCGTGGGGCGCTTGGTCGCTGTGGGCCACGAAGAGGTGACCGTTGAGCTCGATGCCGCCGTGGCGGCGGGTGACACGCTCGAGATTCGGTTCTATCCGGGCGTCGACGCGCGCCCCGATGTGCCCAAGCGCTGGCCGCAGGTGCCCTGCCCGGTGGATGCCGCAGCGGGGAAGCGCGTCGTCGTGCATTGCAAGCGTAAGGTGGACGCGGGCTGCGAGGTATACCTGATTCGCAGCGCCGGCGTGTTGGATCAGACAGCGGCGGTGTTGGAGCGCATGCGGGCCGAGGCGGATGCGATTGCACCCGTTGCGCGCGCCGTTGAGGTGCTGCCCTTTGAGGACGTTGCGGTGGATGGCGGTGCGTCGACGGAGTTGGCGGAGCGCGCGGTTCCCGCTCACATGGTTTTTGCTTGGCAGCTGATGGATGCCGATCCGCGCGGAGAACGCGATTTATCCGACGCCGTTGTGGTGCTGGACGAGGTGTGCCGCACGGGTGACGTTGATCGGACCCGCTCACTTATGCAGCGTGCCGGGCGCGTCGTCTGCCGCAACCTGGGACAGGTGGTGATCGCTCGCGAGCTGGGCATGACGTTTGACGTGGCGGCGCCGGTGTTCTGCGCGAATCGGGTCACGCTTACCTGGCTGCGCGGACTCGGGGCGGGGCGGGTGTACTTGTCGGCCGAGTTGCTCGGCAATGATGCGGAGCGTGTTGCCGAGCTTGCCGCTTGTCCCGGTGTCTTGGGGCCTGTCGATGCCGACCGTCCCGAGCTCATGGTGTGCGAGCACTGCTTGCTGACTGCCGAGGGCGCCTGCGCCACGGATGCAACGGGGCAGGTCCGTTGCCGTGACTGCTCGCGCCGTCAGCAGGCGCGCTTTTTGGTCGAACGTGACGGCACGCGTTTGCCGGTCGTTATCGACGCGTGCGGCAGGACGAGGATTTTCCTGTCGTAGGTGCCGCGTCGCGCTGTTTTGGTTATTATTAGTGGGTTTATGAACTTCCAGCACCGCCGTATCCGGTGAGGGTGCTATAGCAAAAGGAGGATACCCAATGCTGTCTGTTGACGAGCAAATGCGTATCATCACCTCGGGTGCAGCGCAGATCGTCCCCGAGGCCGACCTTCGCAAGAAGCTTGAGAAGGGCGAGCCCCTCAACATCAAGCTCGGCGTCGATCCCACCAGCCCCGACCTGCACCTGGGCCATGCCGTGCCCCTGCGCAAGATGCGTCAGTTCCAGGACCTGGGCCACAACGTCACCCTTATCATCGGCAACGGCACTGCGCTGATCGGCGACCCCTCGGGCAAGAACTCCACCCGCCCGCAGCTTTCGCAGGAGCAGATCGAGGCCAACGCCGAGACCTACGTGAGCCAGGCCATGAAGATCCTGGACCCCGAGAAGACCACCATCGTGCACAACGGCGACTGGATCCTTTCGATGGACCTGGCCGGCCTGCTGCAGGTGTGCTCCAAGTTCACCGTCGCCCGCATCCTTGAGCGCGACGACTTTACCAAGCGCTACCAGTCCCAGACGCCGATTGCCCTGCACGAGTTTCTGTACCCCGTGATGCAGGCCTTCGACTCCGTTCAGATCAAGGCCGACGTCGAGATGGGCGGCACCGACCAGCTCTTCAACCTGCTCGCCGGCCGCGAGCTCATGGAGAAGATGGGCATGGAGCCGCAGATCGCGCTTACCATGCCGCTGCTCGAGGGCACCGACGGCGTGCGCAAGATGTCCAAGTCCTATGGCAACTACATCGGCCTGACCGACGCTCCCAAGGATATGTTCGGCAAGACCATGTCCATCCCCGACGAGATGATCGGCAAGTACTATCGTCTGGCCAGCTCGCTCGCCCCGGCCGAGGTCGACAAGATCGATGCCGCCCTGGCCGATGGCTCCGCCGACCCCTACGAGCTCAAGCGCGCTCTAGGCCGCGACCTGTGCGACACCTACCACGGTGCTGGCGCCGGCGACGAGGCTCAGGCCGAGTTCGACCGTGTGTTCAAGGAGGGCCAGCTTGCCGACTTCCCCGAGAAGCACGTTGAGCTGACCGTCAACGACGAGGGCCAGATTTACCTCGCTGGCCTGCTCAAGGACCTGGGCCTTTCGGCCAGCGCCGGTCAGGCCCGCCGCGACATCGACGGCGGCGGCGTCAAGATCAACGGCAAGGCTGTGGCTTCCAAGAGCTACAACATCGATCCGAGCGCCCTCAAGCTGGGCGACACCCTCTCCGTGGGCAAGCGCAAGGGCTTCAAGTTGGTCTAGTAAGTAGGTTAACCTAACATGTGCAATAGGGCCGCAGCCGGAACGATTCCGACTGCGGCCTTTTTGGCACTTGGGGACGTTCCTTTTAATATGAGCAGGACATTGTCAAGAGGCAAAATCGGGCCT
>DXMU01000014.1 GCA_019414025.1 Collinsella sp.
ACTGAATGTGTCCATCCTCGCAGTATCCGGTTCTCAAGGTGCACGCTCGGCGGCTGATCCGGTCCGACCGGGCCGCGCGGCAAGGAGATATATTGCCAGACCGCGAAGCCCTGTGGGTCGTCAATTCCACTCTTCACAAGTCCTACACAACATATCGCTTTCTATAGCTAATAGAAAGACTGGTGCGGATCTTCCGCACGTATCAGATGATGACCCTTTGGTTTAGGAATATATAGAGATCGGTCACCTGTAAGTGTCTATCTACCCGCGCTTTTAGCAATGTAAACCGCGCTTCAGATAAAAAGAGGGAGCGCCGCGCACAACGCGACACTCCCCTAGCGATTCAAGAGAATCTATTAGGCCTCGAGAGCCTTCTTGGCGATGGTAGCCAGCTCGTTGAAGGACTCGATGTCCTCGTAAGCCATCTGAGCCAGGACCTTGCGGTCGAGCTCGATGCCGGCAACCTTCAGGCCATGCATGAACTGAGAGTAAGAGATGTCGTTCAGGCGAGCAGCAGCGTTGATACGGGTAATCCAGAGAGAACGGATCTCGCGCTTCTTGTTGCGGCGATCACGATACTGATACTGCAGGGAGTGCTGGACCTGCTCTTTAGCATGCTTGTAAGTACGCGAAGCGGCACCGTAGTAACCCTTCGCACGGTGCATAACGGTACGGCGCTTCTTCTTGGCGGCAACAGCGCGCTTAATACGTGCCATGTTCTATCAACTCCTAGACGGTAAAACGAAAAACGGGAACGCGAACTTAGGCGAGACGTGACTTGATGACCTTGCGGTCGGCAGCGGCGATCTCGGTCTCCTGACGGAAGCCACGCTTACGCTTGGTGGACTTCTTGCTCAGGATGTGGCTCTTGAAAGCCTTGGCGCGCATAAGCTTGCCGGTACCAGTCTTGCGGAAACGCTTCTTGGTGCCGCTGTGGGACTTCATCTTAGGCATGAAATACTCCTTAATCGGTTACAGAACACTAGTTACTTGCTATCGCTTGCCGCTTTATCCTCATCGAAGGCGCCCTTAATCGGGGCGAGCAGCATAAGCATGTTACGGCCTTCCATCTTAGGCTTGGACTCGACCGTAGCGTAAGGCTTGAGATCCTCGGCGAGACGCTCGAGAACGTTAAGGCCCTGCTCCGGGTGAGCCATCTCACGGCCGCGGAACATGATGGTGATTTTAACGCGTGCGCCCTTCTTGAGGAAACGCAGAACGTGGCCCTTCTTGGTCTCGTAGTCGCCAACGTCGATCTTGGGTCGGAACTTCATTTCCTTGACCTCGACCTTGGACTGGTTCTTACGAGCAGCCTTGGCCTTCATGGCCTGCTGGTACTTGAACTTACCGTAGTCCATGACCTTGCAGACCGGCGGCTCCGCGTTGGGAGCGATCTCGACCAGGTCGAGACCCTGATCGTCGGCGACGCGCTGGGCATCGCGGATGGCGAACAGGCCGAGCTGAGAGCCATCGACGCCAATCAAACGACACGAAGATGCAGTGATCTCGTCGTTGATGCGGGTGTCATCAGACTTAGCTATTTTCCCTACCTCCATTCATAAAAAAATAACCCGGCGCTTCTCAGCAACCAGGTCGTACACATAGACATCCTCGATTTAAGGAAGAGAATCTAATTTGTATGACCAGTCAGCTGCTCATTGGCGCCAAAAGGTGGGAACCCTCGGGTTCCTCTTTAGGGCATTGCGGGAACAACGCCTTGCGAATAATAACACGTACAGCGCGTTATCACATTACGTACACGAAAAGGGGCCGCGACCCCCTTGAACGCTCGCTTGCTATGGTGCCCGAAGCGAGACTCGAAGGGCCTTCGCTTCGCGAAGCCCCGGGCTTCGGGCGCGTGGCGCCCTCGCCACGCTCCGCTACAGACAGGCCACAGGCCTGTTTGCTTAACGCTTCGCGCGCTCACGCGAGTTCGCACGAAAAAGGGGGCCGCAACCCCCTTGAACGCTCACTTGCATGTATGGTGCCCGAGGCGAGACTCGAACTCGCACGTTGTTGCCAACGGTGGATTTTGAGTCCACTGCGTCTGCCAATTCCGCCACTCGGGCACGCAATGCGTGAGTTAGTTTATCACAGCTTTCTGCCGATTAGTCCGAAAATGGAACTTCGAGCATTTCGATGAGTTCGACCGTGCGGAGCATCTCGCGCTGACGGCATCCGCGACCGTCGACCGAGACCTCCCCCATCTGGTTGTCATAGGGGTCCTCGCGCACGCCGTCGAAAGAGGGCTCAAACTCTGCCTGGAATCGATTGCTGGCCACCATACGCCACGGGTCGAGATTGCCAAAGTAGTGACGGCGGCGCCACTCCTCCCCCATCCTGCGAGCAGAAGATCCAAATGACACATCGGCGTTGAGCCAACCGGTCTGCGGCGTATAGAACTCTGCCCAGTCGTGCGACCCCACCGAATCGGGCGCAACGTACAGGCCGCTCTGCCAACGGGCGGGCACGCCCGCGATACGGCACATGGTGATAAACGTGAGCGCCATAACGCCGCAATCGCCGCGGAGCGAATGCGCGCAGTCATCGGCAATAGATCCCAAAAGCAAGTACGGCGGCTGATAGCGATAGTCGATATGCTGCGTCAGGTAATCATAGATAGCACGGGCGCGATCGAGCGGATCCTCGAGTCCGTCAACAACACCGGCCGTCAGCTGCAGCAGATACGGCGTGAATGCAATGTGCGGACGGTCCTCGGAAATATCCTCGGGCAGAGGCGCGTCCATACGCGGATGAACCGGAAGTGTGCCACCGTAGACATCACAATAAGCAGCATCGATGTGATAACGATAGGTCACCGAGAATGAGCGTTCACTCGAAGAAGACCACGAGGCGGTACGTGCCGAAGCGTTCGCGGGAGCAACAGCACCCTCCGGCGTCATGTCGAGAATCTCGACCCGAGACTGCTGGCGGCAGGTGGCGGCAACGGGAAGCCAAGCGCGAACAGTCTCCCCCTCTAGAGCGCCGGGGACAGACACAGACGCTTTAAGCGTAATGACGCGAGCCAATCCGTTTTGCGACTCCATCTCCTTGAGCATCTCGTTGCGCAGTGCAATTCCGTCCGTAGGATCGGGACGCATGCCGGGGACCTCTTTGGGATATACGCGAAGCGAATCGAGGAAGTTGTCGAGAACGAACAGCTCGCCATCGATAAAGCGCCAGTCAATACGCTTACGGTCAATCAGATCGTCAAACTGCTCCTCGGTAAACTCAGGCCACTCCTCGCGAATCATCGCAATAGCTCGATCGCGCGACACCGAAAAATGAAGCGGCGTCTCAAGCATGCGATACCGCTCGGCACGAACGCAGGCTGTCAGCGAAGGCTCAGGATTCTGCCCCAAAAGACGATCACAAGCCGCAACAGCCTGCGTCAAATATCCGGCATCCTTGAGTCGAAGAATCTCGGGCGGCAGTCCAATATCGAGATGACGAAAGTCATCATTGCAAACATCAACAGAGCAACCAACAGGACCCTCGTCAATAACCTTCCCATCCGAAGGCAGTACATTAATAACAGCCATACCAAACTCCATGTCACTAGAACCCTTGAAGCCCATTGTAGCGAGATAAAAGAGAAAGCCCCAATAAAGGAACTCTCAACACCGATAAACGGTACCTATAAAAATGAATTCAGCCCAGTAACCCTGCAGCGAGTTAACAAAGGAGGCCCCGTTTCCCCGGAGCTGGTTCCGTCGCGCGACTTCTGGCGAAGCCAGTAGCCCTCTTAATTCAGACTCGTAACCCTGCGGCGTTAAACGAAGGAAGCCCCGTCCCCCGGAGCTGTTTTCTTGGCGCGACTTCTGGCGAAGCCAGGTGAGCGCAAAGGAAACAGTGTAGGGAGACGGGGCTTCCGGCGGGAAGTTTAGCGACGCTTACGCCTTGTTGACGGAGCCAAACTCCTCCATGAGCTCCTTGGTGCGGGCAACGATGTTGTCGCGACCAGGCTTGAGGAGCTTGCGGGGGTCAAAGCCCTTGCCCTGCTGATCCTTGCCAGCCTCGATGTACTCGCGAACGCCCTTGGCGAAGACGAGCTGCAGGTCGGTGTTGACGTTGATCTTGGAGATACCCAGGGAGATGGCCTTCTTGATCTGATCCTCGGGGATGCCGGTGCCACCGTGCAGGACGAGGGGCAGGTCGCCGGTCTGAGCCTTGATCTCGCCCAGACGCTCGAAGGAAAGGCCAGCCCAGTCGGCAGGGTACACGCCGTGGATGTTGCCGATACCGCAGGCGAGGAAGTCGACGCCCAGGTCAGCAATCTGCTTGCACTCAGCAGGATCAGCGAGCTCGCCGCTGGAGGTCACGCCGTCCTCGGTGCCGCCGATGCCGCCGACCTCGGCCTCGATGGACATGCCCTTGGAGTGAGCAAGCTCAACGAGCTCCTTGGTGCGGTCGAGGTTAAGCTGGAAGGTCTCCTCGTGAGAGCCGTCATACATGATGGACGTGAAGCCGGCCTCGATGCACTTGAAGCAGTCCTCGTAAGAACCGTGATCGAGGTGAAGGGCGACGGGAACGGTAACGCCCGTGGCCTCGACGGCAGCCTTGACCATGTCGGCGCAGACCTTGAAACCGCCCATCCACTTAGCGGCACCAGCGGTGCACTGAAGGATCAGCGGAGACTTGGCCTCCTCGGCGGCCTGGAGAATAGCCAGGGTCCACTCGAGGTTGTTGGTGTTGAAGGCACCGAGACCGTACTTGCCGGCCTCGGCCTTCTTGAGCATGTCTGCTGCGTTGACGAGCATAAAAGAAACCTCCTGTAAGGTTGCTCCGATAACGCCTGAGATTTTACCACGGCGCACCCGAGCATAAACGTTCGTTTGTTCACGAATATCGTCCAAACAGACTTTTTTGACCGTTTGCCCTACGGAATCGGCCCGTTGGGGAAAAATAGCTTGACGTTTGGACGCTTCTCGTGCTTCAAAAGCCGACTATTAAGCTACATCTGCATGAAAGGGTTCTGCATGAGCTCGCGTGCCATGGTGGTCGAATCGCCATGGCCGGTTAGGCAAACGGTATCGGGTGGGAGAAGCCGGGCGAGCTTGGAGAGCGAGCGCAGAATCGCTGCCTCGTCGCCACCGGCAAGATCGGTGCGGCCGTGGCTGCCCGGGAATAGCGTGTCGCCCACAAAGGCAATGTTCCCCTGCTCGGTGGCAGCAAACAAGACGATACCGCCCGGCGTATGCCCGGGTGTCTCGATCACCTGCAGGCAGATATCGCCCACCTCGATAGCATCGCCCTCGGCGAGCAGGCGCGTCGGCTCACCCGGATCGGGCGTCTCGATACCCCACATGGCGCGCTGCTCCTCGATATTTGCGCGAGGTACCGTCACGTCCTTAGCGCACAACTCATATAATGCGCCGTTGCCAATGACAGCTCGAACCCCGGCAACACCGCCAACATGGTCGGCATGGCCATGAGTGCATACGGCGCCAAGCACGCGTACGCCGGGATGCTCGGCTCGAATATGCTCCACCAGGCGCTCGCCTTCCCATGCGGGGTCGATAATCACGCACTCATTGTCCGAAATAACAGCATAGCTATTGGTCTGAATGGGACCGTTTACGAGCGTCTCGATCTCGACCGATCCCTTGGGAGTTAAATCCAAGGACACAGCGCTCATGTCCCTCTCCTCTCTATAGAACTCGAGGCATCAAACGATGCCTCGAGTGTAGCGAATATCGATAATGTGACACGTTCGTCGCAACTAAACGCGGCGCTTAAGCTGAGCTCCACCCTCGCCAGGCATCAGACGGCGTGCGTCATAGACTGAGTCGACACTACTGATGGATGCCAGCAGCGGATCCAGACCACTCGCGTCCGAAATCTCGACCATAAAGCGCAGGGTTGCAATACCCTCGCGGTTGGTCGACGTGGCGGCAGAAAGGATATTGCCGCCCGCATCGCCAATGGCAATGGTGACATCCTTGAGCAGGCCCATGCGGTCCAGGCACTCGACCACGATCTCGACCTGGAAGAGGGTGTCGGCAGCGCCGTCCCACTCCACATCGATCATGCGCTCGGGATGTTCCATAAGACCCTTGACGTTAGGGCAGTTGGCGCGATGCACCGAAACGCCGCGGCCGCGCGTGATGAAGCCCACGATATCGTCGCCCGTCACAGGGTTGCAACAATGCGCCAGACGAACCAGCAAGCCGCTGTTACTCTCGCCCTTGACGATAATGCCGTTGCTGGCGCTCTTGCCGCGCTTTTGCGGCTTGCGGTTGGACCCGCGGGCAGGCTGCTTAACAACTTCGGCGATTGCCTCGGCCTTGGTGAGCTGTTCCTCGGGTTTGGGGTCCAAGATTTGCTCGACCTTATTGCCCACGGCACGTGGGGCGACTTTACCGGCGCCGACGGCTGCAAACAGGTCCTCGAGCTGTTTGTAGTTAAACTGCTCCGCCACGGCATTGAGCGCACGCGTAGAACGCGGCGTGGAAATGCCATACCCGCGCTTGCGCAGGTCCTTGGCCAGTATATCGCGGCCGGCAGCAGCGTCATCGTCTTTGGTCGCGGCGGCGAAGTAACGGCGGATCTTTGACTTGGCCGAAGGTGTCTTAACGATCTTGAGCCAATCACGCGACGGCTTAGAGCTCTTGTTGGTCAGGATCTCGACACGGTCACCCGTCTTGATCTCGTGCGTAAGCGGCGCCACCGCACCGTTGATCTTGGCGCCGACGCAGTGGTTGCCGACCTCGGTATGAACGGCGTAGGCAAAGTCGAGCGGTGTAGAGCCGGCACGAAGCGCCATGACCTCGCCCTTGGGCGTAAAGACAAAAATCTCCTGGTCAAACAAGTCGACCTTCAGCGAGTGCAGGTATTCCTTGGCATCGGTGATCTCGTCAGACGCCGCCCAGTCGAGTGAGTGCTTGAGCCAGTTAATCTGATCATCCAGACGCTGGGCATCATTGGTCTTTGAGGCAGACGATCCGCCCGACTTCTTATAGAGCCAGTGGGCGGCAATGCCGTACTCGGCCTGCTCATGCATCTCGTAGGTTCGAATCTGAATCTCGAGCGGACGAGCCGTGGGTCCGATAACCGTCGTGTGAAGCGATTGGTAGTTATTGACCTTGGGCATGGCGATATAGTCTTTAAAGCGACCGGGCATGGGGTGCCACAGCGTATGCACCGCACCGAGCGTGGAATAGCAATCGCGCACCGAATGGGTGATGACGCGCAGCGCCACCAAGTCATAAATCTCGGAGAATTCCTTGCCCTTGCGCTTCATCTTTTGGTAGATGGACCAATAGTGCTTGGAGCGACCGTTGATCTGGAAGCCCTCCAGGCCAATGCGGTTGAGCTCATCGGTGAGCGTCTTGATAGTCTCGGCCAGATAGCGCTCGCGAACCTCACGCGACTCTGCCACCATGCGCGCGATGCGCTGGTAGGCGTCGGGCTCCAAATAGAAGAAGGACAGATCCTCGAGCTCCCACTTAATAGAGCTCATGCCCAGGCGGTCGGCCAGGGGCGCGTACACGTCCATAGTCTCGCGTGCCTTAAACAGGCGACGGTCCTCGCGCAGGGCGGCGAGCGTGCGCATATTATGCAGGCGGTCGGCGAGTTTGACGATGATGACGCGAATGTCCTTGGACATGGCAAGGAACATCTTGCGCAGCGTAAGCGCCTGCTTCTCGTCCATGCTATCGACTTCGATGTTGGTGAGCTTGGTCACGCCATCGACGAGCTCGGCCACCGTATCACCAAACAGGCCGGAAACGTCGGCAAGCGAGGTTTCGGTGTCCTCGACGGTATCGTGCAGCAACGCGGCGCACACCACATCGCAGTCCATCTTGAGATCAGCCAGAATGATGGCCACCTCGACGGGATGGTTGATGTACATCTCACCCGAGCGACGCTTTTGGTTGCAGTGCTTCTCGGCAGCAAAGCAATAGGCCTGCTCCACCTTAGAAAAGTCATCCTCATTCATATATTTGAGGCACAGGCGCTCCAACTTGTCGTAGCTGTCCGCCATAATCTCGGGCGGCAGCTCATCGGCATGCTTATAGTGCTCCATCTCCGAAAACGGCTGGAGAGTGGAATCATGGGCGGTACGGGCTGCGGCATCCATCGAGGTCCCCTTCCCCTAGGCCCGCGGTACGATCGGGCGGTTAACTTTGGCTAGCATATCAGAAGCGCACGAATCGAGCGCCCAGCTCCGGAAAGCCGAGAACTCCATGCGCGAGCGCAATCCCTCCAAATAGCGGATTGACCTGCTCAATTGCACGCGGCCGGGGTTTTCGGCCATCGCGATGCGACGGGTGTCGTCAAACCCCGAAACGCGACAGAAACCAAGCTCTTCGAAGATTCCCAGGCCACTTTCCACCGAGCGCTCGTCGACCGGCGTGCGCGCGTCGATGGCAAGGCACATCTGCGCGATGTCGATATCGCTCGCGCTAAATGAATCGTCCCCGGTCTTGCCGCGGTTGGAGCGCCACATGGTCTGCAGCGCGCGATAGAGCGTGACGAGCTCGTCGCGCTCGGGCGCATAGCAGTCGAGCAGGCGCTCGTTAATGCGGGCGTCGCGCGACGAATAGAGCAGGTGAATCACGGCAGGCTGCCCATCGCGACCGGCACGGCCGCTCATCTGGTTAAATTCGATGGCACCAAACGGCATGTGGTAGAGCACGACGTGGCGGATGTCAGGCAGGTTGACACCCTCGCCAAAGGCAGATGTCGAGACGATGCAGCTGAGGCTGCCGTCTCGAAACGCCTCCTCTACGCGATGGCGATCGGTGCGCGTAAGGCCCGCGTTGTAAAAGGCGATATGCGACGCGTAGTCGGGAACGCGTTTGCGTAGCGTCTTGGCAAGCGCCACGGACTGATCACGCGAGTTGACGTAGATGACGGTCTTCTCCCCCGTCGCCACGATTGACACCAGGCGGTTTTCGCGGCTCGCAAGATCGCGGTCATCCTCGAGCTGCAAGTTCTCGCGCACCGTCTCGTCGACCACCGTACGGGTAATCGGCAGCACGCGGGCAAGCTCCGACACGACCGGAGCCGTTGCGGTGGCGGTCGTAGCCAGAACGACCGGATCGCCCAAGGCCTTGAGGATATCGGGCATGTCGAGATAGGCGCTGCGGTCGCCGCCCTTGGCAAGACCGGCATGATGCGCCTCATCGATAACGACAAAACCGATGCGCCCCGAACGCGCAAAGCGGTCGCGGTGAATGGACAGGAACTCAGGCGTCGTGAGCACGATGCCGGTGCGGCCCGAAGCCAAGCCGGCAAACACGTCATCGCGCGCCGCCTCCACAGTCTCGCCGGTCAGCACGCCTACGCCAATGCCGAGCGCGGCCATCGTCGACGAGAGGTGATAGGCCTGGTCGGCAACGAGCGCGCGCAACGGATAGACAAAGATGCTCGCACGCCCGCGAAGGACCGCTTCGCGGGCGGCATGCACATGGAAGATAAGAGACTTGCCGCGCCCCGTTCCCATAACGGCCAGAACACTTTGGTGATCGGCCAGGGCATCGAGCGCCTCGACCTGCGCGCGGTGCGGCTGGTTCGAGCCGATAAAGCTATGGATAAGCGAGCGCGTCAGCTCGGTATAGGAAAGCTGGGCGAGCGTTTGGCGCTTGCGGGACTCCAGGCGCGGGCCTAAGTCCGCCGGCCGCACGCCACGACGAAGCTCGCACGCCGGATCGTCGATATTGGGCGCCGTGGCATCGCGGACCAAGACATCCTTGATCATGAGCTTTGGCTTTACGCGACCTTGCCAATGCTCGGCCACGGCCTCGAACACCAAGTCGACGGCGCTATCGCAATTGATAAGCTTATCAATCTGCGGCACGCGGAACATGATGGCCGGCACACTCGCGGCGCCATCGGTCGCCACGAAGCGCATGTGCTCGCCGGTTTTGCCCACCACGGCGCGATCGCACATTGTCACTCCCTCGGCAGCCAGTAGCGGCACCTTATTGCTCTGGCCAAACGGCTCAAGACGAGAAATCTGCTCGATAGTCTCGATATTCAGCTCGGAGAGGTCGACGGTGGCGGCAACCTCGTCGGTGTCCTCAAAGTCATCGGCGGGAAGCTCCGATAGCACGGCCGAAAGGCGACGGCGGAACTCATCAAGCTTGGATGCCTCGATGGTCACACCCACCGCACCGGCATGCCCGCCGCGACGAATCAGCAGGTCGGAGCAACGCTCGACGGCGTCGAACAGGTTGACTTTGCCCACCGAGCGGCCCGATCCGCGTGCAATGCCGTCCTCGATCGAGAAGAGCAGCGCCGGCACGTGGTAGCGATTGGTCAGGCGGCTCGCCACGATGCCCTTGACGCCCTCGTGCCAGCCCTCGCCACCCACGACGATCGCGCGACCGCCGTCATAAGTCTCCTCGACCTTCGCCATGGCATCGCGTGTGAGCTCCGCCTCAATCTCGCGGCGCTGACGGTTGATCTCCTCGAGCTCGGCCGCCAGCGCGCTTGCCTCGATAGGATCGCGGGCAAGCAGCAGCTCGAGCGCCAGCTTGGGATCGGCCATGCGACCGGCAGCGTTTAAGCGGGGAATGAGCGAGAACGATAGGCCATCCGCCGTAATGCTCGAAAGGTCCGTCTTGGCGAGCGCAGCAAGCGCGATATAGCCGGGACGAGCGGTTACGCGCATCTGCTGGATGCCCTCGGCAACCAGTGCGCGGTTCTCGGGCGTGAGCGGCATCATGTCGGACACGGTGCCCAGCGCCGCGACCTCGATTAGCGAACGCCAATACGACGGCTTGCCCAGGCGCTCACCCAGGACTTGCACCAGCTTGAGCGCCACACCAGCACCGGCAAGTTCACGCGAGGGCCCCTCATCCTCGAGCTTGGGGTCGGTCAGGGGCACACCCTGCGGCACCTGGTCGGAGGGCTCGTGATGGTCCGTGACCACCAAATCGATCCCCAGGCTCTCCAGATAGGAAACCTCTTCCTTGGCGGCAATGCCGTTATCGACGGTCACGATCAGCTGGGGGCGAGCGAGCTCGTTAACGCGGTCGAGCGCCGCGCGCGAAAGACCGTAGCCCTCGTCAAAGCGATGCGGAATAAACGGCGTGACATCGGCGCCAAACGTGCGTAGTGCCTCGGTCAACAGGCAGGTCGACGTAATACCGTCAACGTCAAAATCGCCAAAGACCGCAATGTGCTCGTGGTTGCAAATAGCACGCTCGACGCGGTCGGCAACGACCGACATGCCCGGGATAATGAGTGGGTCGGCCCAGTCGCGATCGAGCGAAGGCGTCAAAAACAGCTGACCTTCTTCGATGGATGTAATGCCGTGCGCGACCATAATACGCGCCACCAGCCCGGGAATGCCCAGGCCAGCCGAAAGCTCCTTTTCGAGCTCGGGGTTTTGCCGAGCGACCGCCCAGCGATGCGTCGTCTTAAGCGATGACATAGGCGCCCACCCCCGATAGGGGCAGGTCGCCGCGATACCTCTCACGGTTCATAGCGATGAGTCCTCTGTGTATACCCGCTTCGGCAGGCAGATCTGTTGAACGGATTTATTATACCGTGCAGCGCGGACGCACAACGTCCAGCACGCCGCGGTTTCGATAAACGAGGGCGGTAATAGCCTCGAAATAATCGAGCGTTTCTGACGCGCGGACGCATGCAAGCGTCTAGCATATCCATTCAAAACGGATTCACGAGCAAAGGGAGTCACAAGAGCATATGAAGCAATGGGTTGGACTGGGCAAGTTTCTCGCGGGGCACATGCAGGTCATCGTTCCGATTTGCGTGACGCTCGGCGTGCTCTTTCCCCAGCAGATCGGCGTGCTCAAGCCAATCGTTCCCGCCCTGTTTGCCTTTATGACGTTCCAAGGTGCGCTCAGCAACACCTTTTACCAGGTGGCCGAGGTGTTCCGCCGTCCCCTACATTTGATTTTGGCGTTATTTGTCTCGGCCGTGCTCATCCCCATCGCGGCGTATGCCATGGGCTCACTGTTCTTTGGTTCCAACCCAAACCTTGTCTGCGGCATCGTGCTCGAGTACAGCGTACCCGTGGCAGTCACCGCCTTTATGTGGATCAGCATGTTCGGCGGCAACGGCCCGCTCGCGCTCACCATCATCCTGACGTCCTCGGTTATCTCGCCTGTGACGATTCCGCTCACGCTTAAGCTCCTGCTGGGTGCCACCGTTGCAATCGATGTTCCGGGCATGATGCAGAACATGGCCTTTATGATCGCCATCCCTGCCGTGCTCGGCATCGTGATCAACGAGTTCACGCGCGGGTGGGGACACGAGAAACTCTCCCCCGCGCTTTCGCCCGCCTGCAAGTTCATGATGATGAGCGTTATCGCGTCCAACTCCACCGCCATGAGCGAGTACGTGCTACACATGAACGCGGTGCGCTTGGAAGTCGCCCTCTTTATTTTGGTCTTCGCCATCAGCGGCTTTGCTGTCGGTTTTCTGGTCGCACATGCGCTGCATCTGCCATATAGCGAGACGACTACCATGTGCTTTACCTGCGGCATGCGTAATATCTCTTCGGGCGCCGTCATCGCCACACAGTATTTTCCCGGCGAGGTCGTGTTTCCCGTCATGTGCGGCACCCTGTTTCAGCAGGTGCTCGCCTCGCTTATCGGGCATCTCTTTGAGCGACTGACCGGCGAGGAGCGCGCCGCCCAGCGCAAGCGAGTCGAAGCCGGCCGCAGCGTAATGGCGAAATAGCCAGCCACAGGCGCGAGGCCGAGCCTTTGGCTATGCAAGCGCCTCCAGGCGTGCGCGCAGACGCTCAGCATCGACATCAAGCGTCGTCTCGGCATTAACCTGGGCCAAACGATAGCCGACAAAGTAGGGCGAAACCACCCAACGCGGAAGCGCCTTGGCAATGGTCCGGCCGTCCATGTGGTAGAAGAACAAGTTGTACGACTCCGCGCGACCGCCGTGGTGCTCGTGCAGGATATAGCGCAGGGCCACCTGAATCGCATCGGCAAACAGGTCCGCTTCGGCTTGGTCGTGGGCATCGTCGCTGGCGGCGATTCCCTGCGGGGCTGAAACATTGACCTCAAAGAACCCCATGATGGGCTCGGTTGAGATGTTGACCGAGATTCTCCCCTGCTGCCAGACATTGATGCCTTCGAAATTGGCGGAAGTCAGCGCCGCATATCCGTCCTCCTGTTCCAAGCCCACAATCTGCATGTGCGGATGGACGAGACTGCCGCCCGAGAGCGGACCCTTGTTCTTGTACATGAGCACACTGCGGTACTGTTGGGAATCGATCATCTGCTGCCAACAGCCCAGGGCAAACCGCATCACATGATGCAGCTCATCCGGTTCATAGGTCACCAGGTCGGCGTCGTGATTGGCCGACTCAATCAATACGGTCTGACGGGTGGCGCGCAAGGTTTTGAACTTATTCTCGAGCCAGATGCAGTCGCCATCGCGCTGGATGATGTTGGTTAGCCCCTCCGTGTCGCAAAAGGGACACGCGGTGCCGGGACGACGATTATCGTCGGGCTTGCCGCTCGCCTGCTGAACGTCAAATACCAGCGCCACGGGTTATACCTCCAGCGGCACGATCTTGGTGCCATGGAGCTCGGAGACGCCGAGCGCCGCCGCGACCGCATCGCGATTTGCCGTAGTGATGCCGCCGCCGGGAAGGATGGTCATACGATCGCCCGCATACTCGATTAGGCGAGCCAGGTGATCGAAGTTGCCCTCAATCGGCGTACCGGCCGCGCCGCCATGCGTGAGGATGCGCGTAACGCCGCAGTCGGCAAGTGTATCAATCGCATCGAGCTGAGCCTCGGGCGAGAGCTGGTCAAATGCCATGTGGAAGGTGATGTCGATGGGCTCACGCTTGCACTCCTCGGTCGCGCAGCCCGTAGCCATAACGAGGGCGCCAAGGGTGAGATCGTCGAGCGCCCAGCCGCCAGCGCAAGGCTTGCAGCAGCCAAAGACCAGGCCGTCAACGCCGGCGCTCACAGCAAGGCCCAGGTCCATCTCCATCATGCGCAGCTCGTCCTGGTTGTAATGAAAGTCGCCACCGCGCGGACGAATCATGCACATCACTCGCGCGTCATGCTCGTGAGCGTAACTGACTGTAGCGCTAATAACGCCGGCGGAAGGCGTGGTGCCACCGACGGCAAGGTTGTCACACAGCTCAATGCGCCTTGCACCGGCATCGATGGCCGCCGGCACCCGCTCAAAGTTCTCGGCACAAAACTCGTACAGCATAGATAGCCCCCAGAAGACATTTCTATTTCCACACGGCATTGTCGCACGTTAAATAGCAACCCGCACAATGGAACAAAACCTTGACAAGGAGTGTCCCAAAGTGCCGGCACATAAGGAACGTCCCCAGGTGCCACCTTGAGCGATGGGCACTCATTTAAGTACGTCCCCAATGAGTACCCGCAGGGGACAGACAGACCGGACTCCCTATACGACAACTATTGACATCATATACTATGTGTCATATAGTAGGTGTTACACAGTATACTACGAAAGGAGGTGTGCGGATGGAGGCACAGATGAAGCGCGGCTTCCTCGAGGCCTGCGTGCTCGCGGCCGTCTCGGGCGAGGAATCCTACGGCTATCAGATCGTGAAGGACGTGCCCGCGAGTATGGGGCTCACGGAATCCACGCTCTATCCGTTGCTCAAGCGCCTGGAGAAGGCGGGCTGCATCACCGCGCGCTCCGCCGAACACAACGGGCGGCTGCGGAGGTACTACCGCATCACGGACGCCGGGCGCGAGCGTATCGCCGAGTTCCTCGCCGAATGGCCATCCGTGCAGGAGATCTACCGTTACGTGGAGGGGGCGCACCATGACGCGCGATGAGTTCTTGAACCGGCTGGGCGAGCTTCTGGCCTGCCTGCCGGCAGATCAGGTAAAGGAAACGCAGGAGTTCTACGCGGAGGCCATCGCCGACCGTATGGAGGACGGCATGACGGAGGCCGAGGCTGTGGCCGCCATGGGCACGCCCGGTGAGGTCGCCGAGGCAACGCTCGACGAACTGCCCGCCGTGCCGCGCGCGATCGCGAGGACCAAGCGCAAGAGCACGGCACTTCTATGGGCGCTCGCCATCGTGGGCTCTCCGGTATGGATTCCGCTGCTGCTCGCGTTCGTCGCCGTTGCCGCTGCAGTCTACATCTGTATTTGGGTTCTTGCGCTCTGCGTGTGGATCGTGGCCGCGGCATTCGGGGGCGCGGGCCTGGTAGGGCTCCTGTTCGCCGTGGACGGCATCATTATCGGGCATGTTCCGTACGTTTTGGCCTCGATGGGAATGGGATTCGCTTCCATCGGTGTGGCGCTCCTCACGGGAGCAGGCACCTGGACGGCGTCCAAGCAGATCGCGCGCCTCTCTGCCCTTTGGGCGAAGAAAGCCGTTTCGCCCTTCTGGAAAGATCGAGGCAATAAGAGCCGCATGGGCGCTGAAGCGGCGCCGCTCACGGCATAGGAAGGAGTGCAAACATGTCCAGCGTAAAAAAGATTTACCTTGCCGTAGCGGGTGGGCTTGTTGCCACGGGGCTCGTCCTGGCTGCTATCGGATTTGTGGCCTCCGGCTTTAACCTCGCTGTGTTCAACACGCAGATCGACCTGCGCGATGACACCATCATTCTGAGTGGTGTTGAAATGGACGACCCGACAGGGCTTCCACTCATCGAGCAGCTTGCCGAGGTTGGCGAGATCCATATTGGATCTGCAACGGCTGGTTCGTCTTCTACTCGCAAATGATCGAGCTCGTAGCAGCCATCCCCCTTCGGGCACACCACGACGGGCGTGAGCACGCCGCACTCGGAGCCTTTTGACCTAGTCATTGGGGACGTTCTTAAACGACTAGTCATTCAAGAACGTCCCCAACGACTACCCCCAACGTCGATGTTTTGGCAACGACAGACACTATGACCCAATCCGAGGGCACTAAAAAGATAGGAGCCCCCGCTCG
>DXMU01000015.1 GCA_019414025.1 Collinsella sp.
ACTTCCATTTCGCCGAAGCGCTGGCCGCCGAACTGGGCCTTGCCGCCCAGAGGCTGCTGGGTAACCAGGCTGTAAGGGCCAGTCGAACGGGCGTGGATCTTGTCGTCGACCATGTGGCCGAGCTTGAGGATGTAGGACGTACCCACGGTAATGGGCTCGCGGAACTCCTCGCCGGTACGGCCGTCGAACAGACGGGTCTTGCCGCGCTCGTCAAGCTGGGTGACGAACTCGGGGCGCATGTGATCGCCAAAGGCAGCGGTGGCCTTGTTGAGCATGTTCTTGTTGGCACGACGGATGACCTCGGCGATCTCGTCCTCCTTGGCGCCGTCGAAGACGGGCGTCGCGGTGAAGAACGGACCGGGGACGTACTTGTCGGAGTCGGCCTGCTCGGTATCCCAACCGCAGGCAGCAGCCCAGCCAAGGTGGCACTCGAGCAGCTGGCCGACGTTCATACGCGAAGGAACGCCCAGCGGGTTGAGGATAACGTCGATCGGGGTACCGTCAGCCATGTAGGGCATGTCCTCGACCGGCAGAACGTTACAGATAACACCCTTGTTGCCGTGGCGGCCGGCGATCTTATCGCCCTGCTGGATCTTACGACGCTGGGCGACGTAGACGCGCACCTGCTCGTTGACGCCGGGGGCCAGGTCGTCGCCGTTCTCGCGGCTAAAGCGGACGACGTCGATGACGCGGCCGTAAGCGCCGTGAGGCATCTTAAGGGAGGTGTCACGGACATCGTGGGCCTTGGCACCGAAGATGGCGCGCAGCAGGCGCTCCTCGGCGGTCAGAGCGCTCTCGCCCTTAGGCGTGACCTTACCGACCAGGATGTCGCCAGGGCCGACCTCGGCGCCGATGCGGATGATGCCGTCCTCGTCGAGGTTGGCAAGCATGTCCTCGGAGAGGTTCGGGATCTCGCGGGTGATCTCCTCGGGGCCGAGCTTGGTGTCGCGGGCGTCGATCTCGTGACGGGTGATGTTGATGGTCGTCAGCAGGTCCTCGGCCACCAGGCGCTCGGACACGACGATACCGTCCTCGTAGTTAAAGCCTTCCCACGGCATGTAGGCCACGGTGAGGTTCTGGCCCAGTGCGAGCTCGCCGTGATCGGTCGAAGGACCGTCGGCCAGGGGCTCGCCCTGCTCAACGGTGTCACCGACGCGCACGAGCGGACGGTGGTTGATGCAGGTGGACTGGTTGGAGCGCTGGTACTTGGCCAGGTGATACTCGTCCATGCCGCCGGCATGCTTGACGATGATCTTGGCGGCGTCGGCAAAGATGACCTCGCCGGCGTTCTTGGCCAGGGTGACCTCGCCGGAGTCCAGAGCGGCGCGACGCTCCATGCCGGTACCGACATAGGGAGCGGCGGGGTGAACCAGCGGCACGGCCTGACGCTGCATGTTAGCGCCCATCAGCGTACGCTTGGCGTCGTCGTGCTCAAGGAACGGAATCAGCGTGGCTGCGACGGACAGCATCTGACGCGGCGAGACATCCATGTAGTCGACGTCCTCGACAGGCACGTCGGCGGGAGCGCCGAAGGAGCCGTCGAAGTCGCGGGTACGGGCGATCACGGTGTGCGGACGGACGATCTTGCCCTCGGCATCGGTCGTGATGAACTCGTTGGTCTTGGGATCGAGCGGCGTGTTGGCCGGCGCGATGACGTGCTTCTCTTCCTCGTCAGCGGTCATCCAGTCGATCTGGTCGGTGGCAACGCCGTTCTCGACGCGACGGAACGGGGCCTCGATGAAGCCATACTCGTTGACGCGGGCGTAGAGGGCGAGCGAGCCGATCAGGCCGATGTTGGGGCCTTCGGGGGTCTCGATCGGGCACATGCGGCTGTAGTGCGAGTTGTGAACGTCGCGGACGGCCGTCGGCACGTTGGTGCGGCGGCTGGAGCCGGACTTGTGGCCGGCAAGACCACCAGGGCCGAGTGCGGACAGACGGCGCTTGTGGGTCAGACCGGTCAGGGGGTTCGCCTGGTCCATGAACTGCGAGAGCTGCGAGGAACCGAAGAACTCCTTGATGGAGGCCACGATCGGGCGGATGTTGATGAGCGACTGCGGGGTGATCTCGTCGATGTCCTGGGAGCTCATGCGCTCACGGACGACGCGCTCCATACGGCTCATGCCGATACGGAACTGGTTGGCGACGAGCTCGCCGACGGTGCGGATGCGGCGGTTGCCGAAGTGGTCGATGTCGTCGACCTTGAAGCCCTGCTCGCCGGCAGCGAGGGACAGGAGGTAGCGCAGCGTCGCGACGATATCCTCGTCGGTGAGCACCGTGACCTCTTCTTCGGTGGTGAGGTTGAGTTTCTTGTTGACCTTGTAACGACCGACGCGGGCCAGATCGTAGCGCTGCGGGTTAAAGAGCAGGCCCTCGAGCAGGCTGCGGGAAGCGTCCACGGTGGGAGGCTCGCCCGGGCGCAGGCGACGGTAGATCTCGATGAGGGCGTCCTCGCGGGTAAGGGCGGTGTCGCGCTCCAGGGTGCGCTTGATCACATCGGAGTTGCCGAGCAGCTCGATGATGTCGTCGTTGGTGACGGCGATGCCAAGGGCGCGCAGGAACATCGTGGCGCTCTGCTTGCGCTTACGGTCGATGGAGACCATGAGCTGGTCGCGCTTGTCGACCTCAAACTCAAGCCAGGCACCGCGGGACGGGATGATCTGGGCCTTGTAGATCTGCTTGCCCGAATCCATCTCGGAGCTGTAGTACACGCCCGGGGAGCGGACGAGCTGCGAGACGACGATACGCTCGGTACCGTTGATGATGAAGGTGCCCTGATCGGTCATCATGGGGAAGTCGCCCATAAAGACGAGCTGCTCCTTGATCTCGCCGGTCTCCTTGTTGGTGAGACGGACGTCGGTCAGAAGCGGAGCCTGATAGGTCATATCCTTCTCGCGGCACTCCTCGACGGTGTGCGCGGGGTCGCCGAACTGATGCTCGCCGAAGGTAACCTCGAGAACATGGTTCTGGCTCTGGATGGGGCTGGATTCCTTGAACGCCTCACGAAGGCCCTCGTCCTTAAAACGCTCAAAGGATTCCCTTTGAACAGAGATAAGGTTGGGGAGCTCCATGGCCTCCGGGATTTTCCCGAAGCTGACGCGCTTGCGCTCAGTGGCAGTGTATGCGTAGGTCACCAGGTTTTTCCTCCTTCACGGAAATGCTCGGTGGGTTGGCGAGGCATAGCTTCGCCAGTTATCGCAACCTAATAGTTTATCAGGTACCGACCGTTGGGCAAGAAAAGCCTTGACGCGATTGAGTTTTTGGAGTAGCAAAGATTTTCGACAGAAAACACGCAGGTAGATATATGTGTATCGAACATCTGTTCATATATTTTCTGTGAACAGAGAGCCGGCAATCGCAGCTCTTATAAAAAACGGGCGCGAACCGAAGTCCGCGCCCGTAAATGTCGATGCCCGAAGGCTTACTTGCGCATCAATCCGCCGCGCTCGTCGATAGCGTCCCAGAAGGCATCGGCAAAGCGGGGGTCGCTTGCAGCCATGAGGGCGTTGGTGGCCATCCAGCCAGAGGGAGTGCCGGTGTCGTAGCCCGACAGCGGGTCGATGACGACCGCATACATGGCCTCGCGGTCGAGCGAACGGGCCATGGCGTCGGTGAGCTGGATCTCGCCGCCCTTGCCGGCCTGCTGATCTGCCAGCAGGTCCATGACCAGCGGGCTCAGCAGGTAGCGACCGACGATGTACAGGTTGGACGGAGCAGCCTCGGGAGCGGGCTTCTCAACCAGACCGCCGATACGCCAGACAGCGCCCGGCTCGGCATCGGCAACGTCCTCGGCGCCCTCGAGCGAACCGACGCGCTCGCCGGCGATAACGCCGTAGCGGCTGACTTCCTCGGGCGAGCAAGCAGCGACGGCGATAACCGAAGCGCCACCGTGCTCCTTGGAAACGGCGAGCATCTTGTCGCAGATATCGCGGTTAGGCACAACGTAGTCGCCCAGAAGAACCAGGAAGTTCTCCCCTGCCACGGCGTCGGCAGCAGAGCGGATAGCATGGCCGAGGCCCTTGGGCTCGTACTGATAACGGAAGTCGACCGGCATACCGCCAGCGTGGGCGACGGCATCGGCATAGGCGTTCTTGCCGCGCTCGCGCAGCAGGTTCTCGAGCGAGCGATCGGGCTGGAAGTAGTTCAGTAGCTCGGGCTTACCGGGAGATGTAACGATGATGGCGTCGTCGACCTCCTCGGGGTCGAGTGCCTCCTCGACGACGTACTGAATGACGGGCTTGTCGAGCACCGGCAGCATCTCTTTGGGCGTGCACTTGGTGCCAGGCAGAAAACGCGTGCCAAGACCGGCGGCGGGGATGATTGCCTTCATGTTATTCAAAGATCCTTTCGCAGGCGCAAAAGCGCCCCATGCGTGCGGCACACAGCCGCAGACCAAATTGCGATACCCAAGCATCTTACCGCTGGAACTATATGTCGCTACAAGGCAGAGACAATTCTTCAGCAGGTCAACGCAAATTATTGCTCGAACGGTGCAATTTTATCGCCCAACGGTAGTGACCCCAAAGCACTGCAAACGGCAGTAATTTGCATGCCGAGCCAGCAAAATAGAGGGGTCATAACAAAAAAGACGGGGTTCGCAATGCGAACCCCGTCTGCAAAGAAATCTGGCGAGAAAGCCTGATTACTTGAGGGTGACAGCAGCGCCAGCAGCCTCGAGCTTCTCCTTGGCAGCCTCGGCGTCCTCCTTCTTGGCACCCTCGAGAACAGCCTTGGGAGCGCCCTCGACGACCTCCTTGGCCTCCTTCAGGCCAAGGTTGGTGAGCTCACGGACGGCCTTGATGACCTGGATCTTGTTGTCGCCGAAGCCCTCGAGCACGACGTCAAACTCGGTCTTCTCCTCGGCCTCAGCAGCGCCAGCAGCGGGAGCGGCGACAACAGCGGCAGGAGCAGCGGCGGAAACGCCGAAGGTGTCCTCGATAGCCTTGACGAGCTCGGAAGCCTCGAGAAGGGTCATTTCCTTAAGAGCATCGATGATCTCATCGGTGGTAAGCTTAGCCATTTCTAAGTCCTTTCGGTTTCCGTGTCTGTGCACGGAGATCAGTTAAAACACGGCGCGAATGCGCCAGGGGTGCGGCGTTGCCGCCGCGGGTGAAAACAGCGACTAGGCTGCCTTCTGCTCGGAGACCTGCTGGATCGAACGAGCGAGACCAGAGGAAACGCCGTTGACGCAGACAGCGATGTCGCGAGCGAAACCGGAGATGAGACCGGCGATCTGGCCGAGAAGCTGATCCTTGGTGGGCAGCTCGGCGATAGCCTTAACATCATCAGCGGAAACGGCCTTGCCGTCGGAGATACCGCCCTTGATCTCAAGGACGCCCTTGGACTTAGCAGAGAAGTCCTTAAGGGCCTTAGCGGCCTCGACCGGCTCGGACTCGTAGAACACATAAGCGACGGGGCCGGCGAGGATCTCGTCGAGCTCGGGCTGCTCCTGGTTCTTGAGAGCGATCTTGACCAGGTTGTTCTTGTAGACCTTCATCTCGGCGCCGCACTCGCGAAGCTGATGACGCAGCTCCTGAGCCTGCTTAACCGTCAGACCGTTGTAGTTGACGACGAACAGACCGGCGTTCTCGGCGATACGGGACTCGATCTCTGCAACCTTGTCGATTTTGTACTGCTGGGGCATGAATTACACCTCCTCGAATTCTTTCCGGGCACGGTCCGCCACAAGGACGTGACGGGGGCATGTCCAAAAAGAAAGCCCCCGCGCTGCATGAGCGACGGGGGCGAGAAGACATATCTACTCGACCACCTCGGCTGGCGGGAAGTCCCATTAAGCTCGCGGGCGATGCCCGTTTGCACCGGCTGTCTCTGGCAGCGGATTCGTGCGTGAACCGAAAGTATTATGGCGGGGACCCCGGCGTCGGTCAACGGGAAACCGGGCTGCACACAATTCCACCATCCGGCCGCGCCGCCGAAGGCCAGGCGCAAGGTTTTCGCTCGGTCAGGTCCTGGGCTCGCACGAAGAGCACATTAAGTGCTCTTCGGCTCGTGCGGAATCTACGAAAACCTTGCGCCTGGCCTTCGGCGGCGCGGCCTGCGGTGACTTTGGGGCAGCCCGGTTTCCCGTTGGCCGGCACCCCCACTCATAAGCCTTAAGTCGGTGGGCTGATGATTTTGGGTCCCGTTGGGCTACAGAGTTGAAACGAAGGTGGACAGGCGGCGGAGACCTTCGTCCAAATCCTTGTCGGAGACGCAGTAGCTGAGGCGGATGTGGCCTTCGGTGCCGAAGCAGTCGCCCGGGACTAGGGCTACGTTGGCCTCTTTGATGGCTTTGATGCAGAAGTCTTCGCTGGTTAGGCCGAACTTTTTGATGCTCGGGAAAGTGTAGAAGGCTCCTGCGGGCTCTACTACGTCGAGGCCCATGGCGTTTAAGGCTGCGAGTACGCGTTCGCGGCGGGCTCGGTAGACTTTGAGCATGGGGGTTGGGTCGACGGTCAGGGCTCGGGCTGCGGCGTCCATTTCGAAGGAGACAGCACTCGATACTAAGTATTGGTGAGCCTTTGCGATCTCGGCGATGACGGGGGCTGCCGCTGCGAGCCAGCCCAAGCGCCAGCCGGTCATGGCCCAGGGCTTGGAGAAGCTCTCGATGACCACCGTCTGGTCGCGCAGCTCCGGGTGGCGCTGGGCAAAGCGCTCGTAGCCATCCACATAGACCAGACGGTTGTATACGTCGTCGCAGACTACGTAGATGCCCGCCTGCTCTGCCACGCGCGCCACGGCGTCGAGCGATGCCGTGTCGAGGATGCAACCCGTGGGATTGTTGGGCGAGCAGATGACGATGGCCTTGGTCGCCGGGGTCACACAGGCGCTAAGCGCGTCCTCGTCAATCTGGAATTGCGCAGGCTCCGTATCCAAGAAGACCGCCTTGGCGTGGTTGGCCACGACGATGCTCTCGTACAGGCCAAAGGCGGGCGTGGGGATAATGACCTCGTCGCCGGGGTTGAGCATAGCCATAAATGTTGCCGACAGTGCCTCGGTCGCGCCGTCGGTCAGGATGACCTCATCGGCGGAAAACGCCAGGCCCGCGTCATCCATATATTTGGACAGTGCATCACGCAGGGCGGGGCGACCGTTGTTGGGCGGATAGTGCGTGTCACCGCGGTCCAGCGCGGCGGTCACCTCGGCGCTAATCACATCGGGCGTGGGAAAATCGGGCTCGCCGAGCGCGAGCGCGATACACCCCGGATGCCGGGCGGCGAGCGCGTTAATCCGGCGGATACCGGAGGGCTTGAGCATGGCAAGCGAGGTATTCATGGGCAGACGCATGGCGTTCCTTTCATAAGGGTTGCACTAGGATAGCGCGGCGGGGCGCCACCAGACGGTGTAACCTAAACGGAAACGAGCCGGAAAGGAGATGGCATGGAGACGACCGCGCGCGGCGACTTACCAAAAACACTGCACACCATTGCGTATATCAGTATTCCCAATAGCGCCGATCTTGATTTTTTGCTCTGGGACCTGCAGGATGCCATCGCCGCCTATGCTCAACTTTCCGGCACCGCACTCCCCCGCCCGGTCGACTTGAAGGCAAATGACGCCGGCAGCGTTGCCGATGGCATCGTGCTGGCCATTGAAGATGTGGCTGACGATGAGACGTTGACTGCTATCGAGCAGGCGCTTGAGCGCTTTGGCGGTACGGGAACGCGCGTCTATGCCGCGATTCGAGCCGCACAAGAGGGCACTGAGCAGGCGCGTGGGACCGCCGTTCGCCTGCACAAGGCATGTGAGCGCCATGACCAATTGTGGTGTGGCGGCGTTGCCATCTGCGCCGGCAGCGGCATCGCAGCGCTTCGCCATTCCCCGCGCATGGGACTCTTGCGGCGACCGTTTTCGGAGGCCATGGACAAGCTCGTGGGCGCCGTGCGCATGGGCTGCTCCGTCGAGCATGCACAGCGACTTGGCGGCGGCAATGCCGCCAACGTCGACGCCGACGGCATGGTTTGCGCCGAGCCAGCCGTGCCCGCGCCGATCTGGCGAGGCGTTCTGAAACGTCTGGGCGCCCACGCTCAAACAAAAATCTAAATTAAATAACAGCCCAGTCAACGGCTTCGTGCCAACGCTCGACAAGACGCTCCAGTCGCCAGGCGGCATTGGCAGGACTTGTCGAGGGCAGGACGACGGCGGGCAACCCCGTCCGATCTTGCAAGTAGCGTTTGTAGAGTCGCCCTGCCGTACCGCCGTTACAGACAACGACCTCGATCGGCGCGGCATCGGTAATGCGCTCGATATGTGCCGGCACAACGTTGCGAATGCTCGCGTCGCTCGAGCCCTTAATGTCGCAGCCCTCGATTGCATCCCACAGGGCCACGCCGCCGTTCAGCAGCATGGCCCGCTTGGCGGCAATGGAGGCATCGAGCGTCGCGGGCTCACCGCTTGCCAAAGGATCGCCCTCGTTGGGCGGCACAGGCACACCGAGGCACGCAGCCATCACACGCCAAAAGCGATTCTGAGGGTTGCCGTAATAAAAGGCATTTGCACGCGAGAGCACCGAGGGAAACGACCCCAGCACCAAAACGCGCGAGCGCTGGTCGAACACAGGCTCAAACCCATGCTCAATATGTTGATAGTCCTCGTCAGACACGGCCATGGGTTAGGCTCTCAACAGATAGCGCACCTCGTAGGGTGCAAGCTCAAGGGCACCCGTCAGCTCGACCGTGGGCGCATCGTCGGCAAGCAGGTCGACAAAGGACCCGTTGAGCTCGCCGGCGCCAAAGGCGTAAGGCTCGCCCACGGCGTTCACCGCCACGAGCACCGTCGCGTCATCACAGGCGCGCTCGAACAGCAGCTGCTTGTTCTGGATCACCACGTTGCGATAGGCACCATAGTTGAGGGCACGGGCCGCCGCGTCGTCTGCCGAGCGCAGGTGCGCGAGCTGCTTGATGAAGGCCGTCAGCTCGTTGGGCGCAGGCTCATCGAGCGCAGGTCGCAGCGCCCAGTCGCCATCGGGGCCACCCTTTTCGCCAGGAATCCCCCACTCGCTGCCATAGTAGACGCACGGAATGCCCGGCATGCCAAAGAGCATGCCATAGGCGGGACGCAGGCACGACTTGTCGGTGAGGATACTCGCCAGGCGCGGCACATCGTGGTTGTCGACAAACGACAGCAGGTGCTTGCCGCGGTAGATGCACCACGGATCGCCGCCAAACTGGCGGTGCAGCGAGTGGGCGATCTCGAACATGTTGACCGAGTTAAAGCTGGAGTACAGGCCCTTGTAGCACTCGTAGTTGGTGCAGGAGTCGAGCATCTCATCGTTGACGATCTGGTTGTAGTCGCCGTGGAGCGTCTCGCCGATCAGCACAAAGTCGGGCTTGAGCTCACGGGTAAAGGAGTGTAGGCGGCGCATGAAGTCGCGGTCGAGCATATAGGCAACATCCAGGCGCAGGCCGTCGACGCCAAAGACCTCGACCCAGCGGCGCACGGACTCGAGCAGGTAATCGACCACGGCGGGATTTTGCAGGTTGAGCTTCACGAGCTCAAAATGGCCTTCCCAGCCCTCGTACCAAAAGCCGTCGCCATAGCAGGAGTCGCCGTCAAAGCTAATGTGGAACCAGTCCTTGTACGGCGAGTCCCACTTACGCTCCTGCACATCGCGGAAGGCCCAAAAGCCGCGACCGACGTGGTTGAAGACGGCGTCGAGCACCACACGGATGCCATGGGCATGCAGCGTCTCGCACACGGCAGCAAAGTCGGCATCCCCACCCAGGCGACGGTCGATATGGCGCAGGCTGCGTGTATCGTAGCCGTGGCTATCGGACTCGAGCGGCGGGTTGATGAGCACGGCGCCAACGCCGAGTTCCTGCAGGTAGTCACCCCATTGGGCGATCTTCATGATGGGCGCATCGGGGTTGGGCGCGGCGTTGGCAGCTTGGGCGAGTTCATCCTCGGCAACGGGGGCGGCGTTTTCGCGCGGAGCTCCGCAAAAGCCCAGCGGATAGATCTGATAGAACGTCGTCTCGTATGCCCACATAGCAACCTCCCGGTAAGCTCAACACAACGACATCCATTGTATGCCCGGCTTGTATCCTCTCCCCCAAAATAAGTTGCGATGGAATGGTTCCTGCTTGGGCCTTCAGAGGCCTTAAACAGTCTCTATTCCACCGCAACTGATGAGGGAACGTGATTAGGCGACGGGCTTTGCGCGGCGTATGGCCGGGAACAGCACCGTAATGGCGAGGATGACGCCCACGACGGTAATCGCCCCGCCCGCAAAGCCAATCCAAGCGATACCGGGACCCGAAACCACGGCGCCGCCGATTGCGGTGCCCGTGCCGATACCGAGGTTAAACAGGCCCGAGAAGATCGACATGGCGACGGCCGACGAATCCGCCGGCGTGTACTTGATGAGCTCAGCCTGGAACGCCACGTTAAAGGCTGTGGAGCAGCAGCCCCATAGCGCGCAGACGGCAAGCACTGCTACGAGCGACGATGCGACCGGACCCATGAGCAGCAGAGCCACCGGCACGCCGGAGAGCGTGATAGCCAAGAACGGGAAGCGATGCCCATCGAACAGGCGGCCAAACAGCCAGCTTCCGAGCAGACCGGAGCAGCCAAACGCCGTCAGCGTCATGGTAATAGCGCTTGCGTCGACGTGCGCGACCTGCGCCAGGAAGGGCTCGATATAGCTGTAACCCGCGT
Source organism: Collinsella sp. (assembly GCA_019414025.1). Lineage (GTDB taxonomy): Bacteria > Actinomycetota > Coriobacteriia > Coriobacteriales > Coriobacteriaceae > Collinsella. The sequence continues at coordinate 10,654 of DXMU01000015.1, forward strand.
AGTAGCCGGTCGCCATAAAGACCGTGACCGCGTAGAGCGCAATCAGGAACGGGTTCTTGAGCAGCTCGGGCAGCTGTTTGACGGTAAAGCGCTCGCCCGCCGGCATGACCGGGAACACCGCTGCCTGGTACACCACCGCGGCGGCAGAGAAGGCTCCAACCACGGCAAACGTCATGCGCCAGCCCACGGCCAGGCCGATGGCGCGACCGATCGGCAGGCCGAAGATCTGCGCGATGGACGAGCCCGTGGCGATCATGCTGATGGCGAGCGCCCCATGACGCGTATCGACCAGGCGCGAGGCTATGATCGAAGCGACCGACCAGAACACGGCGTGCGCGCAGGCGACCACCAGGCGTGCGCAGACCAAGATGGGATAGGTCGGCGCCACGGCGGACAGGAACTGACCCAGAGAAAACACGGCAAGCACGCCGAGCAGCATACGCTTGAACTCAAAGCGCGAGGCAAACACCATAAGCGGCAGCGACAGCAGCATGACGCCCCAGGCGTAGACCGAGATCATGATGCCTGCCTGGGCCTCGGTGAGCGAGAACGATGCGGCAATATCAGTCAGAAGGCCAATGGGCATGAACTCCGACGTGTTGAACACGAACGCACAGCAGGCGAGCCCGATAAGCGGGAGCCACTGCTTGAGCGAGATGCCATCTTGTCTTGCCTGAGTCATGTAGGAACCCTCTCCGATTGTCTTGAGCGATGGGCGATTATATAGCAACGGCCCCGCATCCGTCAGCAACAGATGCGGGGCCGTAATCAACTCAATACACAGAGGTTGCGCCATCAATAAATAACTAAGCCAGCCCCAGCAATATGCCCGCCGAATGCACGACAAACGCCACGATCCAGGCGACCGTCACCTGAAACGCGAACACGGCCACGGCATAGCGCGCTCCCAACTCGCTCTTGACGGCGCCGATGGACGCCACGCAGGGCGGGTACAGCAGCGTAAAGACCAGGAACACGTAAGCGGTAAACGGCGAAAACATAGTTGACAGCACCGCGGGCGACGTTGCGCCCAAAAGCACCGTGAGGGTCGAGATGACGCTCTCCTTGGCGATAAGTCCGGTGACGAGCGCCGTCGACGCACGCCAGTCGCCAAAGCCGAGCGGCGCCAGCGCCGGCGCGATAATGCTACCCAAACCGGCAAGCAGACTCTGCGACTGATCGGCGACCACATTAAAGCGGATATCGAACGTCTGGAGGAACCAGATGGCCACGGTAGCGGCAAAGATAATGGTAAAGGCCTTGGTAATAAAGTCCTTGGCCTTATCCCATGCCAGCATCACCGTCGTCTTGACGCTCGGCAGGCGGTAATTGGGAAGCTCCATGATAAACGGCACCGGGTCACCCTTAAATGCCGTGCGATTGAGCACCAAAGCCGCGATGCAACCGACCGCAATGCCAATCAAATAGAGCGAGACCATGGCGGGAACCGTCGCCTGTGGAAAAAACGCCCCGCACAGCAAGCCGTAAACCGGCAGCTTGGCCGAGCAGCTCATGAACGGCGTGAGCATGACCGTCATCTTGCGGTCGTGCTCGGATGGGAGCGTACGGGTTGACATGATAGCCGGCACGGTGCAGCCAAAACCGACGAGCATAGGCACGAAGCTGCGGCCCGACAGGCCAAAGCGACGCAGCACTTTATCCATGACAAAGGCCACGCGCGCCATGTAGCCGGAGTCTTCCAGAATGGAGAGGAACAAAAAGAGCACGACGATAATCGGCAGGAAGGTCAGCACGCTGCCCACGCCCGTAAGCACGCCGTCGACAGCCAGCGAGCGCACCACGTCGTTGGTGCCGAACGCCTTGAGGCCCGCATCGGCCGAGGCGATGATGGCAGCGATGCCGTCCTCCATAAGTCCCTGCAACGCCACGCCGATCACGCCAAACGTCAGCCAAAAGACGAGACCCATGATCACCAGGAACGCCGGAATGGCCGTGTAGCGACCCGTCAGGATGCGGTCGATCTTGACGGAACGCACGTGCTCGCGGCTCTCGTGCGGCTTGACGACGCAGCGCCCACACACATCGCCGATAAAGCCGAAGCGCATGTCAGCCAGTGCAGATAGACGGTCGGTACCGGCCTCACCCTCCATCTGGGTAATGATGTGCTCGATGGCGTCAAGTTCGTTACGGTCCAGATGAAGCGCCTCGGTCACCAGCTCGTCGCCCTCAACCAGCTTGGTCGCCGCAAAACGCACCGGGATATGCGCCGTCGCGGCATGGTCCTCGATAAGGTTGGCGATGCCGTGAATGCAGCGATGCAGCGCGCCGCCGTCTGGACCATCGGGCGCGCAGAAGTCCAGGCGACCGGGGCGCTCGCGGAACCGCGCCACGTGCAAGGCATGATCCACCAACTCACCAATACCCTCGTTGCGGGCAGCGCTAATGGGAACAACAGGCACGCCCAGCAGGCTCTCGAGCAGGTTGACGTCCACGGCGCCGCCGTTGGCCGTCACCTCGTCCATCATGTTGAGCGCGATGACCATGGGACGATCGAGCTCCATAAGCTGCAGCGTCAGGTACAGGTTACGCTCGATGTTGGTGGCGTCGATGATGTCGATGATGGCGTCGGGGTTTTCGTCCAAGATGAATTGGCGGCTGACGATCTCTTCGCCCGTGTACGGCGACAGCGAATAGATGCCAGGCAGGTCGGTAACGCTCGCCTCGGGGTGGTTACGGATAGTGCCGTCCTTGCGGTCGACCGTCACGCCGGGAAAGTTACCGACATGCTGGTTGGAGCCCGTCAGCTGGTTGAATAACGTGGTCTTGCCGCAGTTTTGGTTGCCGGCGAGGGCAAAGTGCAGCGGCGCGCCCTCGGGCACGGCCGTCTTTGCCGCACGGGGCGAATACGTCCCCTCGCCGAGTGCCGGATGCTCCGTCGTGCCGATTGCAGCGTTAGCGCGCGGACCCATATCGGTATCGTGAATGCCCACAAGCTCAATGCGGGCGGCATCGTCCTTGCGCAGTGTCAACTCGTAGCCGCGCAGGCGAATCTCGAGCGGGTCGCCCATGGGGGCGTACTTCATCATGGTGACTTCGGTGCCCGGCGTTAAACCCATGTCCAAAATATGCTGTCGGAGTGCCCGATCGTCCGATGCCACCGATGCGACAACGGCGTCCTTTCCAATCTCGAGCGTATCGAGCTTCACGTCCGTGTTCCTCCCCCGGCGCCCACAGGGCGTTGCATTTTGTTTACCATGACTAACCGTTTGCCATGGCTAACCAGTTTTAAGCTTACATGATAGCGTGAACACACAATGACGTTCAATCAGCAGATTGGCGCAATGGGGACAGGCAGGAGAGTTCAGGGCCATAGTTTCCCGATGAGGCCTCTCGGGGAAACTACATCCCAGAATTCTGGCTCGAAACGGGATATGGTTTCCCAAACAGGCCTCTTACGGAAAATGCATCCCGGAATCCCCACTCGAAACGGGACGCACTTTCCCAGTCGAGGCCCTATGGGAAACCGTGTCCCACCTTGAAAGGCAAAACTGGGACGCAGTTTCCGGGCGGGGCATCAAAAACAAAGTTGCGGTGGAATAGTTCCTGGATGGGCTGGTTGATGCCCCAGATCGGAACTATTTCACCGCAAGTTATTGAAGGGCTGGGATGCCCGTCCTCTTACAGATGGCGCTCCAGGAAGCGGAAGGCTAGGCGAATCCAAGGGCGGACCGCCACCTGCTTGTCCTCGTTGTCGACCGCGGTGTTGGCGTTGCCGAGCGAAAGGCCGTGACCACCCTGGTCAAAGACGTGCATCTCGCATGCAACACCCTCCTCGGCCATGCGCTGCGCAAACGGGTAGACCTGCGCGACCGGCGCCGTCTTGTCGTCCGAAACGCCCCACACAAAGGTCGGGGGCATCTGGCGCGAAACGTGCGTGGTAGGGCAAATGTCGGCCAGGTGCTCATCGGTCGCCTCGCCGCCCGTCACCATCGACAGATAGTCGTTGAGCAAATCGCGCCCTGTCTTGCCACCCGTCTTGGGCACGCGCAGGTCGATGCGCGGGTCACGCGTCTGCATATCGCGCACATAGGCAAGGTCGAGCAACGGATAGCCCAGCACCACGGCGTCGGGACGAATATCCTCCGGACGAGCCCCGGCAAGGCCCGCGAAAGGTCCGGTCTTCCATTGCGTTGCCAACGAGGCGCAGATCATGCCGCCCGCCGAGAAACCCACGATGCACACGCGCTTGGGATCGACATGCCACTCGTCGGCGTTGGCGCGCACGGTAGCGACCATCTTGGCGAGGTCCGCCTGCGGGTGCGGAAAGCTCACGTCGCCCGTGGCGCTCGTCACATAGTTGAGCACAAAGGCCTGGTAGCCGCGGTCCAAAAACGCAAACGCCACCGGGTCCTGCTCGTGCGGAGCGATATGCGTAAACCCGCCTCCGCCGCAGATGATCACCGCGGGGCGGCGGCCATTGGGCTTGTCGGGCAGCGGCTCGGCACCCAGATACGTAAACGTCGCCGGATAATCCTCGGTCGGCTCCTCGTCCCACAGCGCATGGTTCTCAATAATCATAGGTGCTCCCTCCGTGCGATTCGTGCGCACTCGTTTTTCGCACCTTAGCGTACCCCACTTGAGCCCGCGGCGCAGAAACACCCCCGCAATAAGTTGGCCTTCAACTGATATATCACAAAATCGCTGTTCAGAGGTATCGTTGGACAGCGTAAAATAGGAGCGCTGACCGTGCTGGGAAACACGTACGAAACGTTTCCGGCAAACCACACGCGTGCAACATGCGCGCTTGATACGTTGGAGGCAACTATGGGTCTGCTCGATTCGCTTAAGTCCACCTTCACCTCGACGGGCGAGGCGTCCGTTCCGCCCGCAGCAAGCTTCGCCACCCGCGAAGGCGTCATCTATGCCCCCGTCAACGGCGTGCTCGTCAATCTGAGTGAGGTTCCCGACGAGACCATCGCCTCGGGCATGCTCGGCCAGGGATATGGCATCGAGCCCATTACCGGCACCATTTACGCCCCCGCCAACGGCCGTATCGGCGCCACCACCGTCACCAACCACTCCATCGGCATGATCACCGAGGACGGTCTTCGCGTGTTCATCCATGTTGGCCTGGGCACCGTGGAAATGAATGGTAAAGGCTTTGCTCGCTTTGTCGAGATGGGTGACACGGTCAAGGCCGGCCAGCCGCTCATTAGCTTCGACCGCGACGCCATTAAGGCCGCCGGCCACGAGGACATCGTGACCGTCATCGTCTCTGAGCTCGACCGTCTCAAGAGCATCGACCACGTCGGCGAGTCTGGCACGCTTATCGGCGGCAATCCGCTCGTCAAGCTTGGCGACCCGCTGCTGGTAGCCAAGACCAAGTAGCCAGGCCCCGTGCCACACAGCCAAAAGGCACCTCGTCAAGCGCCCGCGACCATTTGGCCGCGGGCGCTTTTCGTTTGAAAACCGTCCCGTCAATGCCTTATCCGTATAGCCCAAATGAGCCGAGCTGCTAGAATATCGAACTGTATGGATAACTATCATTCAACCGTTATGGGAGGATACGTGAACCGCACCAAAATCGCGCAGCTCTATGCCGATGCCGAGTCGCTCGGCGGCCAAACCGTCACCGTTGCCGGCTGGGTCAAGTCCGTCCGCGACATGAAGAACTTTGGCTTCGTTACGCTCAACGACGGCAGCTGCTTCCGCGACCTGCAGGTCGTCATGAACCGCGAGGCGCTCGACAACTACGACGAGATCGCCCACCAAAACGTCTCGGCCGCACTCATTTGCACCGGCACCGTCAAGCTGACCCCCGATGCACCCCAGCCCTTCGAGCTTTCCGCCACCTCCATCGAGGTCGAGGGCACGAGCGCCCCGGATTACCCGCTGCAGAAGAAGCGCGCCACCGTCGAGTTCCTGCGCACCCAGCAACACCTGCGTCCGCGCACCAACCTGTTCCGCGCCGTGTTCCGCATCCGCTCTGTCGCGGCTGCCGCCATCCACCGCTTCTTCCAGGAGCAGGGTTTTGTCTACGTCAACACCCCCATCATCACCACGAGTGACTGCGAGGGCGCCGGCGAGATGTTCCGCGTGACCACGCTCGACCCCAAAAATCCGCCCCTCACCGAGTCCGGCGAGGTCGACTGGAGCCAGGACTTCTTTGGCAAGCACGCGAGCCTTACCGTGTCCGGCCAGCTCAATGCCGAGAACTTTGCCATGGCCTTTGGCGACGTGTACACCTTTGGCCCCACCTTCCGCGCCGAAAACTCCAACACCACGCGCCACGCCGCCGAGTTTTGGATGATCGAGCCCGAGATGGCCTTTGCCGACCTTAACGACTACATGGATAACGCCGAGGCCATGCTCAAGTACGTCCTTAAGGACGTTATGGCCACCTGCCCCGACGAGCTCAATATGCTCAACAAGTTTGTGGACAAGGGTCTGCTCGAGCGTCTGGACCACGTGGCAAACTCCGACTTTGCCCGCGTCACCTATACCGAGGCCGTCGAAATCCTGGAGCAGGCCGTCGCCGCCGGTCACAAGTTTGGCTATCCCGTGAGCTGGGGCATCGACCTGCAAACCGAGCACGAGCGTTTCCTGACCGAGGAGCACTTTAAGCGCCCGACCTTCGTAACCGACTACCCGGCCGAGATCAAGGCGTTCTACATGCGCATGAACGAGGACGGCAAGACCGTCGCCGCCGCCGACTGCCTGGTGCCGGGTATCGGCGAGATTATCGGCGGCTCCCAGCGCGAGGAGCGCCTGGATCTGCTCGAGGCCCGCATCAAGGACCTGGGCATGAATCCCGAGCAGTACAAGTACTACCTTGACCTGCGCCGCTACGGTTCCTGCAAGCACGCCGGCTACGGTCTGGGCTTCGAGCGCTTGGTCATGTATCTGACCGGCGTGGGCAACATCCGCGACGTCCTGCCGCACCCGCGCACCGTGGGCAACGCCGACTTCTAATCGCCACAGCGCCACCAAACACGTTCCAGCGCATCACGCCAGCGCCTCTCGGCAAGCCGAGGGGCGCTTTTTTCAACAGCATCCGTCAATCTTTTGGCAAGTTTTTGGTCAGTTGGGCAGGGCTGTTGAAAACTCGACCCGCCGCTTGCCGACGGCTACCGACCGCCCAGGGCGTCCTGCACCCCTGGGAAAGCCCCGCGTCCTAGGCTCCATACCGTCGCCACCCAAAACGGAAAGGACGTGGGCGCCATGACCGAAACCGCTGTTGAAACTTACGAGACCACGACGAGGGGCGCCGCCTCGATGGCAGCCTATCGCGCCGTTCGCATCCTGCAACTATTAAGCGAAAACACCGGCGAGGACAAGGCCATGCTTTCCGATGAGTTGATCCGGCGCCTCGCCCATCCCGACGACCCCGCCCGCATGCCCATCTCGGCGGCGCGGCGCAGCATCTACACCGCCATCTCCGCACTTCGCCATGCCGGATACGAAATTGAGTACAAGCGCGGCGTGGGCTATCGACTCTTGACCCGTCCGCTCACCGACGAAGAGATCATCCGGCTCCACGGCATGGTCATGCGCAACCGCTCCACGCCCATCGCCATTCGAAAGAGCATGGCGCAGCACCTGGTCGCCATGGCGAGTGCCGACGTTCGCGGCTACCTCGATGCACCCGAGCCTGCTCCAAGCGCAGGCGACAAATCCACCAAGGCCACACGCACGCCCGTCAAGCGCATCGATGCCTGCGAGCTCATCGAGCAGGCCATCGACCACGGAACCACGGTGAGTTTTGATATTTCGAGTGTCACGGCACGCGGAGAGGTCGAAGTGGCACGGATGACACTCCGGCCCTTTGCCATCAAGCAACGAGACGGCATCTCGTATTTGCTGGGAACGGTCTATGACGCGCGAGGCGCCGATGACACGTTGCGTACCGTAGAGATCGGCCGAATGAGAAACGTCACCACACGTCTCCTCGACGGCAAGAAGCTCTTCGCCGCCCTGGACGAGGACGATGCCTCCTCCGCCGCATAAGACCCTCCGCCGCCCATTCGACTACCCGTACCGCCCATCCGATTCTGTATTAAAAAACCCGCCAGGCTGTTGTAAAAATGGACATCAGCGCTACTATAGTCCCACTTGCACTTTGTCCCAGTGCAGTGTTTCCAGCCATTTTTATACTGGGGGTAATGATATGAAGGACATCACCATCAGCCGCAGGAGCCTTCTGGTCTCCGCTGGCCTGCTCGCGCTCGCCCCGCTCGCCGGATGCGGCGGCAACTCTGGTTCCGGCTCTGCTGCCGCCGGTTCCGACTACACCATCGGCGTTCTGCAGCTCACCGAGCACTCCGCACTCGACGCCGCCAACGATGGCTTTGTCAAGGCCATCAAGGAGAGCGGCCTTAAGGTCAAGATCGACCAGAAGAACGCCCAGAACGACCAGTCCACGTGTAAGTCCATTGCCGACAAGTTTGTGGGCGACAACGTCAGCCTGATTTATGCCATCGCCACGCCCGCCGCGCAGGCTGCCGCCGGCGCCACGGCCGATATCCCCATCGTGGGCTGTGCCATCACCGACTACGCCGCCTCCGGCCTGGTCCAGGACAACGACAAGCCCGGCACCAACGTCACGGGCGCTTCCGACCTCACCCCGGTCGCCGAGCAGCTCGAGATGATGCAGAAGGTCCTGCCCGACGTTAAAAAGGTCGGCCTGCTCTACTGCACCGCCGAGTCCAACTCCGACGTCCAGATCAAGGCCGCCAAGAAGGAGCTCGACAAGCTGGGGCTCGAGTACACTGACTTCACCGTCTCGAGCTCCAACGAGATTCAGTCCGTCGTCGAGTCTGCCGTGGGCAAGGTCGACGCGCTGTACTCCCCCACTGACAACACCATCGCCGCGGGCGCTTCGCAGGTCGGCCAGATCTGCAAGGAGAATAAGCTCCCCTTCGTGACCGGCGAGGAGGGTATGTGCATGGCCGGCGGCCTGTTCACCCTCTCCATCAACTATAAGGACCTGGGCTACGCCGCGGGCGAGATGGCCGTTAAGATCCTGAAGGGCGAGGCCAAGCCCGAGGATATGCCGATCAAGCACCTCTCGAGCAAGGACCTGGTCGTCGTCAAGAACGACGAGATGGCCGAGGCCCTAGGCATCGACCTTTCCGCTCTGGACGAGTAGCGCCATGCGCGGTAACGCGTCTAGGGCCCGCACGCGCGCCACAGCCGCGTTATTCAATATCTGAGTCCTTGGGGCGAACGCTAAAGACCGGCGTTCGCCCTGCTTGTTTCGGATGAGACAAAACATCCGTCCGCAGCTCTTTTATGCATTGGTACCGCTATTATGGAAAATCACGTGTCCACCCTATCCTAGGAGGTATGAAGCATGCTCATTGCATTGCAGGGCGCCGTTTCGCAGGGCGTCCTCTGGGGCATTATGGTGCTTGGCGTGTTTATCACGTTCCGCCTGCTCGACATCCCCGATATGACCTGCGACGGCAGCTTTGCCCTCGGCGGCTGTGTCTGCGCCGTACTCATCGTCAACAATAACGTCGACCCCTTGCTCGCCGTGCTGGCCGGCATGTGCGCCGGCGCCATCGCGGGCGCCGTCACGGGCATCTTGACCACCGTCTTTGAGATTCCCGCAATCCTCGCCGGAATCCTTACGCAGATCAGTCTGTGGTCCATCAACCTGCGCATCATGGGCAAGTCCAACACGCCCATCCTTGCCAAGGGCACTATCTTCTCATCCGTCAGCAACATGACGGGCCTGCCGCAGTCCACTGTTGCCATTATCCTAGGCATCGTGCTGGCCGTGGCCATCGTCGCCATCCTGTACTGGTTCTTTGGCACCGAGATCGGCTCGGCACTGCGTGCCACCGGCAACAACGAGTACATGATCCGCGCCCTGGGCGTTAACACCAACACCACCAAAATGATCGCCCTCGTGCTCTCCAACGCCCTCATTGGCCTTTCGGGTGCGCTCATCTGCCAGAGCCAGAAGTATGCCGACATTGGCATGGGCACCGGCGCCATCGTTATCGGTCTTGCCGCCATCGTCATCGGCGAGGTGCTCGGCCGCCTGCTGCCCGGCGGTCTCACGCAGTTCTCCGTCCGTCTGGCCTCCGCCGTCTTTGGCTCCGTGGTGTACTTCCTCATCCGCGCCATCGTGCTGCAGCTGGGCATGGACGCCAACGACATGAAACTGCTCTCTGCTGTGATTGTCGCCGTGGCCCTGTGCGTGCCCGTGGTTTGGGAGCGCTATAAGCTCCGCAGCTCCTACACGAAGGGAGATGAGGCAGATGCTTAAGCTCTCGCACGTCAAGAAGACCTTTAACAAGGGCACCGTCACCGAGAAGCGCGCGCTCACCGGCGTCGACCTTACCCTCAACGACGGCGACTTTGTAACTGTGATCGGCGGCAACGGCGCCGGCAAATCCACGCTGCTCAACATGATTGCCGGCGTATATCCGCTCGATTCGGGCGTTATCGAGCTCGACGGCACCGACATCTCGCGCCTGAGCGAGTCGCAGCGAGCCAAGTACCTGGGCCGCGTGTTCCAGGATCCCATGCGCGGCACCGCAGCCGACATGCAGATTGCCGAGAACTTGGCCCTCGCCAAGCGTCGCGGCCAGCGTCGCGGCCTTTCGTGGGGCGTCACCAAGGCCGAGAAGGACGAGTACGTTGAGTTGCTCAAGCGCCTGGACCTTGGCCTGGACACGCGCCTCAACGCCAAGGTCGGCCTGCTTTCGGGTGGCCAGCGCCAGGCACTCACGCTGCTCATGGCCACGCTCACCAAGCCGCGCTTGCTGCTGCTCGACGAGCACACCGCGGCACTCGACCCCAAGACCGCCTCTAAGGTGCTCAATCTGACCGAGGAGATTGTCGACGAGAACCACCTGACCACGCTCATGGTCACGCACAACATGAATGACGCCATCCGTCTGGGCAATCGCCTGATCATGATGCACGAGGGCCACGTTATCTACGACGTGGCGGGCGACGAGAAGAAGTCGCTCACCGTCGCCGACCTGCTGCAGAAGTTCGAGGAGGTCTCGGGCGGCGAGCTCGCCAACGACCGCATGCTGCTGAGCTAAAACCTGCCAATAAGGGACAGGTTTATTTTGGCAGGTTTTATCTGTGCAAACGTCAAAACCGCCGCAAAGGGACAGACGCCCTTGCGGCGGTTTTCGCATATTATGTCGATAATCCGATATTCAACCAGACATTCTGGCTAAGGACTAAGGAGACTGCCATGAAAAGACTCCCCCGCCTTGCGTTAGCCGCCACGTTGTTTGCCGGCGCGCTCGCAAGCGTCCCAAGCCTCGCTTTCGCGGGGAACCTGCCCGCCGCTATTGACGGCTCCGTGGCCGTCATGCACACCAACGACATCCACGGCAGCTTCAAGTACAGCTACAACGCAAGCAAGGGCACCGGCACTGTGGGCTTTGATGGACTGGCGGTTCTCTATAGCGCCCAAAACAGCGCCCCCGATCTTTTGCTCGATGCGGGCGACACCTTCCACGGACAGTCCTTCGCCACCATGAGCGAGGGCAAGAGCATCGCCGAGCTCATGGACACCTTCTACGCCGACGGCTACGACGCGGCCACGCCAGGCAACCACGACTGGAGCTACGGCGCGGACAAGCTCCGCACCATGACCGGCTCCAGCACCACTAGCACGCCCTTCGCCATGCTTTGCGCGAACGCAACGTCCTCGAACGGCGTATGGAGCTCGAGCATCACCAAGACGCTCAACCGCACTTGGAAGGACGGCGAGGACAGTTCCACGTTTAACTACAAGATTAAGGTCGGCGTCATCGGAGCCATGGATGAGTCGCTAGGTTCCTCGCTGCGCGCAGACCTGGTCGCGGGTACGTCGTTCTCGAGTGCCGCAAACGCCATCAATGCCGAGGCAGAGCAGCTGCGCAAGGAGGGCTGCGATGTTGTTGTGTGTATCGCGCATGCGCTCAACGCCAAGGCCTTTGCCACACAACTCGCCGGCGTCGATGCCCTTATCGCAGGCCACGAGCACATCAACCTTAACGAGAAGGTGACGGGAGCCGACGGCAAGACGATCCACGTTGTCGAGGCAGGCAGCGCCTTTGCCGAGGTGGGGCTGCTTTCCATTCCGTACAAATACGACACGAATGGCACCGAGACGACCGACGATGACACGGTCACGATCCCTGCAGACGGCAGCGACGAGAAGCTCTACACCGCCAAGAACGTCAACGACCTTTTGGCAGACCCCGACAAGGGCTCCGACTACCAAAGCCGCCTTGAAGACGTCCGCAACAAGATCAAGCCGCTCGACGAGGCCTTTGAAAACGAATCGAACAAGGTGCTCGGCACATCCACCACCAACTATTTCTACGGCGAAGACGCCGCAGGCACACATGGTTGGGAAATGGTGCGCACCACCGATTTCCGCCCCAGCAAGGAGGGCGATACCACCAAGGCCCAGACCATCGGCCACGTGATTTGCGGCTCCTATCTTGCCTTGACGGGCGCGGACCTCGCTATCGAAAACGCTGGCGGCATCCGCGGCGGCATCACTGCGGGCGATGTGACCGCCGGCAACGTCATCGCCATCTCGCCCTACGGCAACACCGTGGAGACCTGGACCATGACCGGTGCTGACTTCCTCGCAGCGCTCGAGCACTCGCTGCAGATCAGCGACGAGTGCAATCACAGCTACGAGCTTCAGCAAGCCTACGTGGCGGCCGGCCACACCGAGCAGGAGGCGCAAGACATGTACAAGTGGCGCGACGACTCCGGCAGTGTCCTTTCCTTCGGCGGCATCAACGTGACAATCGATTGGACGCAGTCCGAAGGAAAGCGCATCGTGAGTGCCACGCTCACCAAGGATGGCAGCACGCTCGACCCCGCCAAGACCTATACCGTCGCCACCAACAACTACATCATCACCAACACGACTGACTTTCCCACTTTCGCAAACGCCATCAAGCACACCGAGTGGGGTACCTGCGAGTCAGCGCTAAGGGCGCTGATTGGGCAGAACGGCTGGGAGAGCAAGATGGCCGGGCTCGCCGGCACCATCAGCTTCGGCTCCGCAGCCGTGGACCCCACGCCCACACCGGCCCCGACGCCTAAGCCCTCGCCTAAGACGGACACGGCGACCACGAAGGTCATCACCAAGAAGACGACCGGTAAGCTCGCCGCAACGGGAGACCGCACGCTGGCAGTAGTTGGCGCGTGCCTTATCGGCGGCATCATCGTCATCATGCTCGGCATTATCTGGAAGCGTCGACGCTAAGCTACACCACCGGGCCTTGCAGCCCCGCCGCGTAAACCTTATATCGAGCGCAGAAGCCCGTCCAATGTGATCGGACGGGCTTTTTGGTGGGTATCATGGTTGGACGATCATTAGGAGGTTTCCCTACATGGAATTGTTTGAGCCGATTCTTCATTTCTTTGCACAACGATGGGTCCACAACATCATCTGGGCCGGTATCTTGGCCATCGGCACCGCCGTTGCCGCCAAAATCGCGTCCAAGACCCTGCACCACCTGCTTAACCGCGATGATAACCCGCTCCCAGCATCGAGCATCTTCATCAACATCACACGCGCCGTCATCTGGATGATCGGCGGCAGCTTTATCCTCGACAACTGTTTTGGCATTAATGCAAACGCCCTCGTCGCCGCTCTTGGCGTCGGCGGCATCGCCATCTCGCTCGGCTTTCAGGACACGCTGTCGAACCTTATCGGCGGTATGCAGGTGACCTTCATGGGCATCATCAAGCCCGGCGACAATATCGAGGTCGGCAGCGTGTCGGGCGTGGTCCAAGACATCACCTGGCGCCACACGACCATCGAGGACGCCTGCGGGCAGACCATCATTGTGCCCAACTCCAACATCTCCAAGAACACGCTCGTGCATCTGATGCCCTTTGGGCGCGTGGCCGTGCCCGTTGCCGTAAAGGACACGTCTAAGTGGGCCTCGCTGGACGCGCTGGCAGATGAGCTTACCGACGCCACCAAGGCCGCGGTGCTTCCCATCTCTGGCTTTGACAAGGAGCCGTACGTGCTCTTTAGCGAGATCGGCGACTTTGGCGTCAAGGGCAAAATCATCTTTATCGTCAGCGACGATAGCACCACCTTCACGGCAGCCGACGCCTGCATTCGTGCCATCGCCCCCATCATCGCCTAAACTACCACAAAGGGGACAGGCACCTTTGTGGTAGTTTCGCATCGTGGTACCATGGTTCATATCGTTGTTTAAACGACTAAGGGAGTAGACACCATGGAAGAGGCCTATCGTCAAGCACGCAAGCGCGGCGAGCAGGGACGCCGTCGCGCCATCAGCCAAAGCGAGCACCCGTACCTTACGGACCTCGACAGCTTGGTTGCCCAGCTCCCCTTAGGTCAGCGAGAGAGCGTCGGCCTGCGGGATATTCCGCTCGAAATGGTCGTCGGCACGGTTACCAAGGGCCGTCAGTCTGCCTTTTCGTGCAACTTTATGCCCCTGTTGCCATTTAGCACCGAGTTCGCCCGCAAGTGGTCCAACCTCTACGACATCCAGGTGACCGAGGGCTATCGCGACCCCATCATCGTCACCGAGTTCATGCATCGGTTCTACGTCCAAGAGGGCAACAAGCGCGTCAGCGTCCTCAAATTCCTGGACGCCCCGACGGTTTCGGCCAAGGTCACCCGCCTCTACCCCGGAAAATGGGATTCCGTCGAAAGCCGCCTCTATGGCGAGTTCTGCGCGTTTTGGCGCGTCTGCCCCCTATACGAGATCGAGTTCTCGCGTGAGGGAAGCTACGAGACGCTCGCCAAGATGCTCGGTCAGAACCTTATCGAAAAATGGCCGCAGAAAAAGGTCGACTACCTGCGCCACACCTTCCTGCTCTTTAAGCGCGCCTACCTGCGCGCCGGCGGCGACCATCTGGACATTACGCCCGCCGACGCTATGCTCGTTTACCTCAACGTGTACAACCAAGACCGCTTGCTGGACACGCCGACGGATATCGTCGTAAACCGCCTGTGCAAGATTTGGCGCGAGTTGGTCATTGCCGGCAAAAGTGATGAGGAGAAGGTCGATCTTGTCGAGGCACCGAGTGTCGATGAGGAAGAGGCGCCCGCCAAGTCCACCTCCGGCGTGCTCAACTTCTTTATGGGCAAGACCGTCTACTCGGCGGCCAACCCTCTGCGCATCGCCTTTATCCATGAGTTCCCCTGTGCGACGTCGAGCTGGGACAGCCTGCACGACCAAGGGCGTCAGTATCTCGATGAGCATTTTGGCGGTATCGTGCGCACCGAGGCGTTCGAAGACTGTCACAATCCGGACGTGTTCTACGCCGCCGTGGAAACGGCTGTCAAACATGGAGCTAACGTCATCTTCTCGACCTCGCACCGCCTGATGGAATACGCGCTCAGAGCTGCCGTTGAGTATCCACAGGTGCGATTCCTTAACTGCTCTATCGGCCTTCCCCACCAAAGCGTCCGTTCGTACTTTGGCAAGATGTACGAGGCCAAGTTCCTCCTGGGCGCCCTTGCCGCCAGTATGGCGGACAACCACCGTATCGGCTACCACGCGTCGGTCTTCGCCTCGGGCGCGCTTAGCGAGATCAACGCCTTTGCGATTGGCGCCTCGCTGCTCGACCCCCGCGCGCAAATTATCCTGACCTGGGGCGATGTGCCCGCCGGAGGCCTTGCCGAGGCCATGTGCCGCGAAGGCGTGAGCGTCATGACCGGCGCTGACATGTCAAAGTCGCTCGTAGACCCTACGGCCTACGGACTCCACCGCCTGGTCGATGGCAAGGTCGTCGGCATCGCCATGCCGGTCTGGAACTGGGGCCGATACTACGAGCTTATCGTGCGAAGCCTGCTGCATGGCACCTGGGATGAGACCAGTGACGACAGCCAGGTTCGCGCCGTCAACTACTGGTATGGCATGAGCTCGGGCGTCATCGACATTCGCTACGCTCCGGGCCTGCCCTATCAGACGCGCAAACTGGTGCAGCTGCTCCGCAATGGCATCGTCGAGGGCTCCATCAATCCATTTGGCGGCGAGCTTCATAGCCAAGACGGCGTGGTGCAGATCGAGGGCTTTCCCCCACTGCCGAGCGCGCAGATTGTCGAGATGAACTGGCTGGCTGACAACGTTATAGGCTCGATTCCGCAGCTCGATAACGAGCCGGAGGTCCGTGCCCTATGAATATCCTAGCCATTGCCGATGTAGAGGAGCGCTGCCTGTGGGAATGTTTTCGCAAGGAGCGCTTTGAGGACGTTGACCTGATTCTATCCGCAGGCGACCTGGATCCGGACTATCTTGAGTTTTTGGTCACTGTCATCAACAAACCGCTTGTGTACGTTCGTGGCAACCACGACGACCGCTACGCGCGCCATGCACCGGGCGGGTGCATTTGTGTTGAGGACAGCGTATATGTGTACCGAGGTATTCGCATTGCGGGTCTGGGCGGTTCCATGCGCTACCGCGACGGCGCGAACATGTATACCGAGCGCGAGATGGCAAAACGCATGCGCAAGCTATCGCGAAAAATCGCACTGGTAGACGGATGCGATATTCTACTTACCCATGCACCCGTCGCAGGCATGGGCGACCTGGACGACCTGCCGCATCGAGGATTCGAGTGCTTTAATGCGGCTCTTGAGTCTTGGGGTCCCGACTATATGATTCACGGGCATGTGCACCAAAGCTACGGCCCCAACTTTCAACGCGAGCGCCAACACCCATGCGGAACGCAGATTGTCAACGCCTGCGGCTATACCAAGATCGAAATTGACGAGGCGCGCTACCCCACGCGCGGTTGGAAGGCCGCTTGGCTCAACTCGCAAACCATGCGCCGCGAGCTCAAACGCCACGAAGCAATCGAGTCTTCAACCGCCAGAACCCCCTGGTAACTGCCAACAACCACCACGAAGGGGATAGGCACCTTTATGGTGGTTTTGCTGACTCGTCCGACCTGTCCATCACGGTGCTTGTGTAATTAACGAGAACACTCATTGTTTTGTAAGGACGGCGCTCACGTGCCGTCTTTTTTTGTCAACTTATGCAGTCTCGACCGTGTTGTATGTAGAGGGACCTCGCGAGACGCCTTCCCTATATCCACCACGACCAATTGGAGGTGACACTATGCCTGCACGCCGTAACCGCAATAGCACGCTCCGATGCGATGCCGATCAGATCGAGCGGGAAGCAAAGCGCTTGGTCGACACGTATTCCGACCTCATCCTTCGATTGTGCTATTCGGCCCTTGGATCCGCTGACGACGCTCAAGACATCTGCCAGGACACGCTGATCAAGATTCTCCAACGCACTCAACCGTTCGACTCGCTCGAACACGAACGTGCTTGGGTGATCCGAGTCGCACTGAACGCATGTCGCGATATCGGCCGTACGCACGCGAATCACCCGGTTGTCGACCTCGATTCGCTCCCCGATTTCTGCGCACCCGTAACACATACCGAGCAAGAATTCGCGCAACGCGACTGCGCCATTCTTTCCGCTGTCACGGCCCTGCCTCAAGCACAGCGCATCGCCATCTTTTTGCACTACTACGCAGGCATGAGCATCAGGGAAATCGCAGACGCCGTTCACGCGACGCCAGCTGCAACCGCCCAGCACCTTAGCCGCGGACGTGCGTCACTTCGGCTTTCCTTGAAAGGAGACCACAATGACTACGAATTCGAATGACTATCGCCACGCCCTGGAGCACATTTCGTTTACCGATAATGCGAAGCAGCACATGGCAAACTCGATTGCTCAGTCCGTCGCCTCAAGCGATGCGGCGACCGCTCAAAGCAACTTTAATGGCACGCGACGCAAGCCGCGCATCGCCCGCCATCCCGTAAGAACAGTCGCTCGCATTGCCGCTGTAACGGCAGTCCTCGCTATCGTCATTGGAGGCGCTGGCACGGCTATGGCAACAGGCGTCCTGCCGCTTCCTTCTGACATGCTTTCCGACATCTTTGACGGACCTGCTTCTCAAACCGAGATCATCGACCGTATTGGCCGGCCCGTCGGTGCTAGCTGCTCCAACAACGGAGTCACCGTGACCGCCGACGCCATCATGGGCGACAAGGATATGGTTACCATCGCCTATACGCTTACGTTCGACGATCCCGCTGCCCTGAAAAAGCTTTCCGAGCCGGGCGAGAACGGAACTATCGCCGGAAGTGTCGATGGAAACGTATACGTTGATGGCGAGCATGGCGGCCAAGGCCAATCATGGCTCATTGACAAGAACCCCAATGACTCCAGCATTCAATACTTTGCACAGTTCAGCGTTGAATCACCCGGCCTTATGGGCAGGACCGTCCGCACGCATATCAACTCTCTCGTTGTGCCACGTGCTGGCAAAGAGCTTCCCGAGTATAAGAAAATACTTACGGGCCCATGGGATCTTAAGTTCCAGCTGAATTACGAAGATACATCCGTTACGATTCCCGCGCCCAAATCGGTCAACTTTAACGGCACCAAGGCGACGATTCAAGAGGCCACCGTATCCTGCGTTGGCGTTTCAGTCCGCTACAACATAGATCGTTCCATCGAACACGACAACAACAGCGGCAAGATGTCTCAAAACATGGAGGAGTCTATGGATGCCGTTGGCAACATACCCCTCATCGTGACGTTCAAAGACGGTCATGTTGAGGACGCAACCAGCCACAGCGGCTATTTCGCAAATAAACTGGATAACGGCACCACTGATGTCCACAAGACCTGGCCGTTCTCGCAAGTTTGTGACACAGACAAGATTGCAAGCGTACAAATTGGCGATACGGTCATTCCCATGAATTCGTAACGCTACGCGGCTCGTATATGCACCCGGTTCCGCACTTCGCGTCTAAAGATGCGCTGTCATCGAGCAGCGTGAGCGCAAGGCCGCCCGTATGGTCGGCTGGGAACACCTCGTTGCGCTAAAAACCACCACGAAGGGGACCGGCACCTTTGTGGTGGTTTTGCTGACTCGTCCGACCTGTCCCAACGGTTTGTCTCAATCTGTAACAGGTAGGGCCCAAATAATCGGTTAGCTGTTACAGATCGAGACAGACCACGGATGCTCAGCCGAAAATCTCAATCTGTAACAGGTAGGAACGATTTTGCCCCTTAGATGTTACAGATTGAGATATTTGACAGCTTGAATCGGCATCGCCTACAGCGCGGCGACGACCTTGTCGCCCATCGTCGTGGTGCCGAGGATCTTATCTGCCGGGGTGTTGACATCGGCGATGTCACGGGTGCGCCAGCCCTCGTCGAGCACGCGCGCCACGGCGCTCTCGATCCACGCGGCTTGCTCGCCCATGTCGAGCGCGTAGGTCAGCAGCATCGCCACCGACAAGATTTGAGCCAGCGGATTGGCCACGCCGAGCCCCGCGATGTCAGGAGCGCTGCCAGCGCTCGGCCCAAACAGCGATACGCCATCATCCAGCGAGGCAGAGGCAAGCATACCGAGCGATCCGGTAATCTGAGCCGCCTCATCGGACAGGATGTCGCCGAACATGTTCTCCGTCACCACGACGTCAAAGTCTGCCGGTCGACTGATGAGCTGCATGGCGGCGTTGTCGACGAGCAGGTCCTCAAGCTCCACGTCGGAGTACTCCTCGTCTTGCACGCGATGCACGATCTCGCGCCACATGCGGCTCGTCTCCAGCACGTTGCGCTTATCAACGCTCGTCACCTTGCCGCGACGTTTGCGCGCCGCCTCAAATGCCTGGCGCGCAATGCGCTCAATCTCGTACTCGCGATACTCCATCACGTCGACCGCACGCTGACCGGCCGCACCCGCAGCGCCCGCGCAGGTCACGGATGCGGGCGCCAAAGTCCCACGGCATGTTGTAGCCCATCGTATCGGGGATGTTCACGACCGTGGCACCGGCCTTTACGGCCGCCTCGATAATGCGCACCAGAAACTCCTGATCGGAGCGGCCGGCATCCTCGGCATAAAACTCAACATCGTCAACGAACTTGCGAGCATGTTTGACGGCATGGATCGCTCACTCAATTGCCCTTTCCTCAGTCATATGGAGCTTGTCGCGCAGGTGACTGGTGCTCACACCCAGCCCTGTATGGATACGGGGCCTCTGGGCCGTTTTGAGCGCCTCTGCAGCCACTTCGATATCCCTGTCGACAGCGCGCGTCAGGCCGCATACCGTGCATCGGTCGCCCGCAATCTTGCCAATCTCCTGTACGGAGCGAAAGTCACCAGGACTCGAGATGGGAAAGCCCGCCTCGATAACGTCCACGTTCATGCGCACCAGCTGGCGGGCGATGAAGAGCTTTTCCTCGGTATTCATGCTGGCGCCCGGCGACTGCTCACCGTCGCACAGGGTGGCGTCAAAGATTGTGATTTTGCGGCTTATATGTTCCTCCTGATTGACCGTTTTATGACAGATGGCTTTCAGGAGAGAGAGAAGGCCTAGAGATAGAAAAATACCCGTGTCGCTCATCACGCCTGAAAGCGGCAGACGATAGCGCACCCGGGTACAACAAATCGTTATAGCGAGATTACAACCCTAGCGCGCTATCCAATCTAGTAGCGCTAGGCCTAGGAGCTGTTGCGTGTTCTTAAACATGTTGGGCTCCCTTCGGCCTCGGGTAGTACTACATCGCGCTAAAGTACAACACAAGTAAAACCACCACAAGGGTGCCTGTCCCCTTCGTGGTGGTTTCGTTGACTCAAAAGCAAGAGACCCGGTCCTGCGCAGGGCAGAACCAGGTTTCTTTAGCAATGCTTGCTTTGCTCAGGCAGTAACTAAAAGTTACTCAGCCAGGAAGTCGCGCTGGACAGCGGGATCGACCTTGACGCCAGGGCCCATGGTGGAAGACACGGAGATGGACTTGACGTACTTGCCCTTAGCAGAAGAGGGCTTGACGCGCAGGATCTCGGTGTACAGGGCAGCGTAGTTCTCGACGAGCTGCTGCTCAGAGAAGGACTTCTTGCCCAGGGGCACGTGGCAGATGCCGTAACGGTCGGCGCGGTACTCAACGCGGCCAGCCTTGAGCTCGGAAACCATCTTGACGACGTCCATGGTCACGGTGCCGAGCTTGGGGTTCGGCATGAGGCCACGGGGACCAAGGATCTTACCGATGCGGCCAACCTTGGCCATCATGTTCGGCGTAGCGATAGCGGCGTCGAAGTTGATCTCGCCCTTCTGGATCTGGGCGACGAGCTCGTCGGAACCGATGATGTCGGCGCCGGCGGCCTCGGCCTCGCGGGCCTTCTCGCCCTCGGCGAAGACGGCAACACGAACGGTCTTGCCGGTGCCGTGGGGCAGGGAGATGGAACCACGGATGTTCTGGTCAGCCTTACGAGTATCGATGCCCAGACGGAAGTGGGCCTCGACGGTCTCGTCGAACTTGGCGGTGTCGAGCTCCTTGATGAGCTTGGCAGCCTGAAGGGGGGTGTAGAGCGTGGCGCGGTCGATCTTCTCGGCAGCGGCGTTATAGCTCTTACCATGCTTAGCCATGTGCATTACCTCCTGTGGTTAAACGGGCGTGAGCCCTCCCACATCGTATCGTGTGCCCTATTGCACACATTTAACGGGCGCCCCGGTCGGAGCACCCGTCATTACCTAAAGAAATCGCTACTCAGCGATGGTGACGCCCATGGAACGGGCGGTACCGGCGATGATCTTCTTGGCGGCGTCAA
This sequence comes from Collinsella sp., assembly GCA_019414025.1. Taxonomy (GTDB): domain Bacteria; phylum Actinomycetota; class Coriobacteriia; order Coriobacteriales; family Coriobacteriaceae; genus Collinsella. The sequence goes on from DXMU01000015.1 coordinate 32,224, forward strand.
TGTCGTTGGCATTGAGGTCCGGCATCTTGATCTCGGCGATCTTGGTGAGCTGCTCCTGGGAGAGCTGACCAACCTTGTCGGCCTGGGGCTTAGCGGAACCAGACTTGAGGTTCAGCTCCTTCTTGATGAGGTGAGCCGCCGGCGGGGTCTTGGTGATGAAGGAGAAGGACTTGTCCTCGTAGACAGAGATCTCAACGGGGATGATGTCGCCCTTCTTGTCCTGCGTCTCGGCGTTAAAGGCCTGGCAGAACTGCATGATGTTCACGCCAGCAGCGCCCAGGGCGGGGCCGACGGGAGGAGCGGGGTTAGCTGCACCAGCAGGAATCTGGAGCTTAATGACGTTGGCAACCTTCTTCTCAGCCATGGTCATTCCTTTCGAATCACGAGTGTGAAGTACTTGCTATATCGTAAGCACGCACGTGTTAGAAGCACTCCTGAGATGAGCAGTCACAGAAGAAGCACGCTCGCGCGAACGGACAAAAACTTAAGCGATGACAGCGACCTGGTTAAAGTCGAGCTCGACCGGCGTCTCGCGGCCAAAGATCATCAGCGTGACCTTGAGCTTGCCAGCCTCGGTGTTAACCTCGGAGACCTTGCCATCAAAGTCGGTAAGCGGGCCATCGGTGACGCGGACGGACGTGCCGACCTGAATATCAACCGAGGTGCGCTTGGGCGAATCGCCCTTACCGGGACGACGAGTCATCTTATTGTACTCGTCACGGGAAAGCGGAGCGGGCTTGCCGTTGCCGCCCAGGAAACCGGTGACGCCAGGCGTGTTGCGAACACACGTCCAAGCATCGTCATCCATCTCCATGCGGACCAGGACATAACCCGGGAAGATCTTGGAATCCTTGGTCTCGCGCTTGCCACCCTCTTTGATCTCGGTGACGCGCTCCATAGGAATCTCGATATCAAAGATACGGTCCTGCATGCCCATGGTCTCGATGCGATGCTCAAGATCGGACTTAACGCGGTTCTCGTATCCAGAGTAAGTGTGAACGACGTACCAACGCTTAGACATGGTTTAGCCCCTCAATCCAGAGAACAGAGCAAGAGCCTCGCCAAAGCCAGCATCGAGCAGAGCGATGACGACGCCGACGACGATCAGAGAAGCGCAAACGACGACCGAGTAGTTCATGAGCTCCTTCTTATCGGGCCACGTGACACGCTTCATCTCGGACTTCACCGAAGCGAAATACTTCTTGGTGCGGGCGAAGAAACCAGGCTTCTCGTTCTTCTTAGACTTCGCAGCCTTCTCGCTCTTCTTGGCAACGGCCTTCTTGGCCTCAACCTTGGAGTTGGCGGCAGCGTTGTTGGCAGGTGCCGGCTGCTGTGCCTTCTTCTTGTTCTTCTTGTTGGCCATTTGGGTTACCTCCGCGCAATGCGCTTATACATGAGTAAACCGTAAGCCCCCAAGTGGGAGCTTACGGAATAATGACTGGCACGCCAGGAAGGACTCGAACCCTCAACACTCGGTTTTGGAGACCGATGCTCTACCAATTGAACTACTGGCGTATATGACTAGAGACTAGCGAGTCTCTTTGTGCAGCGTGTGGTGACGGCACCAGGGGCAATACTTCTTGATCTCCATACGATCAGGCATGGTCGACTTGTTCTTGGTGGTCGTATAGTCGCGGCGCTTGCACTCAGTGCACGCAAGAGTAACTAGAGTACGCATGTATCCTGAACCTTTCATTTCCGCCCCGTACGGGCACGAGTTGTTACTTTATCAGCTCCACGTAAGTGCTGTCAATGAAAACCTCGAGTCAATTGGTTCTCGGTGGATCCATTCATATTTGGAACACATCAATGAAGCCATCGAGATCTAATCGACGGTGCATCCAGGACCATTATCGATCCTCTCGACACCAGCAACGGCTCAACATCCATTGCAGAAAAGAACCCGGCACCCATATAAGTGCCGGGTTCTCTAAGTCAGCTATATCAAAGAGCTAATTTACTCAATGATCGTGGAGACGATGCCCGAACCGACGGTGTGGCCACCCTCGCGGATAGCGAAGCGCAGGCCCTCCTCCATGGCGATCGGGTGGATGAGGTCGCCCTCGATGGTGATGTGGTCACCAGGCATAGCCATCTCGGTGCCCTCGGGGAGCTTGACCGTACCGGTAACGTCGGTGGTACGGAAGTAGAACTGAGGACGATAACCATCGAAGAACGGGGTGTGACGGCCGCCCTCCTCCTTGGTCAGAACGTAGATCTCACCGGTGAACTTGGTGTGCGGGGTAACCGAACCGGGCTTGCAGAGAACCTGGCCGCGCTCGATGTCCTCGCGCTTGATGCCGCGGAGCAGCAGACCGACGTTGTCGCCAGCCTCGCAGAAGTCCATGGACTTACGGAACATCTCGATACCGGTAACGACGGTGTTCTGGGTATCCTTGATGCCGACAATCTCGACGGGCTCGTTGAGCTTGAGCTCACCGCGCTCGACACGGCCGGTAGCAACGGTACCACGGCCGGAGATGGTCATAACGTCCTCAACGGCCATCAGGAACGGGAGGTCGTTGTTACGAGCAGGCGTCGGGATGTACTCGTCGACAGCGTTCATGAGCTCGCGAATGGCGTCCATCCACTTGGCGTCGCCCTCGAGAGCGCCCAGAGCGGAACCACGGATGACGGGGATGTCGTCGCCGGGGAAATCGTACTCGGAGAGGAGCTCGCGGGTCTCCATCTCGACGAGGTCGATGAGCTCGTCATCGTCGACCATGTCGCACTTGTTCAGGAAGACGACGATGTAGGGAACGCCAACCTGACGGGCGAGCAGGATGTGCTCGCGGGTCTGAGCCATGGGGCCGTCGGTAGCGGCGATGACCAGGATAGCGCCGTCCATCTGAGCAGCACCGGAGATCATGTTCTTGACGTAGTCAGCGTGGCCCGGGCAGTCAACGTGAGCGTAGTGACGGGCAGCAGTCTCGTACTCGACGTGGGAGACGGAGATCGTAATGCCGCGCTCGCGCTCCTCGGGAGCCTTGTCGATGTTCTCGAACGCAGTGAAGTCAGCCTTGCAGCCCTCGGTCTCGGAGAGAACCTTGGTGATGGCAGCGGTCAGCGTGGTCTTGCCGTGGTCGACGTGACCAATGGTGCCGATGTTAACATGCGGCTTAGTGCGCTCAAACTTCTCTTTGGCCATAAAGCCCTCCTCTAAACAGGTCGTCCCCGGACGGGACTTTGCCTTTATACCATAGTGGCCTCTCAACATACTATTGAGAAGCCACCGTGTTACCTATGGTAGCGGTGACTGGATTCGAACCAGTGACGCCACGGGTATGAACCGTGTGCTCTAACCAACTGAGCTACACCGCCGGATGGAGCCTGCAACCAGACTTGAACTGGTGACCTCTTCGTTACCAACGAAGTGCTCTACCGACTGAGCTATACAGGCACTTGACGGGTGGGAGCTATAGGATTCGAACCTATGTAGGCAGAGCCAACGGGTTTACAGCCCGTCCCCATTAACCACTCGGGCAAACTCCCAATCGTTCAAGTATCCGCAGGTTCTTTGGTCTTTTGGACCGCCGCCCCCGCGAACGAAAAAGATAATACGATGCAACCTTGGGGGCTGTCAACGAAAACCTCTAGATACACGGTGCCGGGCGTATCTATATACCTTTGACCTGCGGTTTTGTTGAGTTTGGATATGAAGGACGGTGGTTTTGGATACTGAGGTGACGTTTCCCGAGGTAACACTTTGGTGTAGTAGAGTACACCTTCAGAATAGAACTTCGATAACAGCCTATTTGCACCTATATATAGGTCGAGATCGGAGCTTCCCCGGTGCAATCAAGTAGACCAGGGGCCTCACCGTTTTCATCTCAATCTGTAACAGTAAGAGGGTCATTCCTCTCCTATCTGTTACAGATCGAGATACTACGCGGCGACCCCGGCTTACGTCTCACTCTGTAACAGCTAGAACGGTTTTCAGCCTCTTCGTGTTACAGATCGAGACGTTATCGGCCGTCCTTTGGCATTGTCTCGATCTGTAACTATAAGGAGGGTTTTCAGCCCACCCGTGTTACAGATCGAGACAAACCTGAAGCTTGGTGGGAGTCAAACCCACTTACATGTCGACATAAATAGAAACGGGCCCTGTCCCACAAGGAACAGAGCCCGAAACTCTCATGGAGCCAGTGACAGGAATCGAACCTGCAACCCACTGATTACAAATCAGTTGCGCTACCGTTGCGCCACACTGGCACACTTGGCGCTTTCGCGCGAAGCCTGTTAAGAATAAAGGAATTACGGACGGGGCGCAACAGGCCACACGGCGTTATATAAATATGCAAAAACCAGCAACAACAGGTACCAGGCCCGTTCATTTCTGTCGGTTCGCCCTCAATCTCAAAACTATTCGTCAGAACGAATAGTTTTAATTACAATTGCTATATATAAAACTATTCGTTTTGACGAAGGGTTTCGTGATGCTTACTACCAAGGAAGCCGCCGAGCTGCTCGGCATCACTCCGCGCAGGGTGCAGGAGCTCATAAAAAACGGAGCACTTGATGCCCGCAAGGCTTCTGGTGTATGGCTCATCGACAAAGACAGCGTCGACACGCGACTCCGCTCCGTGACCAAAACGGGGGGACGTCCCCGCCGCGGCCACGGTAAGAGCGAGATCGCGTTCACCCTCATGAATCGCACGCACGAGGTCGCTCAGCTGGTCTACAGCACATCGCGAAAAGACTTTACCCACATCGGTGCCGACATCGATTACGCCCACGCCCCTATTGGAGTATTTGGCCCTAATAGCCCCATATCGCTCGACTCCTTCCGCATCTGGTGGCGCGGCCGCGGTATCCCGCTCGCACGCATTGGGCTAGCCTCCCTGCTTGCAGAAGCCGCAGTTGATGTTCCCGATGAACTCGTACAGCGAAATCTTGGCCTCTCCTTATCCGACCAGTATTGGATTAGGCCCCAAGACTCCGGTCTCGCGTGGAAAGATATCAATTTCTTCAATAATGCTTTTGATGACGTCTCGCTAACCATTGCACCCTTCGCCCCAGAGGGCAAGGCAGCTGCTGCCAAGCCCGACAACACCTCGGACGGCAATCTTCAAAAGTACTGGACATGCGAGGGTGACCGTCGAATCCTCCACAAGGCAGGTGCGCATCTAAACCAGGAACCCTATAACGAGATGGTGGCGACCGCACTCCACCGTCGCATCCTAAACGCCTGCGATTATGTGCCTTACTCGCTCGAAGGCGCGGGTACTTCCGCCTTGAGCACATGCAATGTCTTCTTAACTGACGAAGAAGAATATGTCCCTGCGTTTTATGTAAACCAGCATGCAAACGCAGATGAAATACTAACCGACTACGAGCGATATGTAGCAAACTGCGAGAAGCTCGGGGTAACAGGCGTCAAGGATGCCCTTGGCCGCATGATCGTGTGCGACGACATCATCGCCAACTATGACCGTCATTGGCGTAACTTTGGCCTTGTGCGAAACGTCAACACGCTAGCCTGCAGACCTGCCCCCATCTTCGATTCAGGCTCATCGCTCTGGTGCAACGTTTCTCTAGAGGAGCTTAAGGCAGGAGAGCACAGTTTTACCAGCGCGCAGTTTTATTCAAGCCCCGCGAAACAAATGCTGCTTGTTGAGGATATGAGCTGGTTTGACGACGACAAGCTCGAGGGTTTCGTTGACGAGGCAATCGAAATCCTATCCAAAAACGACGCTCTTACAGCGAGACTACCTTATCTAAAAGAGGCGCTAGCATGGCGCCTCGAAAGAATGATCGACATCGCTGAATGGAGTTAGCGAGACAGCATCGCCCCGCCAGCTCCCCTACCTCCCGCGCAGGGCCTTGAGCTTGGCCAGGGCATCGGGGCTCAAACGACTGCCCAGAGTCATCTTGATCTGCGGAGCTTCCTCTGCCTCGTGAACGTCGTTATCGATCTGTTTGATCTCGTCCACCAGCATGCGGCTCGAGATGCGCGTGACGCCCTTGCCCATGACGACAGCCTGGATCGTGCCGTCGCTCGATACCACGGAGCACGCGCGGCCTTCCTCGCGTGCCTCGATGCAGAGCTTCTGCACCACGGTATCGGCAGAGACGCCCGTCGGCGAAAACTCGATGCGAACGCCGCGGGCCGGCAGGTTGGGGCGCTCGTTGGAGATATTGCCCGCGCCGTCGAACACGATCACGGCCTCGTAGCGGCCCTGGGCAAAGGCGGCGACGTCGTTGATGAGGGCGGTGCGCGCCATATCGTGAACGTCGCTGGAATACGGATCGTCGGAATGGTCGTACACGAGCTTTTCGTAGCGCGGCGTGCAGTGGATCACGTTGTAACCGTCGACCACCAGCAGCTCGGGCTTGTTGGAGTGCACCGTCGAGACCGGGTCGGCGATAGCCTGCGCAAACGCATTGCCGCCCACGCCGTAGGTCGCGGCCGAAACAATCGGCTTGGCCGAGCCCTCGCCAAAGCGCTTGGCCTTGGACTTGGCGCGGTTCTTCTTGGACATGCGCTACTCCTCCCCCATAAGCTCGCCGGCGTTGCGGCGCAGCCACTCAAAGCACAGCGCCGTGGTCGCCTGGGCAACATTGAGGCTCTCGGTCATGCCGCGCTGGGGAAGCTTGGTTAAAAAGTCACATTTCTCGAGCACCAGGCGCGAGATGCCGTCGCCCTCGGAACCCATGACGAGCGCCACGCGGCCCTCGAAGGGGGCGTCCCAGCAGCTGCCCTCGGCGTGCTCGGAGGCGCCACCCACCCAAAAGCCGGCGGCCTTGAGGTCGTCGAGTGCACGGGCGATATTGGGAACCTGCGCAATAGGCAGATGCATGACAGCGCCGGCGGAAGTCTTGTAGCTGCCAACGGTCACACCGGCGGCGCGCTTGTTGGCAATGATGACGCCCGCCGCGCCCACGACCTCGGCGGAGCGCACGATCGCACCAAAGTTGCCATCGTCGGTCACATGGTCGAGCACGACGACGAGCGCCGGTCCGTCACCCGCGCGGTCGAGAATATCGGCAACATCGGCATAGGGGAAATTTCCCACCTCGAGCGCAATGCCCTGGTGGGCGCCATGGCTCGACAGCGCATCAAGCTGCGCGCGCGACACATACTTAATGCGAACGCCCGCGGCGTTGAGGTCGTCGACCAGACGCGACAAGGCGGCATCGCGCTCCCCGCCCTCGGCAATGAGCGCACACTTGATGGGAAAACCGGTGCGCAGCGCCTCGGCGGCAGCACGACGACCTTCGATAAACTCACCCTTGGGAGCCTGGACGCCCTCGCGGCCACGCTCGCGCTGCGGACGCGCAGCCTGGGAGCGGTCGCGCTGAGCCTTGGGGGCGGCGGCGCGGTCATTGCGGCGAATCGGACGCGAGCCAGAAGCAGCCTGCTTGCCGCCACGCGGTGCACGCTTGCGATTATCGGCCATGAAGCGACCTCCTAAATACAACTATCAAACGAAACAAATAGACCGACCGCCCGAGGTGCGGCAGATTGCCTTGAAAGAGGAGGGCATAGACCTTGAGGTCATGCCCGACGATTGAAAGGCAAGGTGCCGTGGCTCGGGCGGTCGAGTGCTTGGGAAACCCGCGGGGATTAGAGAGATTTGATACGGGTGCCGGCGGCAGTATCCTCGATCGTCAGCCCGAGGTCCTTGAGCTGGTCGCGGATGGCATCCGCCAGATCCCAGTTCTTGGCGGCGCGGGCCTCGGCGCGGGCCTCGAGAATCTTGGCAGCGGCCTCGTCCACGTCGTCACCCGTGTAGGCAACCAGGCCGGCAGCAACACCCAGCAGACCCAGCGGCAACTCGACCTTAGGCTCGGGAAGCTCGACGCCAAACGTATCGAGCAGCTCGACCAGCGTATCGGCGGCGGCAAGCGCGGCGGCCTTGTCGGCAGCGTCGCCCGCCTGCTCCAGGTACTGGTTGCACTCGGTCACAAAGCCAAAGACGGCACCCATGGCACCGGCGGTGTTAAAGTCGTCGTCCATGCACTCCTTAAAGGTGGCACGGGTCTCGGCGGCCTTGGCGGCAAACGCCTCGGATGATGCCTCATCGGCATCGGCCGTCGCATGGTTCGCGGCCCAGCGCAGGTTCTCGACCGTACCGGCGATACGCGTGAGCGAGTTCTCGGCACCCTCCAAGCGCTCCCAGGAGAAGTCAAGCGGCGAGCGATAGCTCGTCTGCAGCATCAGCAGGCGCAGGGCCGCGGCAGAGTGCTGCTCGAGCACCTCGGCCAGCGTAAAGAAGTTGCCGAGCGACTTGGACATCTTCTCGCCGTCGACCAGCAGCATGCCCGTGTGCATCCAGGTGTTGGAGAAGCCCTGGTGCCAGGCGCAGGTAGCCTGGGCGCACTCGTTCTCGTGATGCGGGAAGGCAAGGTCCGAGCCACCGCCGTGGATGTCGATCGGGGTGCCCAGGTAGCGATGCACCATGGCGGCGCACTCGGTGTGCCAACCGGGACGACCCTCGCCCCAGGGGCTCGGCCAGCTGGGCTCGCCGGGCTTGGCGGCCTTCCACAAGGCAAAGTCGAGCGGGTCGTTCTTGTCCTCGTTCTCCTCGATGCGCGCGCCCACCATAAGGTCGTCGATGTTGCGGCCCGAGACCTGACCATAGCTGCGATCGCTGCGCACGGCAAAGTACACATCGCCGTTATCGGCTGCGTAAGCGTGGCCCTGCTCGATAAGCGTCTTGATCATGGCGATCATGGGGCCGATCTCCTTGGTGGCGCGGGGGCGCACATCGGGATCGAGCACGTTGGCGGCGCGCATGACGCCGATGAACTTGTCGGAGAACTCCGTCGCGACCTCGGCGGCCGTACGGCCCTGCTCGTTGGCGCGCTTGATGATCTTGTCATCGACATCGGTGAGGTTCTGGGCGAACGTGACCTCGTAGCCGCTCGCGATGAGCCAGCGGCGAATCACATCGAAGCTGATGAACGTGCGGGCGTTGCCGATGTGGATGTTGTCGTAGACCGTGGGGCCGCACACGTACATGCGGACCTTGCCGGACTCGATGGGCTGGAACTCTTCCTTTTTATGGGTAGCGCTGTTGTAGATACGCATTCGTTACTCCTTAACGGTTTTCTGTAGCAGGCAGACGGCCCAGGCGCCAATTCCCTCGCCTTGGCCTTCCCAGCCGAGCTTTTCGGTCGTAGTGGCGGCAACGCCCACGTTTTCGACGTCAACGCCCAGGGCATGGGCAAGGTTGGCGCGCATGGCATCGCGGTGCGGGGTGATCTTAGGCTGCTGGCAGGCAATGGTGCAGTCGGCATCGACAAACTCAAAGCCCAGCTCGCGCGCATAGTCCATCACGCGAGCGAGCAGCACCATCGAATCGGCACCCTCGTAGGCAGGGTCGGTATCGGGGAATAGCTTGCCGATATCTCCCCCGCGGCAGGCGCCCAGAATGGCGTCGGCCAAGGCGTGCGCGAGCGCATCGGCATCCGAGTGGCCCAGCAGGCCGCGCTCGTAGGGAATGTCGACACCGCCGATGATACATCGACGCCCCTCCACCAGACGGTGAACGTCGTAGCCATGGCCAATGCGCAGGTTACTGAACATGGGGAAGGTCCTCTCCCTCGGCCATGCGGCCAAGCAGAATCGCGGTTACGGGACGCAGGTCCTCGGGTACCGTCACCTTAAGGTTATCGCGCGGGCTCTGGACACAGCGGACGCGCCCGCCCATGCGCTCGACCAGCGATGAATCGTCGGTACCGATAAAGCCCTCGGCGATAGCAGCGGCGTGAGCGCGCTTCATGGCGTCGACGCTAAAGATCTGCGGCGTCTGCGCGGCCCAGCACAGCTCGCGCGGCGGCGTCTCGACGATGTTGTCGCCATCGACGATCTTGAGCGTGTCGATCGCGGGCTGACCGCACACGACACCGTCGAGAGCACGGTCGCTCACGAGCACGTCGACCGCATGATCGATGGCCTCGGTCGTGATGAGCGGACGGGCGCCGTCGTGGATGGCGACATATTCGAAACCCGCCGGTACCGCATGCACGCCGGCACGGGTGGAGTCCTGGCGGGTGTCGCCGGCATCGGCAAAACTGATGGGCGTGTCATAGTCAAACGGGTCGATGGCCAGGCGGCGCATCTCGGCACGGCGCTCGGCAGGGCACACCACCACGATGTGGCCGACCTTGTTGCTACGATCGAACGCGCGGATGGACCAGCTCATGAGCGGACGGCCCGCCACGTTAACGAGCTGCTTGCCGCCGGGATTTCCAAAGCGCTGGCCGCTGCCGCCGGCAACGACCACGGCGCATACGGGCGCCATTATGCGTTCCCCTGTTTGGTGCCCTTCATGCGGTACAGGGAGTCCGCAAGAATGGCAGGGTTGTTGACGCCAAAGTCGCCCAGGCGCTCCGGATCCTCACTGATGTCATCCATGAGCTCCTGCAGCGAGCCGTACTCGTCGACGATCTTCTCGGCCACGCCGTCGCGCACGACGGACACGCGCGAAAGCGTGCGCAGGCCCAGCGGCGTCATGACGGAGTCCTCGTCCAGGTCGTCGTAACCCAGAACCGCCGCCACATGCTGTGGGTCGGACAGGTCCTTAGGCGTCATACGGCTCAGGTTGGCGCGGATCTTTTCGGCATTGGCCTCGGAGGAATCACTCGCATAGTCGCGAATCATCAGGTCGTACTCGGTATCCATGCTGGAGCCGGCGAGCTGCTCGAGCTGCATCTGCACGAGCTTGCCCTGGTTGCCCAGCTTGACAATGCAATCCTTAAGCTCAGTCTTTGCCTGCTGCATGATCTCGAAGCTCGAGAAAATCCCGGTGATATCGGCGAGCGTAACGTAGTCATCGAGCTCGAGGGCCGTCAGACGCAGCAGGGAGCGGTCGAGCGACTGACGGGTGGTCTGAAGCGTGGCGACGAGCTGGTTGACCGAGCTCATGATGGTGGTGACGGGCTGGATCTCATAGCTCTTGCCGTGAACGTACACGTTGACGACGGCACGACGGGCCGAGACCGAGATCACGATGGCATCGGTGAGCACAGACATGCGAGCGGCAGTGCGGTGACGCATGCCCGTCTCGCTCGTGGCAAGCGAGGGATCGGGATTGAGGTGGAAGTTGGCGCGCAGGATCTGGGTGAGGTCGCCGTCGATAACGATGGCACCGTCCATCTTGGAGAGCTCGAACAGGCGGTTCGAGGTGAACGAAATGTTGAGTGGGAAGCCGTCGTTACCGGCAGCGAGCACGTTTTCGGTGTCGCCGACGCAGATAAGGGCACCCAGGTGACCGGCGATGATCATGTCGAGGGCGGTGCGGATCGGCTGACCAGGTGCCGTCAGGCGGATGGCCTGTTCCATACGCTTTTGCAGCTCGTTCTTATCCAAGGCATCGCTCCCATCGCATACGCTCCATAAACGCTAAATAGTTTCTCACGGTTTTTCCCCGCGGCGCTCGCGAAATCCGATGCTTACAGAATGAGCGAACACCGCTGAGAGCCTCAACCCAAATGAGCTGTTCATGTGGTAGCATCGGGATTCACATGAATGAGGGAGTAGTCGCGTGACCGGGTTCGCCTCCGGTGGCGCGGCAAGTCAACATACTGGCCGACACGGTCTGGCTTGCCTTAATGAACGAGACTCGTGGTTGTACGCGCGGCGCGTACGCCACGGGTCTTTTTTGTTGCTCCCCTGTCAGAAGTACACGCGGGTTCGCCCGCAAGGAGGGAGCCAAACCATGGGACTCGTAGAGCTCGTGCTGCTCGCCATTGGCCTTTCGATGGACGCCTTTGCCGTATCCATCTGCAAGGGCCTTGGCATGAAGAAGATCAACCTTAAGGTCGCCGTAGTGCTCGGCCTGTTCTTTGGCGGCTTCCAGGCCGGCATGCCCGTGATCGGATGGGCGCTTGGCAGCCAGTTTATGGGCATCATCGGCCCCATCGACCATTGGATTGCCTTTATCCTTTTGGCCTTCATCGGCGGCAAAATGCTGTGGGAGGCTTTTACCGAGGACGAGGATGAAGGCGACAGCAAGGATGCCGAAAAGATTGACCTAGGCGAGTACCTGATCCTCGCCATCGCCACCTCAATCGACGCCCTGGCCGTGGGCATCTCATTTGCGGCGCTCTCGGTTTACATCGTTCCCGCTGTATCGCTTATCGGCGTCACAACGTTTATCTTCTCCGTCGCCGGCGTAGTGATCGGCCACACCTTTGGCGCGCGCTACGAAAAACCCGCCACCATCGTGGGCGGCGTCGTGCTCATCCTCATCGGGCTTAAGATCTTACTTGAGCATCTGGGGATTCTCGCGATATAAAAAACGCCTCTCATAAGCCAACGTCAATGTAGGAGTCTCATGCAGAGTTTTGCATAATGCCTTTTCGTGCAGACTTTTGCATGTCATACTGATATGCAAAAGTCTGCACGTTAGGAGATTGCCGTGAATACCCTTCCCATCACCACACCGCGCCAAGCTGGCATCTACGTGCGCCAGGCACGCGAGGCTCAGGGTCTCACCCGTGCCGCCCTCGCCAAAACGGCCGGTGTTTCAGAACGCCTGCTCGCATCGCTCGAGCTAGGCGATGCCACGGGTATTCGACTCGACAAGCTGCTGACGATTTTCAATGCTCTTGGACTGGCACTCGCCGCTCAAGGGGATATCGGCGAAGCGAAAAACGAGCGACCAGTCGACGCCCCGCATGACAATCCGCTGCCTCGCAGCATCCCCAGGCGCCATCACACTCAACGTCCTCATCATCGCAACCGTCGTAGTACCGCCATTCCGGCTCTTGCAGATGCCCCCTTTACATCCGCACTCTACGACGAGGTCTTCGCCGATTTCGCCATGTCCAATCTCGGAGTCTCGATTGCCGCAAACGCATCTAACCAAACCAAGCCCGAAGGGAAATAGCCAATGGCCAGAACATCACTTCGAACCATTATTTGCGGCGTACCTGCGGGAACGCTCACGCAAGATGAGAACGGTCTTATCAGCTTTACCTACGATCATGACTATGACGGCCCAGCCCTATCGACCAACATACCCGTATCAAATCGCACATACGGACAACAGGTCATGAATCCGTACCTGTTTGGCCTTCTACCCGACAGCGAGGACCAACGAAAAGCGATTGCCGCCGAATTCGACGTTAGGCCCAACAATTCCGTTGCACTGCTCAGCCATATCGGACTCGACTGTCCGGGCGGCGTGCAGTTTTGTGCCGAAGAAGATATCGACGCCGTCCTGCATCGCTCCGGCGAATACCGCCCTATAGACGACCACGAAATTGCTCTCCGTCTCAAGTCGATCAGAGATGACCGCGATGCATCGTGGATGGGCCTAGATGAAAGTTGGTCACTTGGAGGCAACCAGGGCAAGTTCGCGCTCGCGTTCATAGACGGTCGCTGGTGCGAATGCATGGGCCCCTCGCCCACGACGCATATTTTCAAAAATGGCGTTATCGGATTTAAACTCGAGGCTCTTAATGAGTTTGTCTGCATGAAAAGCGCCCAGCGCGCCGGTATCGCAACGGCAAACGTCGAATATCGTATGTTTGAGGACGAACCTGCCCTCATTGTTGAGCGCTATGACCGCGTGAAAGTCGAAGACGGAACGATCAGGCGCCTACATCAAGAAGACCTCTGCCAGGCACTTGGGGTGATGCCCGCCCAAAAGTACACGACAGACGGCGGCCCGACCACCCGCGACATTCAAGAGCTCCTCGTAACTACGAGCCACCATCGACTTAACCTGTATCTGTTTACGCAGATACTGTTCTTCAACGCCATTATCGGCGCACCGGATGCGCATGCGAAAAACTATTCCCTGCTCCTTGGAAACGACGGCGCAGCCATGATGGCTCGAATGTACGATGTCGCATCGGGGCTGGCATACGAGCGCATGCGCCGCCGGGCGCGCCTTGCCATGAGCGTTGGCGGCGAAAATCGTGTGGGGCGCATCGGTCCAGGCGCTATCCGCCGATACCACGGTATGGGCGACCCCGCGCTGGAGGCGGCGCTCACCGATGCCGGGCTATCCGAGAAGTTTTGCTTTGCAACCATGATGGACCTCGCCTACGAGGTGCCCATTTGCATGGAAGAGGTCATGGACGAATACGCCGACCTGCCCGGCATGGCGGACCTGCGCGAGCATATGCTCGGCCCCGTCCGCGAAAACTGCCAGCACACCCTCGACCTCATCAAGGCGGATATGGGCTAGACGCCAATCAATTTCCCATTTCTTAAAAGAAGAGAGGGAGCGCCCGTCGCAAAAGCTCGGGTGCCCCCTCTCATAATGTCATTTGCAATCCACTAGCACGTGGCTCGGACTGCTGCTAGCGCAACCTTTACGCAGCGAGGCGCTTGAGGACATCGATGAGCAGCTCGTAGAAGCGCTCGGCAGAAGCGAGCTCCATGCTCTCGTCCGGGGTGTGGACATCGGAGAGCGTCGGGCCCACGGCGATGGCGTCCAGGCCGTGCAGGGCCTCGGCAAACAGGCCGCACTCAAGGCCGGCGTGAATGGACTCGATGCGCAGCTCGGAGCCAAAGAGCTCGCGATAGCTCTCGACAAAGACGTCGCGGACCGGCGAATGCTCGGCATAGCTCCAGCCGGGATACTCGAACTCAAACTTGGCGTCGAAGCCCAGGACATCGGCAAGCGTCTGCAGGCGGTCCTTGAACTCGTTCTGCAGCGAGGTGATCGAGGAGCGCGGGGACAGCATAATCTTGACCTGATCATCGGAAGTGGCGACCACGCCGATGTTGGAGGAAACCTCGACTGAGCCGTCGGTGGCGACGTTGCGGCGAATCACACCATTGGGGGCAAGACGCAGAGCGCGGATGAGGGCAAGCGCGGACTTCTCGTCCATGGCCTCGACCTCGGCGTTGTCGGCGATCTCGACAGTGCAGGTAAAGCCGGGGTCGAAGACCTCGAGCTCGGCGGTAACGTCGGCGATGATGCCACGGGCGATCTCGGCCGCGGCCTCGGCGGCAGCGTGGTCGGCGTAGACCAGAACAGCCTTGCACTCACGGTTGATGGCGTTGTCCTTGGTGCCGCCGTTGAAGCTGACGATGGCGGGCTCACCGGCAACCATCAGGCGATCGATGATGCGGGCCATGATAAGGTTGCCGTTGCCGCGCTCCAGGTTGATATCGCTGCCGGAGTGACCGCCCAGCAGGCCGGAGATGTCGAGCGTGAGGGCGCTACCGGTCTTGTGCTCGCGCGCGATCGGGCAGGTGTAGGTAACGACGACGCCGCCGGCGCAGCTGACGGTGGCAACGCCCTCTTCCTCGGAGTCAAGGTTAATCATGGTGCGGGCGCTAATCTGGGACTTGTCGAGTGTCTCGGCGCCGACCAGGCCAGTCTCCTCGTCGGTGGTGAATACGCACTCGAGGGCCGGATGGACAATCGAATCATCGTTGAGCACGGTAAGCATAAGCGCGACGGCGATACCGTTGTCGGCGCCCAGGGTGGTGCCGTTAGCGGTGAGGACGCCGTCCTTGACGACCAGGTCGATACCGTCGGTCGTAAAGTCGTGCTCAACGGAGCCCAACTTGTCGCACACCATATCGATGTGGCCCTGCAGCATCACGGTCGGGGCATTCTCGGCACCGGCAGATGCGGGCTTGCGAATGATGACGTTGTAGACCTCGTCCTGATACACGTCGAGGCCGCGCTCCTTGGCAAACGCAACCAGGAAATCGCTGATGCCCTTCTCGTTGCCAGACCCACGGGGGATCGCGCTGACCTCCTCAAAGAAATGGAACAGCTGAGCGGGCTCGTAGCCGGTAATCTTGTAGTCCATGGTGCCTCCTTGGCGCAACTGGTTAGACAGTAAGATATGCGACTTGTATATTCCCAGACTTTGCGTGCATAAACCAGTCGAAAACGCCGAGCGCCCTTGCATCATCGGCTAACGGTGGACCGTATAGCGTAACGGTCACAACTTCCGCAGCTCTACAAATCGAGGCGCCCTTTCCGGAGCGCCTCGATTGCGCGTATCAAATTGTCGCCACGCCCTACAGCGCGCCGGAACCGGCTTGCATCATGCCGCCGGGGCCCGAGGTCACGCCGCCGCTCACGGGCGCGACGTTGCCGGTGTGCGGAGCCGCCGGGGCGGTATCGCCACCGAGCGTGCCCGCCGGACGCGGTGCCGGAATCTCGCCCGTGCCGTGACTAAAGACAAACTTGCCGTCGGCCACATCGCACTGAACGGTATCGCCCTCGCCCCACTCACCGGCCAGCAGTTCCTCGGACAGCGGGTCCTCAATGAGCTTTTGGATGGCACGGCGCAGCGGACGCGCGCCATTGGTGAGGTCGGTGCCCTCGGCCACAATCTTGTCGTAGGCCGCATCGGTGAGCTTGATGTTCATGCCGTTGGCAATCAGGCGTTGACGCAGGTCGTCCACCAGCAGGTGCGCGATCTTGGTCAGATTCTCGCCCGAAAGCTTCTGGAACACCACGATGTCGTCGATACGGTTGAGCAGCTCGGGGCGGAACAGGCGCTTAAGTTCGCCCATCGCACGACCCTTAATCTCGCTCGAGGTAAGACCCTGCTCGCCGGTGGTGCCAAAGCCAACGCTCGCATCCTGCGCAATCTCGCGGGCGCCCACGTTGGACGTCATGATGATCACGGTGTTGCGGAAGTCAACCGTCTTGCCCTGGCTATCGGTCAGACGACCCTCCTCCAGCACCTGCAGCAGGATGTTGAAGATGTCGGGATGCGCCTTCTCGATCTCGTCGAACAGCACGACCGAGTACGGGTGGCGACGAACGGCCTTGGTGAGCTGGCCGCCCTCGTCGTGACCGACGTAACCCGGAGGGCTACCGATGAGCTTGGAGACCTCGAACTCGCTACCGAACTCGGACATGTCGAAGCTGATGAGTGCATCCTTGCTGCCAAAGAGGTACTCGGCGAGCGTCTTGGCGAGCTCGGTCTTGCCCGTGCCGGTGGGACCCAGGAAGATAAAGCTGCCGCCGGGGCGACGCGGGTCCTTGAGCGGCGAACGGCTGCGGCGCACGGCCTTGGCAACTGCCTCGACAGCCTCATCCTGACCGATGATGCGCGTCTTGAGCACGCTTTCGGCTTGCAGCAGGCGACGGCTCTCGCTCTCGGTAAGCGAGGACACCGGCACGCCCGAAGTCACGGACACGATGTCGGCGATCTGAGAGACATCGATGGTGAGCGGGCTGGCGTCGAGCTCGGCGGTCCAGGCGGCCTTGGCCTCGGCGAGTTCAATCTCGGCGGCCTTCTGCTGCTCGGTGATCTCGGCGGCCTTGTTCATGTCATCGCTCTCGGTGGCCTCCTGCGCGGCGGCCTTGAGCTCCTCTATACGCTGCTCGGCCTCGCGCACCGGCTCGGGCGCGCGATTCGCGGCGATGCGAGCGCGGGCACCGGCCTCGTCGATGAGATCGATGGCTTTATCGGGCAGGAAGCGATCCTGGATGTAGCGGTTGGAAAGGTTCGCGGCGGCCTCGATAGCACCCTGCGTATAGCGCACATGGTGGTGCTCCTCGTAGCGCGGCTTAAGCGCGGTCAGGATCTTGACCGTGTCCTCGACGCTCGGCTCCTCGACATCGATGGTCTGGAAGCGACGCTCGAAGGCCGGGTCCTTGGTGAGGTACTTGCGGAATTCCTCGGCCGTGGTGGCGCCGATAATCTGGAAGGCACCGCGCGCGAGTACGGGCTTGAGCATGGAGCTCGCATCGATGGAGCCCTCGGCAGAACCGGCACCGATGATGGTGTGCATCTCGTCGATAAACAGGATGACGTCGTCCGCTTCGGTGGCCTCCTGGATCACGTTCTTGAGGCGCTCCTCAAACTCGCCGCGATACTTGGCACCCGCCACGAGACCCGGCAGGTCGAGCGTCCAGATATTCTGGTTCATGAGGTTCTCAGGCACGTTGCCGGCTGCTATCTGCTGAGCCAGGCCCTCGACGATGGCCGTCTTGCCCACGCCGGGATCGCCCAGGATGAGCGGGTTGTTTTTGGTGCGACGCGAGAGGATCTCCATCATGCGCTGGACTTCCTTTTCGCGACCAATTACAGGGTCGAGCTCGCCGTCGCGCGCCTTCTGCGTGAGGTTGGTCGCGAACTGCTTGAGCGTGTCGGTGCCACTCCCCTTTTGCTGAGAGGCATCCGAGCCGCTAAAGAACGGCAGGCCCGCACCGGGACGCCCGGCACCGGCACCGGCGAGCGGACGCTTCTTGTCCTGGTCCTTGGCGGTGAGTTTCTCGATAGCCTTTTTAATGGAAGCAGACGACACGCCCAGGCGCATGAGGATGTCCATGGCCATGCCGTTGCCCTCTTCGACGATGCCGATCAGCAAGTGCTCGGTCGAAACGTAGGTCTGGTTGTTCTCGCGTGCCACGCGGAAGGAGCGCTCCATCACGCTGATGACGAGCGGCGTAAAGGCGAGCTTGGCAGCCTCGGTCTCCTCGCTGGGCTCGGGAACCGTGGTCTGGACCTCTTTGAGGGTATCCATGATGTCATCGTAGGAGATGTCGAGCGAACGCAGTGCCTCGGCGGCAATGCCCTCGTCCTCCTTGGCAAGCGCGAGCAGCAGGTGCTCGGTGCCCACCTTATTTGAGTGCAGATCGAGCGCCTCCCGCTTGGCCATGGACATGACCTTGCGCGCGCGATCGGTAAAACGGTCTAACATGCTAGTTCCTCTTAGACGAGCTAGTTTTTCAAACGCAAAGCGCCACTCGTGGCGGCGCTTTGGTCTCTTTACCCATATGGAGTATATGTTAACCGCTGGGGCCTTTTCCGCATGCAGCCATACGACAACGTCTACAAAAAAGGAATTGCCAGGTGCGTCTGCATCGGCCCAACGAGCGTGGATTTTTGGACACCCATTCCACGAGCGTGGATAATCTCCCGTTTTGAGCCCGTAAACAAGCCAAAAACGGGAGATTATCCACGTTCATGTTTTGCGGATCAGTTTCATTTGCTCCAATTAGCTGGTGTGGCGCCAGCGAGGGTCGGTGAGTGTACGCGCCACACCCAGGCCAACGGGCAAAAACGCCACGATGAGCACTGCACGCACAAACCAGCCGAGCATATTGACCGTGTCGAATGTGCACATGTAATACATCGAGCGATACAGATACAAGCCCGGCACCATAATGACAATCGATGGCACCGTGAGGGCGATACGTGGGTAGGTGAGCTTGATTTCGGCTAAGCTCGCGAGCAGCCCCGATACCAGCGCGCCGATAAACGCTGCCGCCTCGGGAGGCATACCTACGCTCAGGCCCAGAAAGGGAAACAGCGTCGGCGCATCGACGAGCGTAAGGCGCAAGGTATTGGACACGGCGCCGATCAGCCCAGCTGCCGCGGCCATCTTTACCGGGCTGTTGAACATCACCGAGAAGCCGAATACGCCAACGAAGCTCATCACCACGCGCAGGAGCGTAAGGGCAAGCGGCGAAAGGCCGAGCGGAGCAAAATCATCCGGTGCCAGCCCCACACACTCGGCAACCATCCAGCCCACAAGGGTCGCCATCACAATAATCGACACGGCATACGAAAGACGCTCAATGCCGCTTCGCATATCGAGCTTAGCGATGTCGAGGCCTGCCGTAATGAGGGGAAAGCCGGGAATCACAAAGAGCATGGCGCCGATATAGCCTTCTTGGTGCGACATTGCCCCCGGTACGACCTGGCCAAGGCCGAGCAATGCCAGCAGATACGAAACGCAAGCGAGCGCAACGCCAATCGTCAGCGCGCTAAACTGGCCAAGACCCTGCTTGAGAATATGAGAGCGAGCAAAGTTGCCAACACCAGCGCCTACGAATGCGCAGGCCATCTCGATAGGGCCGCCGCCGAGCAAAAAGACGAAGGCGCCGCAAGCACAAGCTGCCGCAAGGCCCTGTTGCCAGGGAGAGTAATCGGGTTTTGAACTCTCAACGGTCTTGAGCATCTCGTGGTATTCGTGCACGGTAAACCGGCGCCCATACGTCTCGATTTCCTTTAGGAAGCTCTCCATCATCCAAATGCGATGGGTATTGACTCCCGTTGTGGGCAGGCTGACAACCTCGTTAAAGCAGTGGCCATCTTCGATGCAGGTGCACTCAAACGACAGAAGACTTAAGTCAACGTGGACGGTGACACCGAGTACGGCGGCAATGCGATTCATGGTATCGCGTACACGCCAGGCACCCGTTCCGCTCGCGAGCATAAGCATACCGGTGCGGCAGATGATGGATGACTTATCGGTGAGCGGCGCATCGACGGCAAGCTCATCGCCTGCCGTCACGATCTGGTGCCAGTCAGTTTTCATATGGAGCGCGCCGGCACGAACGCCGTGGTGCATAGGGGCTCTCGAAAGCAGCGAGTCAAGGCGCGAAAGCTGTGGGGGCTCCGCTGATCCGACCTCAACCTCATCAGCCTCTTCATCGACCAGATCAAAGGAATCAAGCGGCGCTGGCTCGCGACGGTCGATCAGCTCCTCGTCCTCATCACCAAAGTAGTTGAACTGATCGAGCATGTCCTCTTCGATTGCACGCTCGCTCGCATCGTCCATACAGGCGCTCCCTTCCTACCGACTAACCCCCATCCTAGGCAGCAACGGCTAAAGGAAACATAAAAGAGACGGCTGTCATGCATGGAAGGCGCGACATAGCCAACGAGCCGATAAACCCTCGGCGAGACGAGAGTGGATAATCTCCCGTTTTGAGCCCGCATACGAGCCAAAAGTGGGAGATTATCCACTCTCATTCTTCGAGCACTCATTTAAGTACGTCCCCAATGAGTACCAAAGTGCCGGCAGAAAAGGAACGTCCCCAAGTGCCAACCAGGGCAACGCCGCAGGTAGAGGACGGACAGCGAGCGACGTCCAACTTGACAGCCAAGGCAACGCCGATGCCCTGGCAACGACAGCGAAAGCCCGCTAGAGCGAGCAAGGTGCCTTGAAACGAGGCGGCATTGACCTTCTGGTCATGCCGCCGAAGTTGAAAGGCAGATTGCCGCTCTGGCGGGCTTGCAGCGTCAACTGGTTACGCGGGTTGGTAAACCCGCGTAACCCCCTAGTACATCTTTGCGCCGGCGGGGATGGAAGCGTCGAGCTGGATCAGGTTGAGGCGCTCCTCGCCCTCCTCCTCGTGGATGGCACTGATGAGCATACCGCAGCTGGAAATACCCATCATCTTGCGCGGAGGCAGATTGGTGATGGCGAGCAGCGTCTTACCGACCAGGTCCTCAGGCTCATAATAATCGTGAATGCCGGAGAGGATGGTGCGGTCGGTGCCGGTGCCGTCGTCGAGCGTAAAGTTCAGCAGCTTCTTGGACTTCTTGACGGCCTCGCACGCCTTAACCTTCACGGCGCGGAAATCGCTCTTGGAGAAGGTATCGAAGTCGACGAACTCCTCGAACAGCGGCTCAACGGCGATCTTGGAGTAATCAAACGTGGGCTTGAGCGGCTTGACGAACGGGCTTGCGGTGTTGCCGGTCTCGGCAGCCTTGGCAGCAGCGGCACCGGACTGGAAACCCTTCTCGGGCTTCATGTGCGGGAACAGCAGGACGTCGCGAATGGAAGCCTGGTTGGTGAGCAGCATGACT
This sequence comes from Collinsella sp., assembly GCA_019414025.1. Lineage (GTDB taxonomy): Bacteria > Actinomycetota > Coriobacteriia > Coriobacteriales > Coriobacteriaceae > Collinsella. The sequence continues at coordinate 53,713 of DXMU01000015.1, forward strand.
ACACGGTCGATACCGATGCCAATGCCACCCGCAGGAGGCATACCGTACTCGAGGGCACGCACGTAGTCCTCGTCGTACTCCATGGCCTCATCGTCGCCGCCGGCCTTCTCAGCCATCTGGGCAGCAAAGCGCTCAGCCTGGTCGACCGGGTCGTTGAGCTCGGAGAATGCGTTGGCGTACTCGTGGCCGGCGATGACCAGCTCAAAGCGGTGCGTCAGACGCGGATCGTCCTCAAAGCGCTTGGCAAGCGGGCTGACCTCGATGGGATAATCGCACACAAACGTGGGGTTGACGATGGTATCCTCGCCCAGCTCGTCGTAGATCTCGGCGATGATCTTGCCAGCAGTCCACTCGGGCTTAATCTCCAGGCCCTTCTCGCACGCGGCGGCGGCAAGCTCCTCGACCGGCGTATCGATGGTGACCTTCTTGCCGAGCACGTCAGAGACAATATCAGTCATGGGGCGGCTTGCCCACTCACCGGAAAGATCGATGGTCTGACCCTGGTACTCGATGACCTCGGGGTTGCCGATGGCCTTGTTGGCAGCCTTGATGACACCCTGGGCGAGCGCCTTCATGCCCTCGAGATCGGAGAAGGCACGATAGGCCTCCATCGTGGTGAACTCGGGGTTGTGGGTGAGGTCCATACCCTCGTTACGGAAGATGCGGCCGATCTCGAAGACGCGCTCAAAGCCACCGACGATGCAGCGCTTGAGGTGCAGCTCGGTAGCAATGCGCAGGTAGCATTCCTGATCGAGCGCGTTAAAGTGTGTGATGAACGGCTTAGCCGTAGCGCCACCCTGGATAGTCTGCAGAATGGGGGTCTCGACCTCCATGTAGCCGTCGGACTCCATAAAGCGGCGGAAGGTGGAGAGAATCTGCGAGCGCTTGCGGAAGGTCTCGCGAACATCGTCGTTGGCAATCAAGTCAACATAGCGCTGACGATAGCGGGTCTCCTTGTCGGAGAGGCCGTGGAACTTCTCGGGCAGCGGGCGAACGGCCTTGGAGAGCAGCTTCGCGCTCTTGGGGGCGACGGAAAGCTGGCCACGCTTGGTACGCACGACCACGCCGGTCACGCCCAGGATATCGCCCAAGTCGAGGGCCTTAAGCGTGCTCCAGGCCGCCTCGTCCATGTCGTTAATACGGCAGAACAGTTGAATCTCGCCAGTCGCGTCGCGGACGACGATGAACATGATCTTGCCCTGGCCGCGCTTGGCGACCACACGGCCGGCGATCTTCACGACGTCCTCGGTGTCCTCGCCATCGGCAAGCTCGGCGTACTTAGCCTCGATATCGGCAACGTAGTCCTCAAGCTCAGAGTGCTCGGGATAGGGGTTCTGGCCCGCCTCGAACAGGGCGGCGCGCTTGGCCAGGCGGGTGGCGCGCTCGTCGTTGAGCGTCGATGCCTGATCTGCGGCGTTCTGGTTCTCTGCCATAAGTTAGCTCCTCAAACTAAAACGCTCCCCAGGATTCGGTCCCAGGGAGCGAAAACATACCTTTACGCGGGACCGTGGTCTAGCGTGCAATCTTGGCGATGGTGTAGACGCGAGTCTTGCCGGAAGGCGTAACGACCTCGACGGAGTCGCCCTCGCCGTGACCGATGATGGCGTGGCCGACCGGAGACTCGTTGGAAATCTTGTGCTCGAGCGAGTTGGTCTCGGTGGTACCGACGAGCGTGACTTCCATGACCTCACCGTTGGGATCAATCAGAGAAACGGTGGAACCGATGGAGACGGTCAGATCGCCCGTGGTGGCAGCAACCTGAGCGTTGGCGAGGATGGCCTGGATCTCGGCAATACGAGCGGCGTTCTGGGCCTGCTTGTCCTTAGCGGCGTCGTACTCGGAGTTCTCCGAAAGGTCGCCGAACGCGCGGGCTTCCTTGATGTCCTCGACGATCTCCTTGGCGTAATCGCCCTCACGCCAAGCGAGCTCCTCGACGAGCTTCTGGCGGCCCTCAGCGGTCAGTACGATCTGGCTTGCGTCCATACGGATATCTCCCCAACTCTGATCAAACAATCAACTGTCAACAAAACGAAAAAGACCGGCTAGCCTGCGGGCAAGCCGGTCAGGTGCTCACCCCAAAGGGATGGGACTACTCTGCGTCCGCGTCGCTGTCCTCTGCCTGCTTCTTCTTGGCAGCAGCGAGCTTGGCCTCGAGCTCAGCGATCTCCTTGTCCTCCTCGGACTGCTCGACCACGACCTCCTCGGCCTGCTTGGTCTCGGCCTTATCGTCGCCCTCCATACCCTCACGGATATTCTTGACGGTAGAGCCGAGGGACTTGCCGAGCTTCGGCAGGTTCTTGGGCCCGAAGATAATCAGGACAACGACGAGAATAATGATGAGCTCAGGAGCCCTCAGTCCAAACATGTAGACCTCCACAATACAGCGAGACAAGCTCGAATGAGTATACCGCGGGTATCGCGGTATCACAACAATAGCTAAAAAAAGGGACCGCAAGAAGCGGTCCCTCCTCATGCTCTGGTCGGGTTGACTGGATTTGAACCAGCGACCCCTGCGTCCCGAACGCAGTGCTCTACCAAACTGAGCCACAACCCGTTAGCTCGACTATAGTAACAAAGATTTTCGCCGCGTGCTAGATAAATTTTTATTTCTTTGGCGCTTCAATGCGAACCGTGTCGGAAACGAGCTCCGTTGCATAAGCCCACCAGCCGTTTTGTTGAGCCGTCGCCGCAAGATTGGCTGCCGTGGCGGCGCTATCGCAGAGAGCAAACGAGCAGGCACCCGAACCGCACACGTTTGTGGCAATGGTACCGTCCTGTGAACGAAGCCAGTCGAGCACCGTTTGAATCCGCGGCTCCATCTGCGCGGAAATGACACCCAGGTTGTTGTGGACGAGCGCGTAGGCCGCCTCTGCGTCTCCCGAGCGAAGGGCAGATGCGATCGCTCCGGGCTTGTCCGCAGGCGCTGGGGTCTCGTCAAAACGTCGATAGGCTTCAATTGTTGAAACGCTTGCCTCGCGCGGCTTAACCAGCACGACGGGTGTCGCGGGAAGTGCGGGGTACTCGGTTGCCAGCACGTCTCCCCCACCCACGTAAAATGCAGGGCTGGCATGCAAAAAGAAGGGAACGTCGGCGCCAATGCCGCGCGCGATGTTGTCCAGCGCGGGATCGGCACGGTCGATACCCCACAGCTCTGCCAAGGCGACAATGACCGCCGCGGCATCCGTCGAAGGACCGCCCAGGCCGGCACACAACGGGATGCACTTCTCGATCGTGATGCAGACGTTGGCTTCACGACCATAATGCTCGGCCATAGCGAGCGCAGCACGATACGCCGTATTCTTTTGCATGGGAAAGTCGGATGTCGGAATCGTCTGGACGGTCAGCGCCTGTGCCGGCGTAACCGTCACGGTATCGACAAGACCGACGGCTGCCATCAGGGAATCGACCTTATGGTAGCCGCGGTCGTCACGCTCGGTATGAACCCCCAGATAGAGGTTGATCTTTGCCGGCGCGGAAAGGGTCAGGGACCAATCGGTCACCGCTAGTGCTCCTCGAGCTGATTGCCGAGCGGGGTAAAAATGTGCTCGCCGCTCTCGGGGTCGAACAGCTCGACCTGGCCGGTGAGAACATCAATATACTGGTAGGACTGACGCGACTTGCGGCCACGGCGCTCGTCGACCTCGACGATAAAGACTGCCGGATGGACGCTCTTGATGGTGCCCATGCGCTCGACGACGCGGGTGCGGCCCATGTTGGCCTTCACCTTAACGCGATCGCCCACCATATCGGTCAGCTTCTCGTGGATGTCGTCGACGTGATTGACTTCCATCTCTTCCATGAACAGGGCCTCCAGAAGATGCAATTCAAAAAGGGGATAATACCCCTAAGATAGACAAAACTCTAATACTATAGCACCCAGCTGCCGCCATACGCAAGTAGCTAAATAAACCCCGTCCCAAATACGTACCAGACGACAACCTCGCGTAACCTAAAGACTATCGGTGTCCAAGACGATGGTGAATGGGCCGTCGTTGACCAAGTCGACTTTCATATCGGCACCAAAGATGCCGTGCGCCACGTGTTCGACATCTTGGCGAACGAGCGTCAGGAAGTACTCGTAGAGCTCGTTGGCAACATCGGGGGCGCCTGCATCGGTAAACGACGGGCGGCGGCCGTGACGGCAATCGGCGAACAGCGTGAACTGCGACACCACGAGCACCTCGCCGTCGACATCGGCAAGTGCCAGGTTGGTCTTGCCGTTCTCGTCCTCGTTGATGCGCAAGCCCCGGAGCTTGCCCCACAGCTTATCGGCCTCGGCGCGCGTGTCGCCGTGGCCCACGCCCAGCAGCACCAGATAGCCGCGCCCAATTTTGCCCACGCACTCGCCGTCGACCGTCACGCCGGCGTTGAGTACGCGCTGCACCACCGCACGCACGGCCTACTCCTCGCCCGTCAGTTTGGCGGACAGATGCTCGAGCGCGTGGAAACGATGGCTGATGGCGTTCTTCTCGTCCGCCGTCAGCTCGGCCATGGTCTTGCCCGGCGTGTCGACCGGCAGGAACAGCGGGTCATAGCCAAAGCCGTGATCGCCGCGGCCCTCGTGTGCGATAACGCCCTCGCAGGCGCCCTCGCCATAGGTGACCAGACCATCCGTGTCGATAAGCGCAACGACGCTCATAAAGCGCGCGGTGCGGTCCTCGTCCGCCACGCCTTCCAGGTTAACGAGAAGCTTGGCGTTGTTGGCGGCATCGTCTCCGTGCACGCCCGCATAGCGCGCGCTATACACGCCCGGCTCGCCGTCCAGTGCGTCGACGACCAGGCCCGAATCGTCGGCAATGGCCATGAGCCCCGTCTCTTCGACGGCAGCCTGCGCCTTGATGATGGCGTTCTCCAAAAACGTCGTGCCGTTTTCCTCGGGATCCTCGAAATCACCCAGCTGGCCGAGCGCCACAAAGCGAACCTCGGGCATGACCTTGCCCAAAATGGCCTCGATCTCGGTGAGCTTATGGGCGTTGCCCGTTGCCACGACAATGGTCGTCGCCGGGTCGAGGGTGTCGATGTCGATCTTCTCAAGTGCCATGAGTGGTCTCCTTGTCTCTATAGCAATGCCGCGCCGAGGGCGACGAGGGCCTCCGCCTCTCCCCTCTCAATCAACGGCAGTCTTATACTTCGACGTTTTCCCAGATAAAACCTGCCAAAATAAACCTGTCCCTTTTTGGCAGGTTAGGCGATGGCTTGGCGCTGAAGCTCGATGAGCTCGGCGATGCCTTTGTCGCCCAAGTCGAGCAGGGCGTTGAGGCGCTTACGGTCAAAGGGCGCCTGCTCGCCAGTGCCCTGGAGCTCGATCATCTCACCGGTGTCGGTGGCGACGAGGTTCATGTCGACTTCGGCATGGCTGTCCTCGGAATAATCGAGGTCAAGCAGCGTATTGCCGTCGACAACGCCCATGGAGATTGCAGCCACCTGGCCGGTAAGCGGGATGCGCTCGATCTTGCCCGCCTCGACCCACATGGCGAGGGCGTCGTGCAGCGCCACCCAGGCGCCGGTAATGCTCGCCGTACGCGTGCCGCCATCGGCCTGAATCACATCGCAGTCGACGGTAATGGTATACTCGCCGAGCGCCTTCATGTTGACGACGGTACGCAGACTGCGGCCGATAAGCCTCTCGATCTCCATGGAGCGGCCCTTGCGGTTGGCATGCTCGCGCTTGCAGCGTTTACCGGTCGAGGCCGGCAGCATCGCATATTCCGCCGTTACCCAGCCGGCCTTGGCGCCCTTGCGCCAACCCGGCACACCCTCCTCGATGGTGGCGGCGCACAGTACGCGCGTGTCGCCAAACTCCGCCAGGCACGAGCCGTGGGCGTGCTTCATGACGCCACGGGTGAGCTTAACGGGACGCAACTCGTTGGCGGCGCGGCCGTTGGCGCGGTTGACCTGCATGTACTCCATAGAAAGATCCTTTCGGCAAAAGATGTGGCGAAGGCTTTGGCGGCTGCCTTACATCTATTTCAGCTCATCGATATCGATATGTTCGATGCTCTTGAGCGGCTGACCAAAGATAAAGCTGCCCGCCACCGCAAACTCGGCAATGTTATCGGCCGTCGTGGCAAAACGATGCTGCGGCTCGGCGGCGTCACCCGCCAGCTGCTCGCGGCGCGTGAGGATATCGGTCAGCTCTCGTGTGGTCTCCTCGGCGGAACTCACGACGCGCACCCCAGACCCCAGCGCATGGCGGATAGGTCCCACCAACAGCGGAAAATGCGTACAGCCGAGCACCACGGTATCGATACCGTGGTCGCGCAGCGGCTCAACCGTGGCACCCACCAGCGCACGCACGGCAGGCGTATCGAAGATGTCCTCGTTCTCAAGCCACTGTTCCTGCAGATGTGCACCCGAGGCGAGCTCGTGTTCGACAACCTCGACAAAGCTCGAGGCAGGACAACCGTATACATCGACGCCGGCATCTAGATCCTGGATGGCGCGCGTGTAGGCGCCCGAGCGAATGGTGAGGTTGGTGGCGAGCACGCCCACCCGGCGCGTGCGAGTGCTGTTGATTGCCGCGCGTGCGCCCGGTGCGATCACGCCGATGACGGGAACATCGAGCACCTGCTGGGCCAGACGCAAGGCCGCGGCGGTCGCCGTGTTGCAGGCGATGACCATAATCTTGACGTCGTGCTTCGACAGCCAACGGCCCGCCTGCAACGCAAACGAGCGCACCTCATCCTCGGTGCGCGTGCCGTAGGGGCAGCGTTTGGTGTCGCCGAAGTAGTAGACGGACTCATGCGGCAGCGCCGTCGCAATCGCGCGCGCAACCGTCAGACCGCCCAAACCAGAATCGAACACGCCAATCGGGCGCGTGTCGCCTGCCGGATTCTCGATATCGGACATTACCTCACCAGTCTCTCTCGAAAAGACATGTCCAAGTGCGGCGACGCCGCGCTACGAACGCGCCGCGACCAGCAGCTCTGCCGTCGCCGCCCAACCGTCGACAATTTTGCCGCGCGTAACGAAAGCGTTCTCGCAAGCAGCCAGGAACTCGGGCGCGCCGGCGCTCGTCAGGCCATTCTCGACCAGGCAGAACGTGCCCACGTGATCGGCCATGTAGAAGTCGGACTCGGAGTCGCCGAGCGCGAGCGTCTCCTCGCGCTCGATCCCCAGGTGCTCGCAGAAGCGCGCAATGGCGACGCCTTTGTTGAGACCCGCGGGGTTGATGTTGAACGCGCGACCGTCCTCGACGCGATCGAGCTCGAGCGTCGTCGGCTTGGACAGATGCGTCAGGTGACCGTTACAGGCCCACACCAGGCCGCAGCCGGCCTCGTCGAGGATGGCCTGCGCCTCGTCATCGGGGATGTCGCCGCGCATGCCGACGGTGACCTCGCGGTACTTGTAGCCGGTCGACATGTCGTTGTGATACTCGATCTTGTGCGGCCAGCGGGCGAGGATCTTCTCGCACACGCCGGTCTGCTCGATCACCTGGTGCGGCGTGAGACCGCAAGAGGGGTCGTAGAGCATGTCGCCGGTCAGATACTCCCAATCGTTGGCCTTGAGATCGTACATGACCAGGCCACCCATCTCACCGATGTAGGAGTTGAGGCCGAGCACGCGCGCGTCCTCGTGGATCATGGTGCGGTTGCGGCCCGAGGTGGGAACCACCTGAATACCAGCGCGGGCAAGTGCCACGACGGCCTCGACGAGTTTGGTCGAGGGGTTGCCGTCGTTGTCGCGCAGCACGCACGAGCCGGGCGCGAGCATGGTGGCGTCCAGGTCGGTAAAGACGCACTTGACCTTGGCCAAGCGCTCGCGCATCTCGCCCGAAAGCTCGGCAACGGTCGGCAGGGTGTTGTGGGACATGGTTACTCCGTTTACGTAGAAGGGTTTGGACTTGGACGGCATGTTTTGATTGAGGGAACACGCTTATGGCGACAGCGCACTCAGGGCGCCGCCGCCATCATGGTTCATTAGTCAAACTGGGTAACATCGATCAGGCGATTGGCCAGCGAAAGGTCGCTCTCGATGGGCACGAACTCGTCGCCCACGTGCATGAGCTCCTCGTCACCCTTTGCCAGCAGCAAGACAATGGTGGGGGCATCGGGGTTGACGTACTCCTCGCGCGCCGCCTTGAACGCCGCATGCACAGCGGCTTCGCGGTCGAGGATGATCTTGTTCGGCGTATCGTCGGGAACATGCTCGGCAAGCTCGCGACAGACCTTCATCGGGTCCTCGTGAGCCGGGTCCTCGTTGGCAAAGATCATCAGGTCGGAATATGGTGCGGCCTCGCGCGGAAGCTGCTCGCGGCGCTCCTGCGCCTTGCCGCCGGCAGCGCCAAACACTGCAATGACTGGACTAGTGGGAAACGCGCGCTTGACCGACGAGAAAAGCGACCGGAACGAAAGCTGGTTGTGAGCGTAGTCAACGACGCAGATCACGCGGCCGTCCTTCGACTCCACGACCTCCATACGGCCCGGCACACGCAGTTTGGAGAGGCCCTTCTTGATAGCCTCGATACCGATGCCGATCTCGCGCGCAGCGGCGATAGCGACCAGCGCGTTTTCCACGTTAAAGTCGCCCGCGATGCCCAGCAGGACCTTCTCCCCCGCCTCGGACTCGTCGGCACACAGGCCATGCAGGTTAAACTCGATGTTAAAGCCGACCATGCGCACATCGCTCGCCCACAGGCTTGCCTCGGGATGCTCGACGCCAACGGTCACCAAGCGCTCGGCCGTCGACGCTGCCTCCAACACACGGTCAACCTCTTCGGTGCCCAGATTCACCACGGCGGTCTTTGCCTGGTCAAAGATCCTGAGTTTGCTCTCAAAATAATCCTCAAACGTGGGGTGTTCGATCGGCGAGATGTGGTCACGGCCGATGTTGAGGAAGCACGCCACGTCAAACGGCAGATTCTCGACGCGTTGGTACTTGAGCGCCTGGCTCGAGACCTCCATGACCATGGACTGGCGACCTGACGTGCGGCAGTTGGCGATATGGCGCCAGACCTCTGGGGCCTCGGGCGTAGTATTGGTGCTCTCGTAGCACTCGATGCCATCGTCGGTACTCACCGAGCCGATCATGCCGCAGGACTCGCCCGCCGCTTTGATAATCGACTGGAGCATAAAAGCGGCCGTGGTCTTTCCCTTGGTACCGGTGATGCCCACGATCTTGACGTCGTGGTCGGGACGGTCGTAGACCTCCGGCGGCAACAGGGCCATGGCCGTGCGAACGCTATCAACAACCAGCATCGCAGCACCGCTCTCCTGCGCCAGCGGCTCCAGAGACTCGACCAGCGACTCCTCGCACACAAATGCGACGGCGCCCGCATCGAGCGCCATGCTCAAAAACGCGGGCTTAAAGGCAGCGCCTTTGCAAAAGAACACGTCACCTGCCGAGACCGCGCGCGAATCAAACGAGCAGCCGGTCACGGCACGCTCGTCAACCTGCTCTGATGCGCGCAGCTCGCCGCACACATCGAGAAGCTTGGCAAGCGTATCGACCGTGGTCACGGTCGCGGAATCCGAATGGTGCATCTTTCACCTTTCTCAGCCATTTGGCAGGGACGGTTTTTATAGTAACTGAAACGCACCCACGCAAAAACGGCTCCCGGAGGAGCCGTTACGCGCAGGCGTTCGTAAGCCGAGGCTAGGCAGCCTGAACAGCGGGCTGGTCCTCGTCGATAAAGAAGCGCTTGTACCACACCAGGAACACGAGCGGCGTATAGATCTTGCGCTGGAAATCGCCCTTGCCCGCAAAGTGCAGATCGAGCAGGTGCATGAGCTCGTCGGTATCGAAGAACTCGCTTGCCCACGGCGCGGTGAAGTACTCCTTGACATAGTCGTACCACTTTTGCTCGCGCAGCCAGTAGACAATCGGCACCGGGAAGCCCACCTTGGGACGGGTGGCCCACTCATCGGGCAGCGACTTGTTGGCAGCGTGGCGGAGTACTTGTTTGTTGCCGTTCTCGTTGATGCGGTAGCGGTCGGGAATGTGCTCGGCGAACTCCATGACTTTGCGGTCCAGGAAGGGCACGCGCAGCTCCAGCGAGTGCGCCATGCACATCTTGTCGGCCTTGAGCAGAATGTCGCCCGGGAGCCACATGTTCATGTCCAGGTACTGCTTCTTGACCAGCTCGGGCTGACCCTTCACGCGCGCATAGATGGGAGCGGCAAGCTCGAAGGCGCCATCGCCGGTGTTGTACTCGGGCTTGAGCACGCCGTCGACCTCGCGCTCCGGCCATACCAGAGCCTGTCCCAGGAACGACTTCTCGGGGATCTCGGCACCCTTGACCAGGAAGTTATATCCCTTGAAGTACGGCATATGCAGCGCCAGGTTACCGAGCGCGCGACGGATGGGCAGCGGCACCATCTTTTTGTACTTGCGGACTGGGACCGTGTCCTCGTAGTAGGCGTAGCCGCCAAAGAGCTCGTCGGCGCCTTCGCCCGAAAGCACGACGGTGACGTCCTTGCGGGCCATCTCGGCCAAGAACCACAGCGGCACGGAAGACAGGTTGGACTGCGGCTCGTCCATGTGATACTGGATGTCCTCGAGCGCACCGAAGAACTCGTCGGCGGTAATCATCTTGCGGACATTCTCGACGCCGAGCTTATCGGAAAGTTCCTTGGCGTAGTTAGTCTCGTTGAAATTCTTGTAATCGAAGCCCACCGAGAAGGTCTTGTCGGGCATGAGGCAAGCGGCGATGTAGCTGGAGTCGACGCCGCCGGAGAGGAACGACGCGACCTTGACGTCGGCGATGCGATGGGCCTCGACGCTCTCGTGCACGACCTCGTCCAGCTCGTCGACGTACTCCTCGAACGGCTTCTCGACGGCAGAGTAATCGCAATCCCAGTAGCGCTCGATGTTCATCTTGCCGGTCGGGATATCGACGGTAAAGTAGTGCGCCGGCGGCAGCTTGTAGACACCCTCGAAGAAGGTCTCCTCAGTCGCCGAATACTGCAGCGTCATGTACGGACGCAGGGCCTTTTTGTTGACCGCCTTGTGGAAGTGCGGGTAGTCCAGGAAGCTCTTGATCTCGGAACCAAAGAGCACGCCCGGAGCGCCGTCGCCCGCATCGGCCATGGGATAGTAGTAGAGCGGCTTGATGCCAAAGATATCGCGGGCGCCAAAAAGCTTGTTCTTCTTCTTGTCCCAGATGACGAAGGCGTACATACCGCGCAGGCGATCAAGTACTGCCTCGCCCCACTCCTCATAGCCGTGCAGGAGGCTCTCGGTGTCGGCGCCGCAGTGGAACTTATAGCCCTTGGCCTCGAGCTCGGAACGGAGTTCTTGGAAGTTGTAGATCTCGCCGTTGAAGACGATAACGACGCTGCCGTCCTCATTGGCCATGGGCTGAGCGCCGGCCTCGGTCAGGTCGAGGATCGACAGGCGGCGGAAGCCGAGGGCAACGCGGCCGTCGATAAACTGACCGCCCATGTCGGGACCGCGATGGACGATGCGGTCCATCATCTTGGTGAGCACCTCGGATTGGTTATCCGTCCCACCGACAAAACCGACAAAACCGCACATATACTATCCCCTCTGCTGTTGCTGGGCATCAAATCGAATCAGTAGCTTTTGAGTATACCCGAGGGCGTAAAGAGGGGCGGAATGTTCAGGCAATCTCAACTGAATCAGCTCCGCTGTGACACGCGACGGTTACCTTTAATGGATATGAGATGAATGAGGCGATTGTTTTGCTATACTCTCTCCGCACGGGCGATTGGCGCAACGGTTAGCGCAGGTGCTTTACACGCACAAGGCTGGGGGTTCGAATCCCTCATCGCCCACCACTGAATTGTTAGGCCCCCAGCGATGGAGGCCTTTCCTTTTTTCAGGCCCAGCGCATGGGATTCGAACCCACCAGCACGTCTGTCACAAAGGCCGTGGCCAGAAAATGGCAAAAATGAGTACTGCTACCTTGCTTACAACATATCAAAAGATAGTATTTGCTTAAGTTACGCAACATATGTCCATTATAAGGACTAACAATTGGATCAAAATCGTACATTCATCGCCATTTCGACTAGCTATCTGGCCTTATTAGTCCAAAATTGCTGCTACCAAATCGATAACAGTACTCATATTTGATGTTTTTTGACCAGCAGGTCTCCCCGCCTTAGCAAATCTAAGGCAAAACGGGCTCCAGACCGCTGAATCATGCCACATAGGGCACGTCCGCAGTCCGGAACCCGGTCAAAGTTAAGTTATTTCGCTGTGTTAGGCCAAAACGTCCGACAGGATCTCGATCAGACTGTCCACGTCGGATTCCTCGCAGACGAGCGGCGGCAGGAAACGCAGCGTATGGGCACCCGTAGCGTTAATCACGGCACCAGCCCCCAATGCACGGGCCACAACGTCGTGTGCATCACCCGCAGTATCGTCCAGATCGCAGCCGAGCATCAAGCCGCGGCCACGCACCTCGGTCACGTTCGGCAGCTTGGCGAGCTTTGCCTCCATATAGGCGCCTACCTTGGCAGCGTGGTCGGCATAATCGCCGCGCATGAGTGCGGAGAGCGTCGCGGCACACGCCGCGATGGCCAAGCAGCTACCGCCAAAGGTCGAGCCGTGGTCGCCCGGCTTAAACACGTCGGCAATCTCCTTCTTTGCCACGACGGCACCCATGGGCACGCCATCAGCAATGCCCTTGGCAAGGCTCATGATGTCGGGTTCCACGCCATAGGTTTGGAATGTAAACGGCTTGCCGGAGCGGAAGATGCCGCACTGGACCTCGTCGGCGATAAGCACGGCGCCCACTTCGTGTGCCAGGTCGCGCGCTGCCGCCATAAACTCCTCGGTCATGGGGTGCACACCGCTCTCGCCCTGGATCGGCTCGAGCATCACGGCACAAATTTCGCTCCCCAGCTGCTTAAAGATCGCACGCAGTTCATCGATATCGTTGGGCGTGCAGGCCACAAAGCCACCCGGCAGTGGGCGGAAACTATCCTGCAGCCAATCCTGCATGGTGGCGGCAATGGTCTCGAGCGTACGGCCGTGGAAGCCGCCGCGCATGCACACGATGGTGTTGCCGCCGTTACCGGCACGCTTGGCGTACAGGCGCGCGAGCTTCATCGAGCCCTCGTTGGCCTCGGCGCCGGAGTTGGCAAAGAAGGTCTCCCACACCTGCTCGTCCGCAGCCGGGGCACCAAGAGCAGCTGCCGTGGTCTCATCGCCGGCGGCAATGGCATCGGCAAGCACGCGCGCACCATCTGCGTCGTCGTTAGCAAGCTTGGACAGCAGCGCCGCGACCTGTCCGCGCTGCTCAATGTAGAAGTAATTGGAGACATGCATGAGCTTTTTGGTCTGTGCCTCAAGTGCCGAGAGCACAGCCAGGTTGCCATGACCTAGGCTGCACACGCCGATGCCGGCAAGAAAGTCGAGGTACTCACGACCATCGTCGCCGGTGAGTTTCATGCCGTGGCCCTCGACAAACTCGACCGGAGAGCGGCCAAAGGTATGCATAACGTAATGGGATTCAAGCGATTGCTGAGCTGCAAGTGACATGGGATGCCTTTCGTTGAGCGCCGGACGGCGCAGGCCTATGGGTGCAGGAATGGGGCGGCTGCGGGTCAGTTAGACCGTCTGAAGCTTCTCGACCTCGTCGAGGTTCTCGGTCAGACGCGCAGCAAACGTCGAAAGCGGATGCGGATGCGTATCGAACTCGTAAGCCGTCTCGGTGGAGTGGATCACGGTACCGACGCCGGCGTCGGTCAGCAGCTCCAGCAGCAGCGAATGCGGCGTGGTACCGTTGATGATGTGAGCGCGAAATACGCCTCCGGCAAGCGCATCGACGGCAGCACGCAGCTTGGGAATCATGCCCTTATCGACCTCGCCGCCGTAGAGCATCTCGTTAACCTCGTCGAGCGTCAGGTTGGAAATGAGCGAATCCTTGTCGCTAAAGTCCTTGTACAGGCCGTCGACATCGGTCAAAAAGATCACCTTATGCGCATGGAGCGCCGCCGCAACGGCACCGGCGGCGGTATCGGCGTTGATGTTGAAGAAACCGCCGTCCTCCCCCGCCGCGACGGTAGCGATGACGGGGATGTACTCGCTATCGAGTAAGCGCTCGATATAGTCGGTGTTAACGTGCGTCACTTTGCCCACGCGACCGAGCTCGGGGTCGAGCGGCTCGGCGATGAGCGTGCCAGCATCGCTGCCCGACACGCCCACGGCCAGGTTGCCGTGGTGGTTGATGGCGGCAACCAGCTCCTGGTTAACCTTGCCGCCCAGCACCTCGCGCACGATATCCATAGTCGCCGGCGTGGTCACGCGCTGGCCGCTCTTAAACTCGACGGGAATATCGTAATGGCTCAGTGCCTCGTTGATAGCCTTGCCGCCGCCATGCACGATGACGGGGCGCATGCCGATAATCTTGAGCAAAACGATGTCGCTCATCACGTCGCGGCGCAGCTGCTCGTCAACCATGGCGGCTCCGCCATATTTGATAACGACCGTCTTGCCGGTCAGGTTTTTAATCCACGGCAGCGCTTCGAACAGCAGTTGCGCGGTTGCTTCGTTGGATTCGCTCGAGCGACAATCGCGTGCGAATTTCATAATCTGCCTCGTCTTTCGTGTAGCTATCGCGCCGTACCTCGTTGCCCGCGATTGCAGCGGAGCGCGCGGGACGGTGCGCGCCCGGAATCTAGGAACGGTAGTCGCCGTTAATGGAGATGTACTCGTGCGTGAGGTCGCAAGTCCACACGGTGGTCGCCGCGTCGCCCGCGCCCAGGTCTGCCGAGATCACAATCTCGGGCGCCTCAAAACGTCGCAGAGCCTCGTCCTCGTCAAAGGGAACAGTCAGACCGTCGCGACAGACAGGCATGCCCATCATGTCGATGGAAACGTCTTCCTGATTAAACTTCACGCCGCACTTGCCAAGCGCCATAGCAACGCGGCCCCAGTTGCAGTCGTGGCCGGCGATGCAGGTCTTGACGAGCGGCGAGTTGGCGACGGCACGGGCAGCGATATCGGCTTCCTCGTCGTTAGCAGCGCCGGTAATGTTAACCGTCACGAGCTTCGACGCACCCTCGCCATCGGCCGCAATGTTGCGCGCCAGGCTCTCGCACACCTCGTGCACGGCAAAGGTCAGTTCGTCAAAGGCGTCAGTGCCCTCGACGATGGCCTCGGCATCTGCAGTAGCAGCGCCAGAAGCAAGCATGATGCAGGTGTCGTTGGTCGAGGTATCGGAATCGACCGTCACCTTATTAAAGGTCTGTTTAACGGACGAGAGCAGCAGGGCATGAAGTGCCGCCGGCTCGACGGGGACATCGGTAGTAATGACCGCGATCATGGTGGCCATGTTGGGCATGATCATACCCGAGCCCTTGCACATTCCGCCTACCGTATAGACATTGCCCGCATGACCCGCAGCCTCACTGACGTAGGACACGGCGTACTCCTTGGAGTGCGTGTCGGTCGTCATGATGGCGCGAGCGGCATCGGCGCCACCGTGGGCGGAGAGCGCCTCGTAGGCAGCAGGAATGGCGGTCTCAAACGTGTCGATCGGCAGAATCTGGCCAATCACACCCGTGGAGGCAATCAGAATCTGCTGGGGTTCGCAGCCAATAACCTGCGATGCGATGCTGCACGTCTCGCGCGCGCATGCAAGGCCGGTCTCACCCGTGGCGGCGTTGGCATTGCCAGAGTTGACCGAAATGCCGGCGATGATACCGTACCCCTTGTCGGTACCGCCCAGGTTGGCACGGCTCACCTGCACGGGCGCCGCGCAAAAGCGATTGGTGGTAAACACGCCAGCACCGGGACAGGGTTTATCGGGCACGACGAGCGCGTAATCCAGACGCTCGGGGTTCTTGCGGAACCCAGCGTGGATGCCTGCAGCCTTAAAACCAGCCGCAGCCGTAACGCCACCCTCGACGGCGCGAATCTTGATATCAAACAGCTCGGTATTCATCGTCTTTATGACTCCTTATGTCAAACAAAAAACGGACATCGGTTGGTGCGCCATGCCAGTCGTGATCATGAGACCAGCTTAAGAGTGGCGCCCCATTCGATGCCCGACTACCAAATCGTTAACAATCGAATGTGCTACACCGGGCACGCCACTGTGGGCAAGCCTCGTCGCTCGTCAAAGCCAAAGACGATATTGGCGCACTGGACTGCTTGGCCCGCAGCGCCCTTGCACAAATTGTCGATAGCACCCGTCGCCACCAGCACGCCCGCGCGCTTGTTGAGCGCGAGGCCAATCTGGGCAGCGTTGGTGCCGACGACCGAAGCCGTCTTGGGCTGCTGGCCGGCATCGAGCACGCGCACAAAGGTGCGACCGGCGTAGAACTGCTTGTAATGGTCGACAACGTCCTCAAGGGTCAAGGTATCGAGAGCCTGCGGCGTGAGCGGCAGCGTCACCGTGGAGAGCAGACCGCGCTTGAGCGGTGCCAGGTGCGGGGTAAAGACGACGCGATCGGTCAGGCCAAGGATTTGCTCAATCTCGGGCGTGTGGCGATGCTTGCCCACGCCGTAGGCCTCCAAGTTCTCGTCGGCGCTGCAAAAATGGGTGCGGGCGTTGCAGGACTTACCGGCGCCCGTCACGCCGCTAATGGCATCGACAATCACGGGGCCGTTCTCGGCCACCCAGCCCGCGCGCACGGCGGGCGCGGCGGCAAGGCTCGTTGCGGTGGGATAGCAACCGGCGCAGGCGACCAGCACGGATTTGCCGTCGGCATGGTCGGATGCGGCGGTCTCCAAGTCCTGGCAGAACAGCTCGGGCAGACCGAAGGCACGGGTCTTGAGCAGCTCGGGGCTCGCATGCTCGGCGGCATACCAAGCCTCAAAAACGGACGCGTCGTTCAGACGGTAGTCAGCCGAAAGATCAAAGCAGGAGACGCCCGATGCAAGCAGCGCGGGCACCTGTGCCATGGCAGCCGTGTGCGGCACGGCCAAAAAGACCGCGTCGCAGTTCTTGAGCTCGGGGGCATCATGCGTGGTGAAAACCAGATCGCTCACACCAGCAAAGCTCGGATACACCGCGGACAGCGGCTGGCCGGCATCGGCGTTGGACGTAACGGCAACAAGTTCAAACTCGGGATGACCGAGGACGAGGCGAATGAGCTCGGCGCCGGCATATCCAGCCGCACCGACGATTCCAACCTTTACAGACATATCAGACTCCTTGTCTGCAGTTATGCACCAATGCGCATCCCGCAGCCGTCGTTATGAAGTGGGTTGAAACTTTAGCACCAAAAGATGCATGAATACGTAAATGGCTTGCATATTCATGCATTGAAACATTCCCGACACATTCGCTTGAAGGAATTGACAAATGGAGCGGGCCCCGTATTGACCGGCGCTCCTAACGGCGCCGGGCAATACGGGGCCCGCCCATGCGAAACCAAGTTGTTAGGATGAGCCAGCTGGCTAGAGCTCGACCGGCACCCATTCGTCGTGATTGCAGATAAAAGCCTCGGGATCCTCGACGCTAAAGAAGACGAGCGTGGGGTCGTTAGGCCCCTCATAGTGCTCGCCCAGGCGCTCTAGATGCTTCCACCCAGCTTCGCGCATTTCGCCTAAAGCCCGGTCATCCAAGCCGGCACGCCCGCGCAAGATGAGCCAGCCATGGCCCGGCCACCAACTCGTGGCCTCAAAGCGCTGGTTTTGCAGCAGCTCTTGCCACACATCTTTGGTGCGCGCTGTTACAAACCACAGCTTGCCGTCCTGGATCTGCGCAAACGAAAACGGACGCACATGAGGCTGTCCGTCAACGCTCGTCGCCAAATACCATGCCGGCACCGACGTCAGATACTCCAACACCGTATTCAATCCGTCCATGTGTCCTCCTGGCGCTAGCTAATTCGGAACGGGTAGTTAATTTGAGACGCGCTAGAGCTCCAGGCGCTCCTCGCTGCCGTCGATATCACAGAAGCGCGCGGCAATGTTGCGGACCGAAAAGAAAGCAAGGCGGCCGTCGTTGGCACTCTCGTGTTCCTCGCCGATGCCCACCATGTGCTTAAAACCCGCTTGACGCACCTTGTCGCTCGCAACTGCGTCGTCCTCAAGTGCGGCTTCGCCGGTCAATACGATCCAGCATTCCCCCGGCTTCCAGCCCGAGAGCTCAAACTTGGGATTCGCACTCAGCTCCGCCCACACATCCTTGTCGCGCGACGTGCAAAACCACAGCTTACCTTCATCGACCATGGCAAACGAAAACGGCCTCACGCGAGGCTGATGCCCGTCGGCCACATCGGTCGTGGCCAGATACCACGCCGGAATGCGCCTGAGATACGAGCAGGCGCGCTCAAGCTGAGCTGTGCGGTCGTTGTCGGTCATAGGGACCCCTTTCTTGCGCTCGAATCGCGCCTAAACAAGTTGAAGGTTGACGACGATGACACACGCAAACAGCAGCATCGTCACCACCGCAGCCAGCGCATCCCCGCGGCGAAATGCAAGCGCATGCAGACGCGTGCGGCCCTGCTCGCCGTGATAGCAGCGTGCATCCATGGCGGCAGACAGCGTCTCGGCATGACGGAACACGCCCGTGAACAGTGGAATCGCCACACTGCCGAGCATACGCACGCCGCCGAGCGGGCCACCCGTTACGCGTGCACCGCGGCTTGCCTGCGCGTCCGCCGTCTGCTTCATCTCGGTGGCGAACTGCGGCATAAAGCGCAACGCGATGCCCATGATCATGCCGAGCTCATGCGCCGGAAGCCCCACGCGCGCAAACGGTGCGAGCAGACGCTCAAAGCCCGCGGTGAGGTCGAGCGTCGGTGTGGTGAGCGTAATGGCGCTCATGCCGGCCATCATCAGGGTCAGGCGACACGCCATAAAGGCGGCAGAACGCAGTGAGCCCTCGCTTATCTGCAGAAAGCCGAGCTGCCACAGGATGCGCCCACTCTGATCGGTAAACAAGTTGAGCACCGCGACCACGACGACGATTGCCAGCAGCGGCGCCATCGACGACAGAACGCGACGAGCCGGCACCCGGGACACGACATAGATCAGCACAACGAAAATTGCGACAGGGGCCAATCCGCGGAAGCCGCCGACGGTCAGCGTCGTGATCAAAAACACAAAGCCCAGGAGCAGCTTGGTGCGCGGATCCAGGCGATGGATCGCGCTATCGCTCGGATAGTAGCTGCCAAACGAAAACGCCTCCATCAGCAACCCTCCTCTCGCGCGACCGTTTCGGATTTGGCCTTGTCCGAGACGTTAGAAGAACCGCCTGAGCGACCGATCGGCAAATCTGCCAACTCGTCGGCCAACGACTCAACCGTATAGAGCCCGCCGCGATGCAGCGGCACGCCCGCTTCCGCGAGCGCCAACGCCATGCGCTGGGCAGCGGGAACACCCAAGCCGATTGATTTAAGCTCATCCGCATGCGCAAAAACCTGAGCGGGCGTGCCCTCAGCAAACACCGCGCCCTCGTTCATCACGACAATACGATCGCAGCAATTGGCGAGGTCATCCATACTGTGTGAGACCATGACGACGGTCAGGCCCCCATGGTGAAGTCGATCGATGAGCTCCAGGAAATCACTGCGCGCCGCCGGATCGAGCCCCGCCATGGGCTCATCGAGTACCAGGACCTCGGGCTCCATGGCAAGCACGCCAGCAAACGCCACGCGCCGCTGTTGGCCACCCGAAAGCTCAAAGGGACTCTTGTCGCCCACCGTGGCCAAGTCGAGGCCCACGCGCGCGAGCGATGACTCAACGCGGCGCGCGACCTCGGCCTGCGACAAGCCAAGGTTGTGCGGGCCAAACGCCACGTCCTGCGTCACGGTTTCGGCAAACAGCTGACGCTCGGGATATTGAAACACCACGCCGACCTTGGCCTTAACCGCGGCGGCATCTTTCTTGTTTGCCAGGTCGAGCCCCAACGCGTAAACGGAACCCTCCTGGGGGCGAATCAAACCGTTGAGATGCTGGACCAGCGTCGACTTACCCGAACCGGTATGGCCTGCTAAGCCCAGGAACTCGCCGCGACGCACCGTCAGCGATACATCGCGCAGCGCCCACGGGCTGCTGGGGTCGTTTCCCCAGAGAGCCTGTTTGCTCGATTTGCCCGCAACGGCCGAGCGCTTATGCCAGCGGCGACGCTCGCGAGCGCTCAGCGAGTAACTATGCGAGAGGTGCGAAATCTCGATGACGGGCTCCGACGCGGCTGTCCCGTCGGTTGCAGAGGAGGCGTTGTCGAGCACACGAGAATCGGATGCAGAAGGCCGCCCTGCGGTGTCTTCCCCACTCCGGTCGGCATATACCTGCGCAACCTCGGCAACCATATCCGCCTCGCGCACCTGCGCGCAAACGGATACGCCCTTCGCGCGAAGTGTCCTACCCAGGCAGCACGACGCCGGCATATCCAAGTTGAGCTGAGCAAGTTCGTCCGCCCGCGTCAAGATTTCCTCGGGCGTACCGAGCATGGCAACGCGCCCCGCCCGAAACACCGCGACACGATCGGCCTCGGCGGCCTCTTCCATAAAGTGCGTAATCATCACGATGGTCATGCCGCGATCGTGCAACGCGCGGCAAGCCTTCATGAGGCCCTTGCGTCCACGTGGATCGAGCATCGAGGAAGCCTCATCCAAAATGAGAACGCGCGGCTCCATGGCAAGCACGCCGGCAAGCGCCACGCGTTGCTTTTGGCCACCCGAAAGCGCGTGGGTCTCATGGCGCTCAAAGCCCACCAGGCCCACGCCCTTCAGCGCCTCGCGTACGCGCTGTGCAATTTGCGCCGATGGCACGCCAAGGTTTTCGGGACCAAACGCAACGTCATCTTCGACAAGCGTTGCCACCAGCTGGTCATCGGGATTCTGGAATACCATGCCCGCGGTCGAACGAATGTCGTAGACCAGCTCGGGGTCGGACGCATCCATGCCGTTGATACGCACCGTGCCCACATCGGGCTTCAACAGTGCATTCAGATGCTTGGCAAACGTCGACTTGCCCGACCCATTGCCACCGAGGATGCAGAAAAACTCGCCATCCTCAATGTTCAGATCGACGCCGTCGAGTGCCGGAACGGCACCGTCATAGCTAAAGGAAACGCCCCGACACTCAATCATGCGCGGCCTTTGACCTGGTCCTTTTTAGGCGTGATGAGATTGGAGACCGCCTTGTACACTGCAAGCGTCAACACCGAGTTAAGCACGGTCTTGATAAGGTTGAACGGCAGCACGGCAGGAATCATGAGCGGGGCGATCACATCGACCGAGCCATACCAGAACCATACGCCAATGGTTAGGTTTGCGACCATAGACAACGCCGTAGCGGCAATAACACCGAGCACCAGGCCAATCACGGCACCCTTATAGGTATGCATCTTCTGGTAGACAATAGCCGCGGGCAGAATGTAGCCCAGCGTGGCAACCAGGTTCATAAGCGCGCCGACCCAGTCACCCGTAGTGAGCGCATGGATAACGATCGCCATGGCTGCAACAGCGGTACCAGCACCGGGGCCATACGCAAATCCGCACACCATCGCCGGCACCAGCGACGGGTCATACGTCAAAAATGGCGCCGAAGGAAGAATGGGCAGCTGCACGTACATAAACAGGGCGCCCAGGGCGCACATCAGCGCCATGGTAACGAGCTGTTTGGTGCTCCACCTATTCGTGTTCTCAAAATGGATATGCTGCGACTGTTCAGACATAAGATCACCTGCCTCTTTCATCCGGACTCTAACCGTTGGTACTGGGGTCTCACCAGTTCAGCCGGCATGCGAACCAACACACGCACGGGTCGCGGACTCATCGGCTCGGTCGCAGACGCCTCGTCTGCGCCACGGCACCCCTTTGGCACCGCCCGATTTACCGCCAGTGGGGAATTTCGCCCCGCCCTGAAACAGCAATTGCAAGTGTAGCACGAGCAGGTATTCGCGCAAGTATGCCAAGGGTAATTTATGGTGGGGACCAGTTGCCGCAACAACCACGTTCCCCACCCATCCCAAAGTAGCGCGCCTTTCGCGGCAAAGCCGCGAAACAGCGACCGGGACATGTATCTCTATCAGCCACGATCTCCGCCAACGCCGACCTCAAGGCCGTAAACGCAGGGGATCCGGAGACGTGACGGGGGTTTCTCTCCGGAACATTCCGCAGGACGCAAAGAGGCTCCGCAGCGCGAAGCGCGATGCGGAGCCTCTTTGCATGTCCGAGGACGTTCCGGAGAGAAACCCCCGTCACGTCCCCGGATTCCCGGTGGGAGTTCTAGACCTTGTCGGCCTTAGTACATACCGCCACCCTGCTGACCAGCGGTGGCAGCAGCGATAGCGTCCTCAAGCTGAGTGTTCTTGGGCACATCGGAGACAGTAGCCTCGGTGATAAGGATCAGGCTGGCGACAGAAGCAGCGTTCTGCAGGGTGACGCGGCTGACCTTGACGGGGTCGAGAACGCCCATCTCAATCATGTCGCCCCACTCGCCGTTGGCAGAGTTGAGACCCTGGCCAGCAGGCAGCTCGGCAACCTTGTCGACCACGACAGCGCCCTCAAAGCCAGCGTTCTTGGCGATGGTGGCAACCGGAGCGGTCAGAGCCTTCTTGACGATATCGACGCCGATCTTCTCCTCGGGGTCGTCGATCTCGACAGCATCGAGCGCAGGAGCAGCGTCCATGAAGGCGACGCCGCCGCCAGCGACGATGCCCTCCTCGACAGCAGCGCGGGTTGCCTGCAGGGCGTCCTCGACGCGATGCTTGATCTCCTTGAGCTCGGACTCGGTAGCAGCGCCGACCTTGATGACGGCAACGCCACCGGAGAGCTTGGCCAGGCGCTCCTGGAGCTTCTCACGGTCGAAGTCAGAGGTGGTGTTCTCCATCTCGCCCTTGATCTGAGCGATACGAGCGTCGATGGCCTCCTTGGAGCCAGCGCCGCCGACGACGACGGTGTTGTCCTTGGAGATGGTGACGGACTTAGCGGTACCGAGCATATCGGCGGTGATGTCAGCGACCTTCACGCCCAGCTCGTCCAGGGCAGCCTGGCCACCGGTGAGGACGGCGATGTCCTCGAGGATGCGCTTGCGGCGATCGCCGTAGCCCGGGGCCTTGACGGCGCAGACGTTGAGGGCGCCACGGATCTTGTTGAGGACGAGGGTGGGCAGGGCCTCGCCGTCGATGTCCTCAGCGATGATGAGCAGGCCACGGCCAGCGCGCTGGACAGCCTCGAGAACAGGCATGATGTCCTGGACGCTGGAGATCTTCTGGTCGGTGATGAGGATGTACGGATCCTTCATCACGGCCTCCATGCGGTCGTTGTCCGTGACGAAGTAAGCGGAGACATAGCCCTTGTCGAACTGCATGCCCTCGACGGTATCGATGGTGATGTCGAACGTCTGGGAATCCTCGACGGTGATGACGCCGTCCTTGCCCACGACCTCCATGGCCTCGGCAATCTTCTCGCCGACCTCGGGGTCACCGGCAGAGATGGTACCGACGGAAGCGATCTGCTCCTTGGTCTCGACCGGCTTGGCCTGCTTCTTCATCTCGGCGACGGCGGCGTTGACGGCCTTGTCGATGCCGCGACGGATGGCCAGCGGGTTGGCGCCAGCGGCGACGTTGCGCAGGCCGTCGTTGACGATGGCCTGGGCGAGCAGGGTTGCGGTGGTGGTGCCGTCACCCACGGTGTCGTTGGTCTTGGTGGCGACCTCCTTCACCAGCTGGGCGCCCATGTTCTCGATGTTGTCCTCGAGCTCAATCTCCTTAGCGACGGAGACGCCGTCGTTGGTGATGGTCGGGGCACCGAACGTGCGCTGCAGCGCAACGTAGCGGCCCTTGGGGCCCATGGTGACGGTAACGGCATCGGCCAGGGTGTTGACGCCCTTGGCGAGCTTAGCGCGGGCATCGGTGTTGAACGTAATGTTCTTTGCCATGGTGAGTAATCCTCCAAAAGAAATGTGACTCGCGTCGCCGCGTCCGAGTCCTATGCGACGATCGCGTTCATAGACGAATCAGAGATTCTGACGAGACTAGGCCTCGACGACGGCGTAGATGTCGTCGGCGCGCATCAGCAGATACTTCTCGCCGTCGACCTTGACCTCGTTGCCACCGAACTTACCGTAGATGACAACGTCGCCAACCTTGACGTCCATGGGGATGCGCTCACCCTTGTCGTTGACCTTGCCGGCGCCAACGGCAACGATGGTGCCGCGCTGCGGCTTCTCCTGAGCGTTGCTGGCGATATACAGACCAGAAGCGGTCTTCTGCTCGGCCTCGTCGGGCTTGACCAGAACACGATCTGCAAGCGGCTTCAAAGACGACATGCTTGTTTCCTCCTTTGTGGGCCGCGCGGTCATGCCGCGCGGGTTAACCCTTTTTGTTTGCGTACGTGTTGAATGGTACCCACGAATGGCGGGTTATACAACACAGAGTCAAAAAATCTTATTTTTTGGCACTTAGATTTTCTGAATGCCGGGGGATAACTTAGCAGTGGCTCCCGGGGCGGACCGGAGGGCATGAAGTTTGCTGCTCTACAGTCCTGCGCAAGACGGAAAGCACATTAAGTGCTTTCCTTTGCGTGCGGAACTCGCGACAAACTTCATGCCCTCCGGTCCGCCCCGGGAGCCAGGTTAACTAATTCGGGCCCGGTATTCAGAAAAGTCAGTGCAGCAAAATGGCGATGCGGATAGCGACATGGGCATGGTTTTCGTTGCGCGCACGGGTCCCCTGGGGAGCACCGTGCATTTTTGGGAGTTTTCAGCAGGCCGGGACAAATGCATACGCACCGGGCGCATCTAATTAGTCCCACGGTAGCCTTCGACCGGCGATTTGGGTCGGCAGACAGGCCTCGTCGAGACAAACAAGCATGCCTCGCGCCACGTCGGACCCCAAAATGACATCGATCTCCGCAATACCACCCGACTGCAGCGGCACCGGCAGAGCTCGCGGTGCTGAATACTCCGTTTTTTGCACGGCACGGGCGGGGGTACATCAGGATCAGGAAGGACATCCCAGCCTATTTATGCAATCTGTAATGGGAAGTATGCAAAACACCAAGAGATAGCATTGCTGGTGTCCAAATTGAGCGCGGGGCAGCAGCACCTCCGCCCCGCACCCAAATCCAACAGAGCAGGGACGCTCATGGCAGATCCCCACCAAAACGCAAACGCGGCTCGAGCGCCATCCCAAAATAGACTGCGCGAGCCGCGTTTAACGGTACGACATGAATATTAGCGCTCGTAAATCAAATTGCCTGCCAGGTAGGTGGCCTGAACCTTGGTGGCTTGCAGTTCTTGGGGGTCGATGGTGAGCGGGTTTTGGTCCAGGACTACCAGGTCGGCGTATTTGCCGGGCTCTAGGCTGCCGAGGTTTTGCTCGTCGCCCGCTGCGTACGCGCTGCCAAGCGTGTAGCTGCGCAGGGCCGTTGCCGCGTCGATACGCTCGCTCGGCAGCCAGCCGCCCTCGGGCCAGTGGCTGCGGGGATCTTGGCGTGTGATAGCCGTGTAGAGCACGTTCATGCTGGTAACGGCCGTGATGGGGCTGTCGGTACCGAAAGCTTGACGGATACCGCGCTGCTGATAAGTTGCGAACGGCCACATGATGCGGCTGCGTTCCAGGCCCAGGTCGCGCTCCGGGCCACCCGGGTCGAGCGTGATGTGGCAAGGCTGGCTCGAGGCAATGACGTTGAGCTTGCGCAGACGATCGATGTCCTGAGGCAGCAGATTCTCCAGGTGCTCAAGCGTATTGTGGCCGTGCTGGGGCAAGCCGTAGAGCTCTGCCGCCTCCTCAAAGATATCGAGTGCGGCATGGATGGCACCGTCGCCGATAACGTGGATGCGCACGGTATGGTCACGCTCGGCTGCCGCCAAAACCAACTTGCGCATATGCTCGACAGGGACCGTCAGGCGGCCCTGGTCGCCCGGGAAGCGCGGGTTGGTATAGGGCTCAGTGAGGTATGCGGTATGCTCGCTCGACACGCCGTCGAAGAACTGTTTAAAGCCTGGCGCCGAGAGCAGCGCGTTGTTCGCGTAGCGGGTCTGGAGTTCTTCCAAGCGCGACTGGTCATCCAGCAGCGTGGGAAACAGATGGGCGCGGATGCCCAGCTTGCCGGAGGCCTGCAGCTTGTCGTAAACATCGTCGCGAATAAAGTCGCAGCCCGGCATGGGCATGAGCGACATATCGCAGATTGAGGTGATGCCTTGCTCGGCCATACGCTTCATCTGGTCGGCGTAAGCGCTCGCGATGCGGTCCTCGCCCAGCCACTCCAGGCAGCGCGGCAGCAGCTGCATAGCAGCCGCCTCGTGGGCGATACCCGTAAGCTCGCCATTTGCATCTTTGTCGTAACTGCCACCCGCCGGAGGCTCGCTGTCGCGCGTAACGCCAAGCGCCTCGAGTGCGCGGCTGTTGAGCCACAGCGTGTGCCCGTCGCCCGAGTACATAACGCAGGGACGATCGGGAAATGCCGCATCGAGGGAGGCCTTGGTAGGGTGCTCGGGCGGATCCCAGCGGTAATCGCGCCAACCCTGGGTCACGACCCAGGCGTCATCTGGCAAGCCTTTGGAAAACTCGAGCGCATGCTGCACCAATGCTGCCTCGGACGTGCCCATATCCATGAGCATGTACGGCGAGGAGCCAACCGAAGTATGGAAGAAATGCAGGTGCGCATCGTGGAAACCGGGGCAGACAAACTGCTCGCCGTAGTCGATAACCGGCGTGGCGGCAGGAGCGGCGGCAATCACATCATCGAGCGTACCGACTGCGACGATACGGTCGCCTGCAATGGCAATCGCCAGCTCGCGGGCGGTATCGATACCGTCTTGCGCGGTAAAGACGTTCTTGGAGCGGATAATCCGATCGATATGTTGCATGGGCATCCCCATCTCTGGCAGGAAATTCAACACCCCCGAGTGTACTCCCCCGCTCCAGCTACAAAACGCCAAGCGGCAAACGGCACCTTTGCCAGGCCAAGTGGCAGGTGGCATACTGGAATGAGCTTGTACGATTTTGCAAAACCAGCAAGGAGCAAATCGACCATGACGAAGACCAAGGCACAGCAGATTATGGCGGCAACCGAGGTTCGCGCGGCAGACGACGTCACCGCGGCTATCCAGGATATCGCCGCCGAGTTTGGGCCCTACATCATTAAGCAGCGCCGCCACTTCCATAAGCACCCGGAGTTGAGCCTTGCCGAGGAGCGCACGACTTCCGACATCGCCAACCAGCTCGACGCCATGAATATCCCCTACGAGCGTCCCCTTAAGACGGGCCTGGTGGCGACCCTTCGCGGCACCGCGCCCGACGCCTACCGCGAGGACGGCACGCCGCGCCGCCGCATCCTACTGCGCGCGGATATCGACGCCCTGCCCGTCACCGAGCAGACCGGCGAGGATTTCGCCAGCGTCAACGAGGGCTGCATGCACGCCTGCGGCCACGACTGCCACATCGCCATGATGCTCGGCACGCTGCAGATCCTGCGCCATATGACCGACGACATCCACGGCGAAGTCCGCATCGTCTTCCAGCCCAGCGAGGAAAACGGCCAGGGCGCCAAGCTCATGATCGGCACGGGCGTGCTCGACGGCGTCGATGGCGCCTACGCCGCGCACATCTGGAGTGAGGTCGACGCCGGCACCGTGAGCTGCGAGCCCGGACCGCGCATGGCCAATACCGACTGGTTCCGCATCGATGTTCGCGGCACCTCATGCCACGGTGCCATGCCCCAGCGCGGCCACGACGCCGTTATGGTGGCCGCCGAGATCGTCAATGCCCTGCAGACCATCGTTTCGCGCGAGATCAGCCCCTACGAGCCGGCCGTCATTACCGTCGGCGAGCTGCACGGCGGCACCGCGCGCAACGTTATCGCCGGCACGGCCTACCTCGCCGGCACGGTGCGCACCTACGGAGATTCGACCCACGAGGAAATGCCGGAGCTCATGCGCCGCATCGTGGAGCATACCGCGGCCGCCTTGGGCGCCGAGGCAGAGCTCACCGACTACACCATCGCCAATTATAAGGTCGAAAACGATGCCGCCTCGAGCGAGCGTTGTCGTCAGGCCGTGGTCAAGTGCCTGGGTGCAGCCGGCGAAGGCCATTATCGCGGCACACTTTCGGGCGAGGATTTTTCGGAGTACCTGCGCCGCGTACCGGGCGTGCTCGCCTTTGTAGGTACGCGCAACCCCAAGATTGGCGCCACGTACGCCCAACATTCCTGCTTCTACAAGATCGACGAGACCGTGCTGGCAAAGGGCTCCATGGTGGCCGCCCAGTATGCCATCGACTTTTTGGCCGAGCCCACGCAAGAGGAGCTCGACGGCCCCACGATTGCCGCGGTCGCCGAAACCAACCCCGACCTGGCCGCCAAGTTGCGCTCTGCCAAGGCAACGACCGCCGAGGCTCGCGACGCCATCCATGACGCCCGCACGGCACGCCATGCCGCGATCAAGGGCATCCACGATGCACGTGCCGCCGCTCGCCGCGAGGAGAAGCGCGGCGAGTAGTCGATTCGCGGCCATCTCGCAGTCATAGCCACATCGCGATATCAAAGCGGGGGCGGACGTTTCGACACGTCCGCCCCCGCTCATTTGTCAAGCGCTATTTCTACCGTTTCTACCCCGTCCCCAAATGGCAGGCGGCAGGGCTACTCGTCCTGCGGGTCCTCGTCGGAGCTTGGTGCAGGCTCGGGCTCGGGCTCCGGTTCCGGCATGGGCTCGGGCTCAGGCGCAGGCTCGGGCTCAGGCGCGGGCTCGGGCGCGGGCTCGGACTCGGGCGCCGCAGCGGAATCGGATACGGGCGCTGCGTCGGCGCTAAAACCAGCCGGAGCAGACTTCTTCTCAAACGGCAGCACAAAGGTCAGGACGTCATCCTTATCCTCATCAGCCCATTCAGCTGCATAACGCGCTACCCAATAGCCAACGGCACGATGCTTGAGCATCTTGCCAAAGACCGTGAGGAATACCGTGACAAACGCCGTCAGCACCAAGAACAATACGAGCGTGATGCCACCGCCGGTAACAAGCGCCTCAATAGCCGAAGGACGGTAGTAGTAGCTATACATACCGACAGAGGCAATGGTGCCAAAGACGAGCGTCAGGATCCATGTGACAACGTTGGCGACCAGGCCCGTCAAAAACTCGGGAAGGAACGAAGCGCAGAACAGTTTGGTCTTGTTGTGCTTAAAGGCCGCCCAGACCTTATCGAGCGAAAACGCGCTCTCGACACGACCGGTCACCGCAAAGTGCATCACGGCAATGTCGGCGAACATCTTAAAGAAGACCCCCAAGACCGCCGTGGCAATCATAGCCAGGACAAGCAGGCCAAGCGAGCCGAACAGCGCTGCCTCGAGTGCATAAGAGCCGTAATACGAATACGAGCCCGCGGCGCCAATTACCACGCTCTCCACCAGCGAAAGCACTACACCGATAACGGGAATGGCAGCGATAACCTCGAGCACGACCGAGATAACGCTCGAAAAGACTCCGAGGCCAAACGACGTGGAACGCATGAGTGGACGATCCATACCGTCATCAACCTTGAGCGACAGATCGCGACCCCACTCAATACCAAAGCCGGAACCACACACGCTCGCAATGCAAGCTGCCAAAAAGCCGATGGCAGCCGCGATACCGCCGATAACGGGAATGAACAGCACGAGCACCGACACAACACAAATCAGCGCCGGCAAAAAGGCGATCTGGCACACGCGCTGCAGCACGCCCGGCGTCTTGGTCATGTCCTCAAACGCCTGAGCCACACAGCCCTTGGACGCATTCGCCACGGGCGGTTGCGGAACAAACTGCTGGGGCTGACCCTGAGGGGCAGGGGCTGCGGCACCGGCATTGGGGGCACCACACGCACCACAGAACTTATCGTTGTCGCCCATGGGGGCACCACACTGCGAACAGAACATCGAGATCATCCCTTCGTATCTTGAGCGAATCATCTGGATCGCAAACGATGTCTTTAGCATCATTATCACCCAATGTGGGGACAAATACTCCAACATGACGCATTTGCAATGCGCAGGGCGCTATTCGATTGTTTGATAAGCTCGACCGCGTTAGTTCGTTCCGCGGAAACCCTTGCCGACGATCTCGGAGCTGTCGACGATCGTGATAAAGGCACCCGGATCGATCTCGCGAGCGTAGCGACGCAGCTGCACGGCCTCGCGACGACTCAGCACGCTCATGATCACCGTCACGCACTTGCCCGAGAAGGCGCCGTAGCCGCGGCTGATAGTCGCCGTGCGGTTGAGATGTTTGACGATAAACTCCTCGACCTTAAGGGGCTCGGAGCAAATGACCGTGCAGACTTTGCGCAGGTGAATGCTCTCGATGGCCTTGTCGACCACGAGCGTCTTGGCAAACAGGCCAAGCACGCAATACAGACCGACGCGCGGGCCGTACAAGAAGGCCGCGATGGTCACAATGCCGATATCGACCAACAGCAGGGCGCGGCCAATCTCGAGCGTCGTGCGACGTTTGAGGATCATGGCGAGAATGTCCGTGCCGCCCGTCGAGGCACCAATATCAAAGACGATAGCGCTGCCGAGCGCCGGCAGAATCACGGCAAAGCACAGGTCGAGCCACATATCGCCCGTCATCGAGACATCGGTCGGAATAAAGAGCTCAAACAGCGAAACATAGGCGGACAGCGCAAACGAGGCAAAGACACTCCACAGGATTGCCTTGCGCTCCAAAAAGATAAAGCCCAGGATGACGAGCACCGCATTGATAATCCACATAAAGACGCCGACGGGCAGGGTCGGGAACAGCGTGGACAGAATGACCGACACGCCCGAGGTGCCGCCAAAAGCAAAGTGATTAGGTGTTTTAAACGCAACGATGGCAAAGGCCGTGAGGATCAGGCCCAAATTGAGCTCGGCAAAAAAGCGCGGAAAGCCCGGCTCCTGGCTGCGCTTGCGACCAGCACGCTCGCCCCGCTCGATAACATCGCGATCGACCACGCGCTCCATCGGCACTACGGGAGGACGATGCACCTCCTCGGCAGCACGCGACGCCGCCTCTGCCGCAGCGGCCTCAATTGCCCATGCCTTGCTTTCTGTTTCGTGTTCGTCGGCCATTACGGCAACCCCTCGTTAACAATTTGGAAACAATGCGCCCATTAGAGTAACGCGGAACGTGGGGATTGCAACCCCTAGTTAGACGAGCGGTATGACTACATCGGGAGCGTACAAAAACGGCCGGCCACGCTTTTGCTTGCGCGGTCGGCCGTTTAACGTTTTCGCAGATAAAACCTGCCAAAACAAACCTGTCCCCTTTTGGAAGGTTATTCGTGCTGGCTGGTGCGGTGCTCGTACTCCTCGGGGGTGATGACATCCTCGATGCGCAGGTTGACGCCTGCCACCTCAAGGCCGGTCATCGCGGCAAGACGCTCGGTGACGCGCGCCTTAACGTCGTCAAAGATCGCAGGCGCATAGGCGCCGTACTCGATGATGACCGAGATGTTGACGACCACGCGGTTGTCGTCGGTGACCTCGACCGTCACGCCCTTGGTCAGGTTCTCGGCACCAAACTGCTCCTGCACAAAGTGCATGAGGTTACCCTTCATGCCCAGAACGTGCGGCACCTCGCGGGTGGCCATGGCGACGATTTTCTCGATCACGCCGTTGGAATAGGTGAGCGAGTCCTCGGACTCGTCCGCTTCCTCGTCATCCTCATCCGTATCGGACTCGGCCTCGACGAGAGCCTCGTCCTCGAGCGTCACATCCTCAGCTTCGGCGACGACCGCCTCGTTCTCCTCGAGCTCGGTATCGGCTACATCGACCTTCGTATTAAAAGCCATGGTTCCTCCTTATGCCTGCCGCGGATGCGACAGTCGAATACATATTAGCGGCCGCTAAACAGACGGCCGAAGAAGTTGACGATCCCGTTCTCGCCGTCGCGAATTTGGCCGATCACAGCGCCGATCAGCACGAAGAATGCAATGACGAGCGTATCCCACAGGCCGAGCGTGAGCACCAAAACGGCGAGGATAAAGCCAGCGACGGCACCGAGCGTGGTGTTGGGATGACGCACAGCATAGCTCCAGATGGCAGCGCCCGTACCCTTGATGAGACCCATAGCCTCGTCAAAATCCGCGGCTGCCGCGTCTTGTAACTCGGTTGCCTCTACTTTGGAATCAACAGGTTCGCTCGCCGACGTGGCGCTCTGGTCAAGCGTCAGGCGCGGCGTACGAGCGGTCTTATCTTGATTGGTATCACTCACCGGAAACCTCCACGGTCTGGACGGTAGTCTTGGACGGCAAAAAACGGACGCGCGCGGTCGTACCCGGCGCGCCGAGCATGGTATCGCAGGCTTCTTCGATGCGCTGCTGCATCGCGGTAGCCAGAGATGCCACGTCCTTATCGTCAAGCGCGATAGCCTCGACCTTAAAACGGACGTGCGAATCGTCGGGGCCTTGGACGCGAGCCTCGACATGCTCGACCATCACGCGGTCGTCGCGCTCGGCAGCAACCCTGGCGCACGAAGAAAGCGCCGCAAGGGTAACCTCGATATTGCGCTCCCCCGCCGGATGCACGCAGGACGGTTCGCGACGGGCGAACATCAGGCGGAAAAAGCTCAGCAGTACGCCGATCGCCACGACGCCGGCGCACGCCGTCACGACGATGCGCGGCATGGGGTCGCGCATCAGCAGCATAAAGCGATACGTATACGGCCCCCAAAACTGGCAGACAAGCGTACCCAGTGCCACGATGGTGGCGGCAAGATACACGATCGCTAGGGCTCGTTTGAGTACGCGCACGCGGCGCTCCCTTCAAATCTCGGCTCTCGAAATGCAGAACGGTTCGCATCATTATAAAAGAGCCGGGTCCGGTGCTCTACGCACGCGGATCCGGCTCATCTATTCCACGAGGCTTGCATGCTCGCTTCATTATGCCCAGATATGCACGGCTCAATCCGTGCTGGCGCTACTCCTCCTCGAGGGCAGCGATGACCTCGTCGGTCATGTCAATGGTGCTGTAGACGTCCTGGACGTCGTCCAGCTCCTCAAGACGGTCGATGAGGCGCTGGACCTTCTTGGCGTCGGTACCAGAGACCTCGGTCGGGGTGGTCGGGACCATGGTGGTCTCGGAACCCTTGACCTGGACGCCCTGCTCCTCGAGCGCCTTGGAGACAGCCATGACCTCGTTGGCAGCAGTCCAGACAATCCACTCCTCGCCGGCATCCTCGTAGTCCTCGCCACCGGCCTCGGCGATGGCCATCATGAACTCATCCTCGTCACCGGCAGCACCGTTGGCGATCATGGTCTCCTTCTTGGCGTTCTCGTCCAGGATCTCCTTGGCGACGACGATCTGGCCCTTACGCTCAAACTGGAAGGCGACGGAGCCGGAGGTGCCCAGGTTGCCGCCAGCGTGGGAGAAGGCGGAACGGACATCAGCGGCGGTACGGTTGCGGTTGTCGGTCAGGCAGTCGACGTAGACGGCGACACCGGCGGGACCGTAGCCCTCGTACACGATGTTCTCGTAGACGGCGGCATCGGCACCCGAACCAAAGGCCTTATCGATAGCGGACTTGATCTTGTCCTTAGGCATGGACTGAGCCTTGGCCTTAGCGACGGCAGCGGCAAGGCTGGCGTTGTTCTCGGGCAGCGGGTCGCCGCCGAGACGGGCAGCAACGGTGATGTTGCGGCTGAGCTTGGAGAAGAGGGCGGAACGCTTGGCGTCCTGCGCGCCCTTACGATGCTTGGTTGTGGCCCACTTAGAGTGTCCGGACATACGTGTCTCCTATCGGTTTCGACCTAAAGCCCAGCGTGGATGCTCGGGCAATATAAACAAACGCTATAAATGATATACCTACTGGCCTGTGAGATAAACAAAAAAATGAAGCCACCATGATGATACAGCCCCTTAGCGCAAAGCAACCTGCCCCCAGCGCGCCAATCTTGGGCTAGGTCCAGAGGAGGTCGCTGCGGGTGATCGTGGCACCGACGGCAAAAGGCATGCAGGCGATGACCGGATACAGGTAGCGCATGTAGGTCGAGCCGTTGCAGGGACCGATCAGGCACACGGCGAGCACGCCCAGCAGCGGCACCCAGATCGCCAGCGCACGCCATGAATAACGACGCAGCAAGTAGACCACCACGGCGATCATGATCCACACATAGGTGGCCGAGCTCATGGTGAGCGAAATAAACGGGATGCGCTGCACCGCCACGCGATACAGGTTGATCAGGTGGTCGCACCAGCGCACAACCTTGCTATCAACCGGATGGAAGTCGAAGTACTTGAGGTTGTCGGGCTTCGCCATGATCTCGGCACTGCGTGCCGTGCTGTAGACCCATGCATCGCGAGCACTCGGATAAAAATAACCATAGTAGTTATTGATAAGCGCCGAAATATAGCACTCGGGATCCTTCTTAAACATCTGGGCCCATACCTCAAAATAGGCCTTGATGTCCTCCTGCGAGGCGTATTCGTTAAAGCAATTTTTGACGGCATCCGACTTATCCGGGTTGTAGCGGCGACCCAGATTCTCGTACTTGAGCACCCGGTCAATCACGGCACGCTCTTCGTCGGTCACCAAGCCGTCGCAAGGAGCCTCCACGATGGTGCCGTCCTCCTTAACCGTGGGGTTGACGCCCGAGTTAAGACCGTCGTGCTTTTGGACAAAGCGTGCGGTCTGCTGGAACGGAATCGAGAGAATTTCGCGCTTGGAGCCGGGCGTAATGTCGTGCGTCGGCATAAACACCTTGGTGAAGTACATATTAGAGACAAGGCAGAGCGCGAGCACCGCAAGAACTCCCACCCAGCGGAAACGCGGGGTGGTGCCCGAAGGCGCAGCACCAGCCTGCTTGGCTGCACGACGAGCCACGTGCGCGTCCCATGCGCAAAACGCCGCCGCGATTACGCATGCCGCCAGGGGAAACACCAGGCCGCCGTTGCGCAGAAACGTGGAACCCATGGCGCCCAGAGCGAGCAGCAGCCAGTCATGGCGCGCAAAGAGCGCGGGCCTCTGTTCGCCCGCACGCTCGGCATTGGCATCGCGACGGGGCAGGCCGCATGCCACAAGCTTCACGGTCTGCACCAACAGCACCAAAAACGCGTCGGCAAACAGCACATCTTTGGTAAGCAGGGCCGCGTAGTTGGAGAATATGGGCATAAACACAAAGAACAGCAAGATCACGCCGCGGACCGGCAGGCTCACGCCTAGCTTGCGCAGCGACGAGATGGAATAGGCCATACAGGCGGCCGTAATGACGAACTGAGCGCAGGTGTAGATGGCAAGACCTGCGTTGGCGCTGTTGAACAGTGAAAGCCCCAGCTGCACGCACGAACCGATGATAGCCGTGTGCACCACGGGGTGATGTCCGTTGAGCAACACATTGGGATTGAGCAGACGCAGGTAGTCACTCGTGCCGTTGGGGTAGTTGAACCACTGGCGAATCTGCGCACCCGTATCTCCCATAAAAAGGCCGGGCAGCGAGGCGATAAGCGTGGGCGCCCAGACAATCATGAGCACAAGAAACGGCCCGACAAAGGGATGGACCGAGAGCACGGCGTGGGCAACACGCCACACGCGACCAAAGTGGGTCTCCGAAAACGGAATGCGGCGGGAGCTCAACCAATCCAAAAACTCAAAAGCCAGATAGAAGGCCACAATCGCCAGAAGCATCCAGCCCGCGCCGCCAATCCAGGCGCAGATAACGCGTGCCTTGTCGCCCAGCACAATCTCTGCCGAATCGGTAAGGTCGTAGCTACGGCCGAACACCATGCAAACGGCAAAGAACAGCGATGGCAGCACGACCGACGGGCGCCAAGCGTCACCGCGGCCAAAGAACACATAGCGAAACGGCAGCGTGAGCAAGCAGGCAAGCGCGAGCAGCATCACTGCGTCGGTATGGCCGGCAAACGAGAGAAGTACCTCGTAGCACACGTAGAGCGTGCCCGTCGCCTTGGGGTCGATCGCCAGGACCGCATTGCTCGACACCGGGGCGGGATCGATGGAAAACGCCGTAGTCGCCAGCAGGGCGAGCAAAAATGCGATGAGCGTCTGCTTGGCGGGATAGCGCTTAAACCAAACGATGCGGGCGGCGTCGCGCGCAGCCGTTGCGGAGAGGTCGGAATCCTTCACAGTCCGAATAGCCTTTCTAGAAACCTGCCAAAAAGGGACAGGTTTATTTTGGCAGGTTTTATCTGGGGAAACGTTACGGTTCTGTCATCGTTGCCCGGCAAAACCGCCACAAAGGTGCCTGTCCCCCTTGTGGTGGTATGTGGCGGCTAGGCGTCGAGGTAGACGCGCTGGGGACGGTTGCGGCGGAGGGCAAAGATGACGAGCGCCAGGCCCGCAATCACGAGTGGCAGACTCAACAGCTGACCCATGGTGATGACGCCGCCCAGCAGATAGCCCAGCTGGGCATCGGGCACGCGCACAAACTCAATGAGGAAGCGGACGATGCCGTAACCCATCACAAACACGCCCATAAACGTGCCCTGGGGCAGCAGCGGTTTTTTGCGGCTGAGCACCTGCAGAATGCAGAAGAGCACGATGCCCTCTAGAAATGCCTCGTAGAGCTGGGAGGGATGGCGCGGCATATCGCCCGCAGTCCCGCCAAAGACCACACCCCAGGGCAGATCGGTCGGCTTGCCCCACAGCTCACCGTTGACAAAGTTGGCACAACGGCCCAGGCACAAGGCCAGCGGCGCGCCGATGACGGCAAGGTCTGCCAAAGTCCATGCGTCGAGCTTATACATGCGGCACACGATGATGCCGCCGATAATACCGCCCACCAAACCGCCATGGAAGCTCATGCCGCCCTCGTTGGTGGCAAAGATCTCGAGCGGGTGCGCCCAGTAGTAGCCATCACCGTAAAAGACGACGTAGAACAGGCGAGCGCCAATGATAAGGCCAAAGACCACGCCGACCACGACGCTCGTCAGGTCGTCGACCGTAATGTCAAAACCCCAACGGCGCTGCGTACGATACATGACGACCGCCGTGAGCAGGGCGCCGACCACATAGGCCAGACCATACCAGTAAATCGTGATGGGCCCCGCCGAAATCGCGACGGGATCAAGCATATGGTAGAAGTCGTTGAGCATGTCGACCCTCCTACTCCCTACATACCAAATGCGGCCGCGGGCCTTGCGCTCGCAGCCGCATATTTGGGCGTAACGTCTATGCGGAGTATGCCGTCCGCAGCTTTCGCAGCTTAGAACGGCGCGTACTCGTCGTACAGGTCCTCGGCCTCGCCGGAGGCATTGACCTGCTCAACTCGTGTAACGCCGGGCACATGCTCCTTGAGGATACGCTCGATACCCATGGACAGGGTCAGCGCGCTCATAGGGCAGCCGGCGCAGGCACCCTGCAGCTCCAGTTTGACGACGCCCTCGTCGTCAACGCCCACATACTCCATATCGCCGCCGTCAGCCTGCAGGTTGGGGCGGATCTCCTCAAGAACCTTCTTAAGCAGCTCTTCGTTAACAGCCACAGGGGCTCCTTTCTCACAATAACGCGGGCACGCCCGCGGACAGGGGCTATGTTACTACAGCCATGTACCCGCTCACGAGCCATCCATGCGCGCGGACACGACTTTCACGAGTAGTCAATTTGGGACGGGGCTCTTTTAGCTGCTTTTGCCGGCGCCCGACGCTAACACAGGCTGCTGCTACTGCTGAGCCTGTTCCCCAGTGCCAATGTGTACATCGACGATAACTTGGCGGTAGCTGATGCCACAGGAGTCGAGGATGCGGCGGCTGATGCGTCCATCATCGGTGTCGGCGTACTTGTTGTCCAGGTAGACAACCTCGCCCACGCCCACCTGCGCCAGGATTTTGGCGCAGTCGTGGCACGGGAACAGCGTGACGTAGACCGTGGAACCCTCGAGGTCCTTGAGCGAGCCACGGTAGTTGAGCACGGCGTTGGCCTCGGCATGCACCACGTAATTGTGCTTGTCCTGTAGCGGGTCGTCGCTCGTACCCCACGGGAAAAAGTCGTCGTTGAGCGCCGAGGGCGTACCGTTGTAGCCCACCGAAAGGATGCGGTGGTTGGTGCTGGCGATGCACGCACCCACCTGCGTGTTGGGGTCCTTGCTGCGGCGCTGCGCGGCGATGGCTACGCTCATAAAGAACTCGTCCCAGCTAATGACGTCCAGGCGCTTGCCTGACGAAGTTTGATGAAGATCGTCCGACATGGCAGACACCTCCGTAATCGCAATAGTTTGACCCATTGTAGCAGGTGAAAGGTGGAGGCGTTTGTCCCCCCGGCGCCCCCACTTTTACACGCGGCGGGGCTTTTGGTTGATGCGGTAGAGCTCGGCGAGACCCCGCAGCGTCAGCGCGTCGTCGACCGTCAGGCTGTGGCCGACCAACGCCGCGAGTGCCTCGGCGTCGTCGCCGGTAATGACGATGGGCACGTCGCCCTCCCCCGCGGCCTTGGTCGCGCGCATCTCGGCGAGCACCATGTCGAGCATGCCGTCGATGCGGGCTACCTCGCCCAGAACCACGCCCGAACGCATGGCCTCGCGCGTGTTGCGACCGATCACATGCGTGGGTGCCGAGGGCTCGACCTGCGGCAGACGCGCCGCAGCAGCCGAAAGCGAGCGGGCGCCAAGCGCCAGACCCGGCGCGATGACGCCGCCGACAAAGGTTCCGCGCGCGTCGATGACCTCGATATTGGTCGTAGTACCCAAGTCGATCACGATGCAGGGAGAGCCGTAGACGGCGCGTGCCGCCACGGCGTCGGCGATGCGGTCGGGACCGATCTCTGCTGGATCGTCGTAGTGCACGGGCATACCGGTCTTAAGTCCCGGTCCCACGGTGAGCACGCGCCCCGTGCAGGTGCGAGAAAGCGCCGTCTTCCACGGGCGCTCGAGCGCCGGCACCACGCAGCTCAGCACGGCAGCCGTGGGCACAAGCGCGCCCGGCATGCCCGCATCGGCTGCCAGTGCACCCATGACCTGCGCGAGCCTCATGCGCGCCTCGTCGGATGTGATGCTCGACGGCGTGGTGATCTCGCACGTCGCGAGCGGGCATTCCCGTGCCGCGGCTGAATCCTCGGCAAACAGGCCAAAGCGAATGAACGTATTGCCCACGTCGACCGTCAATATATATGCACACCCATTAAGCATCGTCGGCGCTCCTTTCGTCTGCCCAGCAGTATATCCCCGCAGTTCCATCCGGCAAGCAGGGGCAGTTAAAAGACGCCCCTCCCAAACGCGCTGCCTTGCCGTTATACTGATGCGCGGTCGTGCGCGAGCTCACGCGGCGGCCCTCGGTAACCCGACTTCCCGCGCCGTATCCGTAGCGGCGCTCCCGGGGGAAGCGGATATACGCAAAGGAGTTCTATATGAGCAATCCCTCGAACCGCGCCTCGATGCGCGGGCAACTCACGCTGCGCGGGGTCGTCATCGGCGTCCTTGGCTGCGTGATTATCACGGCAAGCTCGGCCTACACCGCCCTCAAGATGGGCGCGCTCCCCTGGCCGATCATCTTCGCTGCCGTCATTTCGCTGTTCTTCCTCAAACTCATGGGCAACGCCAGCCTCAACGAGGCCAACGTCACCCACACCATCATGTCCGCGGGCGCCATGGTCGCCGGCGGCCTGGCGTTTACCATTCCGGGCGCCTGGATGCTGGGCTATGCCGACCAGATCAGCTGGCTCGACATGTTTATCGTGGCACTCGCCGGCACCATCCTGGGCCTGCTGGCCACGGCACTCATCCACCGTCATTTTATCGTGGACGCCGCGCTGGAGTTTCCCACCGGCAACGCCGCAGCCCAGACCCTGCGCGCGACCGAGGCCGGCGGCAAGACCGGCAAGCAGCTCTTTGGCTCCATGGCTGTCGCCGGCGTCTTTAGCGTGCTGCGCGATGCCCTGGGCGTAATCCCCAGCATGCTCTGCACGCTCAACATCCCCGGCGTGAGCTTTGCCATCTACAACTCGCCCATGCTGCTGTCCATCGGCTTTTTGGTGGGCTTTGCCCCCGTCGCCTTCTGGTTTGCCGGCGCGCTGCTGGGCAACTTTGGCATCATCGTTGGCGGCACCGCTGCCGGCCTGTTCGATATTGTGACCGCGCAGGGTATCGTCAAGTCCCTCGGTATGGGCCTCATGATGGGCTTTGGCGTCGCCGTCGTCCTTAAAGACATCCTGCCGCAGGTCGCCGGTATCGTCCGTGGCCTCGCCGCCGACAGCTCCACCGACACCGACGAGCAGTCGCTCATCTCGGGCTCGCTTAAGCTCGACGCCGGCATCATCGGCCTGGGCACCGCAGCCATCGCCGTGATCGTCGCCATCGCGCTCGACCTTGGTCCCGTTCCGGCCGTCATCGTCACGCTGTTCACCTTTGTCACCACCATCATGAGCGCTCAAAGCTGCGGTCAGACGGGTATCGACCCCATGGAGATCTTTGGCCTCATCGTCATGCTCATCGTCGCAGCCTTCGCGCAGCTCGCGCAGGTCAAGCTGTTCTTTATCGCCGGCATCGTGGCCGTGGCGTGCGGCCTTGCGGGCGACGTCATGAACGACTTTAAGGCCGGAGCCGTACTGGGCACCAACCCGCGCGCACAGTGGGTCGGCCAGGCCATTGGCGGCATCGTGGGCGCCCTGGTCGCTGCCGCCGTCATGGTCGCACTCGTCACCGCCTATGGTCCGGACGCCTTCGGCCCCGACAAGAGCTTTGTGGCCGCGCAGGCAAGCGTGGTCGCCACCATGGTCTCGGGCATCCCGAGCGTGCCGTGGTTTGCGGGCGGCTTTATCGCCGGCATCGTCATGTACTGGCTCGGCATTCCGGCCATGATGATCGGCCTGGGTGTGTACCTGCCGTTCTACATGTCGCTCACGGCCTTCTTGGGCTCCTGCGTCAAGCTCGCCTACGACAAGTGGGCCGCTCACCGCGACGCGGAGGCCGGTCTTTCGGACGAGGAGAAGGCCGCCAAGGATGCCGCCTTCCAGGAGCAGGGCCTGGTCGTTGCCAGCGGTCTGCTGGGCGGCGAGTCCATCGTCGGCGTTATCCTGGCATTTGTCTCTGTTGGCTTGAGCCTGCTGGGCTAAACCCAATAACAACGCACTCGTGCAGAGCGCGGGGTCGGAGACCATCCGGCCCCGCGCTTTTTTGTCTATTTGACTCTTATGATCCTCACGGCGCTTTTAGTCATGCCGATTGGCCTGACTTCCAGGTCAACAAACCTTGTCTGACACCTCGCCCAACGCGGTGTAGAGTAAAGACGACAGACACAAGAAGCGGCTCAGAAGCTAAACGAGGTAAGCATGGGACTCGACAAGCAACAGATCAAGCGATTGCGTGAGCGCCATCATCGTCGTCACGGTATACGCCCTGCACACAACGAGGCCATGGAGAATGCCACCCGTTTCCTTAAGCAGGCATTCAACATTCGCGAGGGACGCGCGCCCTATCACGTGATTCGCAAACGCTTTGTAAACGGGGCGCGCCTGACCGGCACTCACCTGTGCATCCTCATCATCGCCATGCTCATCGCGAGCATCGGCCTCGATATCGACTCGGATATCGCCATTGTGGGCGCCATGCTCATCTGCCCGCTCATGGGCTCGGTTCTTGCCATGGCATACGGCATTGCCACGCTCGACCGTGAGATTGCCGTCGAGGCCATTGCCGGCCTCGCGCTGCAAATGGTCTTTTGCCTGATCACGTCCACGCTGTATTTTAAGCTCTCGCCCCTTGGCACCACCACGGCCGCCATCATCGATAACTCGACACCCACCGTATGGGACCTTGCCGTCGCGCTCGCGGGCGGCTTTGCGGGCGGCCTGGGCAACTCGCGCGATCAGGAACCTGCCACGCTCATCGCCGGCGTGGCCGTGGCGACCGCGCTCATGCCGCCCCTGTGCGCGGCGGGCTATGGCATCGCCATCGCAAGCGGGTCGCTGTTTCTCTCGGCCCTCTACGAGTTTGGCATCAACGTCGTCTTTATCGCGCTGGCGGCCGAAGCCGTATTGCTTCTTTTGCGCGTGCCGCTCAAGCGTGACCTCAACGGCGACGGCATTGTGACCGCCGAGGAAAACGCCGAGGTCGATGAGCTGTCACACAAGGTGCGCCGCCGCATCATCGTGGGTACGGTGATCTTTGCCATCCCCTGCATCGTTATGACCGCGGGGTCCATTGGCTCGGCGCAGGCCGGCGTGCAGGACGGCTACGGCGTCACCGAGACCACGCGCGAGCTCGCCGCGGTGCTGCCGGGCTTTAAGGATTACACCGTCGCCGTCGAGACCTCGGCCACCGAGGGCGACAAGGAGGGCATCGTCGAGCGCGAGATTGTCGCCCATGTGACGACAAACGAGGCGCTCGGAGCGCACGACCGCCACGTTGCCCGCAAGCTCATCGATCTCAACGTGCCCGAACTCGATCGCGTGGAGTTTGACGTGAAGTGATGCCGGCGCGGGATGTTGCAAAGCGCACGTAGCAGCTCAGGGTATCGGCGCCAAAGGGATCGACTTTGACAAACGGGGCAGTTTCGTCGAAGCCGCCGGCGGCGTACTCGGCATCGGCCGCTCCTTGATGGCCGCCTGCTTCTCGACGTCGTAGGTCGCGACGATCTGCTTGTGGAGCTTCTTTTGCCCGTCGGTGAGCTCGTTGCTCGCAGTAGATGCGGCGGGCGCGCCGGCCCCGCCGACCGAACAGCCCATGAGCCCCGTCCCGACAAGCGCCAGCGCGCCCGCCGTACCGTCGGTCTGGCCCTGAGCCATGACCTCGGTCATGTTGTTCTTCCAGATGGAATTGGCAAAGTGCAGCGACAGGTACTTCTCGGGACGACCGGTGTACTTGGCAAAGGTGCTCGGCAGCAGCGTGGAGGAGTTGGTCACTTCACCGCACTTCTGAAATACGAGTCCACGGAAGGCTGCAACAAGGTCTTTTACGCAACATATGTCCAGCAAAAACGGGTGGTAGCCGGCACGGCTGCCACCCGTTTGTCTCATATCTAGCCCATAGCAGGCCAACTACTTCTTAATGCCGCGTCCCAGACGCTTGGCGACCGACGCCACGGCGTCCTCGCTGGCCGGTCCGCAGCTCACGCAGCCGTCATGGGCACGCATCTGGCCGGTGACCTCGTCCATCGCGAGCGGCGCCACCTTCTCGAGCTTAAAGCCCTTGCCGGCGCGCATGTTCTCCTTGGCCACGCTGATCATGAGCTTAATGCGGTTGAGCTGGTTGACCTCGGACGCACCGGGGTCGTAGTCCACCGCGACGATATTGCTCTCGGGGTGCTGACGGCGCAGCTCCTTGATCACGGCCTTGCCCACCACGTGATTGGGCAGGCACGCGAAAGGCTGCGTGCAGATAATGTTGGGCGCGCCATGGTCAATCAGGTCGAGCATCTCGGCCGTGAGCAGCCAGCCTTCGCCCATGTTGTTGCACACCGAAAGCACCGTGCGGGCCTTGTCGGCCATGGTGCCGATGCGCTCGGGCGCCTCAAAGCGCTCGGACTTTTCGAGCATCTCCTCCACCGGCGTGCGCATCCAGTCCACGAGCTTGATGAGCGCCTGCATACCAGCGCGCGTGGTAGCAGAGCTTCCCAGCTCGTCCTTCTGTAGCTCGGCGTTGCTCATGGAGTACAGGAAGAAGTCGAGCAGGCCCGGTACTACGGCCTCGCAGCCCTCGCGCTCGATCACGTCGACCACGTGGTTGTTGGCCGTGGGATGGAACTTGACCAGGATCTCGCCGACCACGCCCACGCGCGGCTTGGTGCTCTCGCCCACGAGCGGCATGGTGTCGAACGCGTGGATGGCCTCACGCGCAAGCTTGGTGTAGTTGTGGCGGTTGAACTTGGGCGCCAGCTTGCGGGCGCGCGCCATGTACTCCTCGTAGAGCGCATTGGCGGCACCGGGCGTGGCCTCGTACGGGCGGCAGCGATAGAGCATCTGCATCATCACGTCGCCAAAGAGCACCGCGTAGACCGCCTGTTTGAGCAGCGCCGGCGTAATCTTAAAGCCAGGGTTGTCCTCGCCGAGCGCCACGGCCGAAAGCGAGATCACCGGAATCTCGGGGTGGCCGCTCTCGCGCAGCGCCTTGCGGATGAGTGCGATGTAGTTGGTGGCACGGCAGCCGCCGCCGGTCTGGCTGATAACCACGGCCGTCTTGGACAGGTCGTACCGACCGCTCTCGATGGCCTCCATAATCTGGCCCGTCACCAGAATCGACGGATAGCAGATGTCGTTGTTCACATAGCGCAGGCCGGCCTCGACGGCGTCGTGGTCGGTCGAGGGCAGCAGCTCCAGGTTGTAGCCGGCACCGCGGAACACCTCTTTGACCAGGTCAAAGTGAATCGGCGCCATCTGCGGGCACAGGATGGTATAGCCCTCGTCGCGCATCTGCTCTGTAAAGGGCACCTTTGGCCACGCGGTCGAAGCACTCTCGCGCTGCGCCTCGAACGTGTACTTACGGCTCGCGAACGCGGGGGCATCCGTGGAAGGCGCCACCGGCGCAGCGTCGCCCTGCTCGTAGGCCTCGCCCGCGGCCGTGGCCACGGCCAGGCGCTCGGCCTCCTGATCCTTGAGCGCGGCCATGAGCGAGCGAATACGGATACGCGCGGCGCCCAAGTTGGACACCTCGTCAATCTTAAGCACGGTGTAGATCTTACCGCTGGCCTCCAGGATCTCCTGCACCTGGTCGGTGGTCAGAGCGTCCAGACCGCAGCCGAAAGAGTTGAGCTGGATCAGGTCCAGGTCGTTGCGCATCGTCACAAAGCGGGCGACGGCGTACAGGCGGCTGTGGTACATCCACTGGTCGACAACGCGGATGGGGCGCTCGGGCTTCACCAGATGCGCAAGCGAGTCCTCGGTAAAGACCGCAAAGCCAAAGCTCGAGATAAGCTCAGGCAGGGCGTGGTTGATCTCGGGGTCATTGTGGTAAGGACGGCCGG
The DNA here is from genome assembly GCA_019414025.1 of Collinsella sp. Lineage (GTDB taxonomy): Bacteria > Actinomycetota > Coriobacteriia > Coriobacteriales > Coriobacteriaceae > Collinsella. The sequence continues at coordinate 98,385 of DXMU01000015.1, forward strand.
CGAGCACAATGCCGTGGCCGCCGTGGTCCTCGACCCACTTAAGAGCCTCCTCGCCCATGGTCTGGATGTCCTCGTGGAAGCGCGCATCGGCCTCGAAGGCAGCGTTGACGGCGGCATCGACCTCGGAGCGCGTGATCTTGGGTCCACGCACGCGACCGCGACCAGCTTCGGCATCGGCCACGCGGTCGACGGCGAGCACCTGGTACAGGCGGCGCTTGAGCTCGGTCTTGTCGTGATAGGGCACAAACGGGTACAGGAACTCGATATTCTGCTCGCGGATCTCGTCGATATTGAGCGCCAACGCCGTGGGGTAGCTCATGACGATGGGGCAGTTATAGCAGTTGCCAGCCGTCGGATCCTCCTTGCGCTCCCAGCGCACGCACGGCATCCAAATGAAGTCGACATCGCGGTCGATAAGGTTCATCACATGGCCGTGGCTCATCTTTGCCGGGTAGCACACGCTCTCGGACGGCATGGACTCGATGCCCGCCTGGTAGGTCTTCTTGCTCGACTGGTCGGACAGCTGCACGCTAAAGCCCAGGCGCGTAAAGAACGCGTGCCAGAAGGGGTAGTTCTCGTACATGTTGAGCGCGCGGGGGATGCCGACGGTGCCGCGCGGGGCCTCGTCGGGGCTCAGCACCTCGCGGTTAAAGAGCAGCTCGTTTTTCTTTTTGAAGAGGTTGGGGGCCTCGGTCTTCTGCTTTTTGTGGCCGGCGCCCTTCTCGCAGCGGTTGCCGGTAATGAAGCGCCTACCGCCGCCAAAGTCGTTGACGGTAAGCTGGCAGTTGTTGGAGCAGCGACCGCAGCGGACATGCTTTTGCGTCACGGTGAGGTGCGCGATGTCCTCGGCCGAGAGGATGGTCGAGGTACCGTCGGCGCCGGCGCGATCACGGGCGAGCAGGGCCGCACCATAGGCGCCCATGCAGCCGGCGATGTCGGGACGCACGGCATGAACGCCGGTGAGCTGCTCAAACGCGCGCAGCGTGGCATCGGACATAAAGGTGCCGCCCTGAACGATAACCTGGCTGCCGATCTCCTTGGGGTCGCGCAGCTTAATGACCTTGAACAGGGCATTCTTGATGACGGAATAGGACAGGCCGGCCGCGATGTCGCCCACCGTGGCGCCTTCCTTTTGCGCCTGTTTAACGCGCGAGTTCATAAAGACCGTGCAGCGGCTGCCCAGGTCGACCGGGGCCTTGGCATGGATGGCCGCGTCGGCGAACGCGCGCACGTCCATGTTCATAGAGACGGCGAAGCTCTCGATAAAGCTACCGCAACCCGACGAGCAGGCCTCGTTGAGCATGATGTGTTCGATGACGCCGTCCTTGACGCGCAGGCACTTCATGTCCTGGCCGCCGATGTCCAGAATGAACTCGACGCCGGGCAGGAACGCCTTGGCGCCGCGCAGGTGCGCAACGGTTTCGATCTCGCCGGAATCGGCCTTGAGGGCCTCGATGAGCAGCGCCTCGCCGTAGCCCGTGGTGGTCACGTGGCCGATGGTGCAGCCGGCGGGGATGTGGTTGTAGAAATCGGCCATGATGACCTTGGCCGTGCCTAGGATGTCGCCGTTGTTGTTGCCGTACCAGGTGTGCAGCAGCTGACCGTCCTCGCCCACGAGCGCGGCCTTCATGGTGGTGGAGCCGGCGTCGATACCGATGAACACGCGGCCGGTGTAGCCTTCGAGCTTGCCCTTGGGGACGACTTCCTGGTCGTGGCGGGTTTTGAACTCGGCAAAGTCCTCGTCGGTGGCAAAGAGCGGATCCAGGCGCTCGACCTCGGCACCCTGTGTGTCGCCCAGGGCATCGATGGCCTCGATGAGCTGCGGGAACGTGCTGAGCTTATTGGACTCGTGCGCCATGGCGGCGCCGCTCGCCACAAACAGGTGGGCGTTTTGGGGCACGATACGGTGCTCCTCGTCCAGGTTGAGCGTGAGGTAGAAGCGGTGGCGCAGCTCGGAGAGGTACTGCAGCGGGCCGCCCAGGAAGGCGACGTTGCCGCGGATGGGACGGCCGCACGCCAGACCCGAGATGGTCTGGGTCACGACAGCCTGGAAGATGGAGGCGGCCACGTCCTCGGGGCGAGCGCCCTCGTTGAGCAGCGGCTGCACGTCAGTCTTGGCAAAGACGCCGCAGCGGCTGGCAATGGGATAGATGGTGGTGGCGTTGGCCGCGAGTTCGTTAAGGCCGCTGGCGTCAGTGTGCAGCAGAGTGGCCATCTGGTCGATGAACGCGCCCGTGCCGCCGGCGCAGGTGCCGTTCATGCGCTGCTCAATGCCATTATCGAAGTAGATGATCTTGGCGTCCTCGCCGCCCAGCTCGATGGCGACATCGGTGGCCGGGATGAGGGTCTCGACGGCACGCTTGCTGGCGATGACCTCCTGGACAAACTCCAAATCGAGCCACTGGGACAGCAGCAGGCCGCCTGAGCCGGTGATGGCACAGGTCATCTGGGCCATCGGCAGCACAGTCGCGGCACCCTCGAACAAGTCGCGGGCGCAAGCGCGGACGTCGGTGTGGTGGCGCTGGTACTTGGCGTAGACGATCTGGTTGTCGTCGTTGAGCACGGCGAGCTTAACGGTGGTGGAGCCCACGTCGATGCCCAGGTGCAGGTTGCCGTGGGCGGCCTCGGGGTTGAAGATCGCGCCTTCGGGGGCGTGGGCGGCGGCTACGGGCTCAGCGGCGGTAGCGGGCTCGCCAGTGACGGACGCCTCCCCTGCCGCGTTCTTGGCATCGGCAACTGCCTCGGCAACTTTCTCGGCTGCCGCGGTCGCGGCCTTCTGCGCAGCGTCCACCACGGCGGGCGCGGCCTCGCGTGCAGCAGCGACCACACGGTCCTTGATGCCCTCGACGAGTTTGCTCATTGCCTCTCCTCTTAGTTGTTGGACTCGACGGTTGCAGCGGTGTCGGCCGCGTCCTCGAGCTGCAAGTTCAATAGCTTCATGCCGTATTCCGGCACGTTGATATCGATGGGTTGGCCATACAGGTCGCCGGGGCGCACAAAAGCGAGCACCGTCATAATGCGCGCCATGGCCTCGGGCGATTCGGTGAGCCCACGCTCAAACCAGCGCTGAATCATGCCGGCCTCGGCGCTCACGACGTAGGTAACGTAGTAGTCAAAGAACGTGCCCAGCGCCAGGCCCAAAATGCCCGTCTGCGCACGCGGCACCACAGCCTCACGCGCGGTGTCGATAATCCTTTTAATGAAGGCCTGGTCGCCGCCCGGACCCAGCAGCGCACCGATTAAGTCGCGGTTGGCCGCAAGATAACGCAGCAGCTCAACCGAACCGGGCGCCGGCTCGAGCTCATCGATGTTGTGATAGAGATCGGGCAGCTGAGCTGCAGTGATGAGCTCAATGCGCTCACGAATCTCGGCCAGCAAGCCGTCCTCGATTTGATTGATAAAGTCGGGAATATCGCGGTAGTGCGAATAGAACGTGCGGCGCGTAAGACCGGCGCGCTCGGTGAGCGACGCAACGTTAATGCGCGAAAGGTCGCCGCTTTCGGCAAGCTCGCTGGCAAGTGCCTGGCGAAGGGCACGCTGCGAGCGAAGGGATCGGCGATCGCATTTCTCGAGCTGGGACAAGCGTCCTCCTTGTTACTCAGTCTGTGCGCTATTGCACAGTGCGAGTATTATTGCACGCCGTGTGCATCAACACGTAAAGGCAATATTTTGGATGTGGCGAAGGGGCAGTCCCTTTGTCACATTATTCGATGACGGTGCGGGAGTTTTGTTTGCGCATGGTGGCGAGCATGTGTTTGGGAACGGCGTGGACCATGCAGCTGCCGATAGTTGCGCTCGCGGCGGCTTTAGCTGCATCGCTAGCGTTTTTGGTCGCGTAGCTGTGGCGGAAACGCTTGAGCATGGCGATGTCGTTTCCGCCGTCGCCATAAACCGCAACCTCGTCCTCGGCAATGCCGTAGTAGCCCGCCAGCCAGGCCACACTCTCGCCCTTGTTGCATGCCACGTCCGTGATCTCGAACATCACCGGGTCAAACGGCGCGTTGACCACGCGGTCCGATCGCTCGGCAAGATACGCCTTAAGGTCGCGCTCCAACTCGGGCGAGGTCACGCGACAGTTGATCTTGCACACATCGTGGCGCAGGATGTCACCGATCGACTGGTCGAAATACTGTTCCTCGTGATACCCGCCGCGTGCACGCATGCCGCGCATCACAATACGCTTGATGGGGCTGTCCTTTTTAAAGCCCGCCTGATGCATCTCGAACGAACCGCTCGAGTACATGCCATCGGGCGTGGAGCAATCAAAGCAAATGTCCGGAAACGCCTTGAGCAGTTCCTCAGTGACTTGCGGATCGATGGTCCAGGTCTCGAGCACCTCACCATGGCTGTCGCGCACGATGGACCCATTGGAGCAGCAGGCGTCAAGCGCCAGGCCCGTAAAGCCATGCTCGCCAATCGGCAACGTCGAGCGTCCAGTCGCGGGAACCACATGCAAGCCAGCCTCGGTCAGCTCGCGGATGGCACGGCGGATGGTCCCATCCGCCTCATGCAGTGCGTTCAGCAGCGTTCCGTCTAAATCACTCGCGAACATCTTGATCATGGGCGTGCCTCTCCTTCGTCTGCACGATATTGTAGACGAGAACGGGCGTGCCCCAAGAGAGGCACGCCCGTCAGGCGAAAGATTGTCCTACACCGCGGCGGGGCCGTGCTCGCCGGTGCGGATGCGGATGACTTCTTCGACCGGCTCGACCCAGATCGTGCCATCTCCAACGGTGCCGTAATCTTGGAAACGGCGCGGCAACGGACGCGAAACCAACGGGAAATACGCGAGCAAGGAAGCCGTGAGCGCGTCCGTCCCGGCTAGCGCCGGAACAGCTCGCGGGCTCGGTCGCGGAGGTCGGTAGCTCGAATGACACCTTCGTAGCGATTGATGCGCAGACGCGGGAAGGCGTTAAAGAAGCGTAGGTCGCGGCGGCTGAGCGACACACTCGGCACTGGACGGCTCATGCGCTTGCCGGCAAGGCGACGACTGAGCGACGGACGCGGCATGCTCGGCGCGGCATCGGCCACGCGGCGGGCGGCAAGCGCCAGGCCGCGAGCGCCATCCGCGATAAACGTCGGCATCGAAGCCTTCTCGCGCAGGGCATCGAGCGCGGCGTCACCCAGCTCGGCCAGCCACGCGTTAACGGCGCGACCGCGGATATGCGTCTGCGCCACCGAGTCGATCGCCGAATCGGGAATACGTTCGAGCATAGAGTCGGAGGCATCGGCAAGCGACTCATTGATGCGGTCGGCAAGGTCGGCACGCACACGCTCCAGCTCATCGGACAGGCGGCGCCAGCTGGCCAACGAGCACACCGCATCGACCATCATCGCGACCGCGACGATAAAGGCGGACAGCCGCACAATCAGCACCGGCAGATGGCCAAGCAGCCCCAGCAATGCCGGCTCCACTAAACGGCAAATGCACAGCGCGCCCAAGCCAAACGCACAGGCCCAGTACAGGCAGATGCGTCCGTGCAGGTTAAACGGCAGGTGTGAGTAATCCCAAAAGCGCGCACCTGTTGTTTTTTCCAACAAAACGCCTACGCCGTACTCAATCACGCTGCATACGAGCGCCGCGGCAACAAACTGGCTCGAGGCATCCGGAATCCCGCGCAGCAAAAGCCAGCAGGCTATGCCGCCCACACCATAGATAGGACAACACGGCCCCAGCAAAAAACCGCTGTTGGCAAAGCGTCCGTGGTTGAGCATGGCGCAGACTGTCGACTCCCACACCCAGCCGCAAAAACCGTAGAAGGCAAACGAGAGCACCAGCGCCGAGAGCGGACAGGCGGCAAGCGTCGCGCCGTCAAATGCCATGTCGATCGCGGTTTCCACCGTCTACCCTCTCCTCTTTTCGCTCGATTCGCTGTTCACGCCATCGTCAGCCTCGTCCTTGCGCCGCAGACGGCCGGCGACCGTCTCGCACAGAGCGCACCATTTATCGGCCAGGCACACAATCCATGCCTCGCGACACGTCGGTGGAACCGGTACCAGCGGAAACATATGGCGCACGATGATATTCCGCTCGCGCGGCGTCAGCTCAAAATCTTCCTCGGCACGCGCCAGGGCAAAAAATGGATGCCGAAATCCGTGCAGTCGATGGCTCGGATCGGGGTCGTGCCAATCATAGAGAAAGTAATCGTGCAGCAGGGCCCCGCGCAACAGCGAGGCACGGTCGACCGAAATGCCAGCACGGCCCAAGCACTCGGCAAAGGACAGGCTCGCCCGCGCTACCGAAGTCACGTGTGCATAGACCGTCACGTCGCCATGCTGGATAAACTCGTGCGTCAGGTCCAAGCGGCCCGCCTGGGCCAGCTGACGGGCGGCATCGTCGACCTCGTGCGCGATTTTCTCGGCACGAACGGTATCGGACATGCTGCCTCCTTCCAGCGGCTCACGGCGGCAAGCCACGGCCTGCACGCATTGAATAAAATCATCATCGAATCTACCAGTATGGCATCGGACAAAACGTTTTGCCCCGCCAGTTGGCGAATTACCGCGCCGCCGTCACATATCAAACGCCAAAATGTGCGAGACTGTTTTGTGCAATTGTGCCGGCCGAGGGAGCGCCGGCGCTCGATTCACATGGAGTAACCAACAACGATGCTGCTTACGCAAACGACAACGCCCGAGGACGTCAAGGCTCTCGACCGCGCCGAGCTTCCGCTGCTCTGCGGCGAGATCCGTCAGGCAATCCTCGAAAGCTCCGCCGCTGTCGGCGGGCACGTTGCCCCCAACCTGGGCGTCGTTGAGCTTACGGTTGCGCTTCATCGCGTGTTTAACTCCCCCATCGACAAGATTGTCTTTGATGTTTCGCACCAGACCTATGCCCACAAGGCGCTGACTGGGCGCGCGTACACTTATATTGATCCGGAGCGTTATGGTGAGGCTTCTGGCTTTGCCAATCCCGACGAGTCCGAGCACGACCTGTTCGCCATGGGCCATACCTCCACGTCGGTGAGCCTGGGCTGCGGCCTGGCACACGCTCGTGACCTGGCGGGCGATACGTACAACGTCATTACCATCATTGGCGACGGCTCGCTTTCGGGCGGCTTGGCGTTTGAGGGCCTCGACAATGCCGCCGAACTCGACAGCAACTTGATCATCATCGTCAACGATAACGACCAGTCCATCGCCGAAAACCACGGTGGCCTGTATCGCAATCTGGCCGAGCTACGCGCCAGCAACGGCACCTGTGAGCGCAACGTTTTCCGCGCGATGGGGCTCGACTACCGCTATCTGGACACCGGCAACGATGTGTTGGCCCTGGTCGACACGCTGCAGGAGCTGCGCGATATCGATCATCCCATCGTGCTGCACGTCTCCACCGCAAAGGGCAAGGGCTTTGAGCCAGCCCAGAGCGACCCCGAGCGCTGGCATCATGTGGGTCCGTTTGACATGGCGACTGGGCGCAAGCTCTGCCCGGGCCATCCGAGCGAGCCTGCGCCGCGCACCTATGCCGACATTACGGGCGAGGCCCTGAGCGCTGCCATAGAGCGCGATCCGCAGGTTGTGGGCATCACGGCTGCCACGCCCTACATCATGGGCTTTACACCCGAGCTTCGCGCTGCCGCCGGCAAACAGTTCGTCGATGTGGGCATTGCCGAGGAACACGCCGTGACCTTTGCCACCGCGCTTGCGCGCTCGGGCGCCAAGCCAGTCTTTGGTGTGTACGGCACGTTTTTGCAGCGCGCCTACGACGAACTGTGGCACGACCTGTGCCTCAACGACGCCCCCGCAACCATCCTGGTATTTGGCGCATCGATCTTTGGCACCACGTCCGAGACGCACCTCTCGTTCTTTGATATTTCCATGCTGGGCGGACTTCCCAACATGCACTACCTTGCACCTGCCTGCATGGAGGAATATCTGTCCATGCTGAGCTGGTCGCTCGACCACCGCGAGCATCCCGTAGCGATCCGTGTGCCGGGCATTGGCCTGGTAAGCCGCCCCGACTTGGCGCCTGCCGAGGGCGACGATTACGGCGTCGCGCGCTACAACGTCGTGCGCCAGGGCCGCGACGTTGCCGTGCTCGCGCTTGGCGATTTCTTTGAGCTGGGCGAGCGCGTGGCAAACCGTCTGACTGCCGAGTACGGCATCGAGGCCACGCTCGTCAACCCGCGCTTTGCAACCGAGCTCGACCGCGAGTTCCTCGACAGCCTTGCCGCCGAGCATCGCGTTGTCGTCACCCTCGAGGACGGTATCTTGGACGGCGGCTGGGGCGAGCGCGTGGCATGTTATCTGGCATGCACGCCGTTGCGCACGCGCACCTTCGGCATCGCCAAGGGCTTCCCCGACCGCTACGACCCCAACGAGCTGCTCGCTCAGAACGGCATGACGGCCGAGAACATGGCCGCTGAAGCCGTAAGGCTACTCAACGAGTAAGAAAACCTCCGCAAGGGAAGCACCCCTGCGGAGATTTTATTTTCGCGGCGCGATTATCTCAATCTGTAACATCTATGGCCCGAATTCCCGTCTAACTGTTACAGATCTAGACAAACCGTCTTTGCCCCTGGCCTTTGTCTCAATCTGTAACAGATAGAGACCTTTTGGCCGTCTAACTGTTACAGATCGAGACATTCGAATTCCCCTGAAGAGAAAATCTCAATCTGTAACAGTTACTCGGCAAAAATGGCTGCAGATGTTACAGATCGAGACAAAACAGCAAGGCATGCCGCTGCATCGGCCAGAACCGCCACAAAGGTGCCTGTCCCTTTTTGGTAGGAAGAATTACCCATAAGGTAAGTATGTTTCTGAGTTATTTCGTGTTGACCCATTTGAGCGGGATGGGGTATAACTCTACTCAACCGCTAGGGATTTTATTGAGAAAGGTGTTCTCCTATGAGCAAGAACCTCTCCCAGCAGGTCGTTCTCGACCGCCGCGGCTTCGTCGCCGCCACCTTCGCAACCGTTGCCGGCCTTGGTCTTGCCGGCTGCTCCGACACCAGCGCCGAGGCCGACAAGGGTTCCGCCGCCGGCTCCTCCAAGAGCTCCGAAGATACCGAGGCTTCCACCATACTCGATGCCAAGGCATTCGACAAACTCGTCGACAACGGCCCCAAGGCCGATGACGACGCCATCGCCGCCAGCACCTGGGCCACGGCCGTCAAGGACGCCGGTGTCTTTAAGATCGGTGGCGTTCAGACCTCCACACTTTTCTCCCTCCTCAACGAGAAAGACGGTCAGACCCGCGGCTTCGACGCCGGTATCGCACAGCTCCTGTCCAACTACATTCTGGGCGAGAACAAGGTCGAGATCACCCAGGTGACCTCGGACACGCGCGAGTCCGTCCTGCAGAACGGCCAGGTCGACGCTGTCTTTGCCACCTACACCATCACTGACGAGCGCAAGAAGCTCGTCTCCTTCGCCGGTCCCTACTACTACACCCAGCAGGCTATCCTGGTGCTCGCCGATAACGACGACATCAAGAGCGTCGACAACCTGGCCGACAAGAACGTCGCCGTCCAGTCCGGCTCCAACGGCCCCGCCATCCTGGAGGAGTTCGCCCCCAAGGCCAGCCAGCAGGAGTTCAAGACCGACGAGGAGGCCCGCCAGGCACTCCAGCAGGGCCGCGTTGACGCCTACGTCATCGATAACAACATGCAGCAGAGCGCCCTGGTCCGCGAGCCCGGTAAGTACAAGATCGCCGGCAAGCCCTTCGGCAGCAAGGAGCCCTATGGTATCGGCCTGCCGCTCGATTCCGACGGCGTCGCCTTTGTCAACGACTTCCTTAAGAAGATCGAGGACGACGGCACCTGGACCGAGCTGTGGCAGATCTGCATTGGCGACCGTACGGGCGACACCAATGTTCCCGAGCTGCCCGAGATCGGCGCCTAGGCAGCAAGCCTAGTAACGGCCGCTACGAAACCATACGGAAACGCACGATGCGCTTTATTGCGCTAAACTGTTTCCTCACTGAGTTGTCGGGGCTTCCGTACACACGGGAGCCCCTTTCCTTACCGGCGGGAGGTCCGCATGAGTCTCTCCGAGCTCTGGTCGCTCTATGGCCAGAACTATATCGACGCGCTGCTAGCAACCTGGGGCATGACGCTTGAGTCGTTTGCCATCGCCATGGTGCTGGCCGTCGCCGTCACCGTGATGCGCGTGTCGCCGCTCAAGCCGCTGCGCGTCTTTGGCGACCTGTATGTCCAGGTCTTCCGTAACATCCCCGGCATCGCGCTGCTCATTATCGTCGTCTACGCGCTGCCGCCGCTCAAGGTCGTCCTGCCCTACCGCACCTGCGTCATCGTCGCCACAGTGCTCTTGGGTTCTGCCTTTGGCTCCGAGAACTTTATGAGCGGCATCAACACCGTCGGTGTCGGCCAGGTGGAAGCCGCCCGCTCGCTGGGCATGAGCTTCAGCCGTATCCTCGCCAAGATCGTGATTCCGCAGGCGCTGCGCTCGAGCGTGCTGCCCATGACCAACCTCTTTATCGCCGTCATGCTCACCACCGCGCTCGGCAGTCAGGTGCCGCTGAAACCGCAGGAGCTCACCGGCGTGGTGAGCTACATCAACACGCGCTCGCTCGGCGGCGTCGCCGCGTTCTTTATCTCGGCGCTCGGCTACCTGGGCACAGCCTTTGTGGTGAGCCACATTGGCAACTATATCGATAAGAAGGTGAGGATCCTCCGATGAGCAAGCACTCCACCTCCGCGCTCACCATGCGCGATGCGCTCTACGAGGCTCCCGGCCCCAAGATGCGCGCCAAGATTCGCGTCGGCACCGCCATCTCACTTGTTGCCGTGGCCGCGCTCATCGCTCTGGTACTGCAGCGCTTTTATGTGACCGGTCAGCTTTCAGTCCACTATTGGTATTTCTTTACGCACCTCACTACCTGGAAGTTCTTACTTGCCGGTTTTGAGGGCACGGTAAAGGTCGCGCTCACCGCTGGCGCCATCGCGCTGGTACTGGGTCTGGCCCTCATGCTCGGCCGCACCAGCGACATCAAGCCGCTGCAGCTGGTCTGCCGCGTGCTCACCGATTTCTTCCGTGGCGTGCCGAGCCTACTGTTCATCTACTTCTTCTTTTTGGTGCTGCCCCAGTACAAGATCGCGCTGCCGTCGTTTTGGATGCTCACGCTTCCCGTCGCGCTCGCTGCAGCCGGTGTGCTTGCCGAGATCTTCCGCGCCGGCGTCAACGCCGTGCCGCGTGGTCAGGTCGAGGCAGCCCAGGCGCTCGGTCTCTCCAAGGCCAAAATCACCTTTAAAATCGTATTGCCCCAGGCGATTCGGTTTATCATTCCGTCGTTGATTTCGCAGCTCGTGGTCGTAGTCAAAGACACCACCGTCGCCTATGTGGTGAGCTACCCCGACCTCATGCAAAATGCCCGCGTGCTCATCACCAACTACGACGCGCTCGTATCGGTCTATCTGGTGATCGCGGTCATCTACATCCTCATCAACGTCGCGATCAACAAGGCCGCTGTCTACGTTTCGCACAAGACCGGCGCGACCATCATCCGCTAACGCTTTACCATTTCGAGTCATAAGGAGCCGAGCACCATGGCACAGAGCACCTCTTCCACCGGCAATCAGCCGCTGATCGAGCTCAGGCACGTCGATAAGCACTACGGCGACCTGCACGTTCTCAACGACATCAATCTCTCGGTCGACCGCGGCGAAGTCGTCGTGGTGATCGGCCCCTCGGGCTCGGGCAAGTCGACCATGTGCCGCACCATCAATCGCCTGGAAACCATCGACTCGGGCGAGATCCTCATCGAGGGCGAGCCCTTGCCGCAGGAAGGCAAAGACCTTGCCCGCATGCGTGCCGAGCTGGGCATGGTGTTCCAACAGTTCAACCTGTTTGCACATATGACGGTACTGCAAAACGTCATGCTGGGACCGGTCGATGTGCTGGGCGTGTCCAAGGAGGAGGCTCGTGAGCGCGCCATGGACCTGCTGAGCCGCGTGGGCGTGGCCGAGCAGGCCGACAAGGTACCCGCACAGCTCTCGGGCGGCCAACAGCAGCGCGTAGCCATCGCCCGCTCGCTTGCCATGCAGCCCAAGGCCATGCTCTTTGACGAGCCCACAAGCGCCCTTGACCCCGAGATGATTAACGAGGTGCTCGAGGTCATGGTCCGCCTGGCCCAGCAGGGCATGACGATGATCGTGATTACGCACGAGATGAACTTTGCCCGCCGCGTGGCCGACCGCGTCGTGTTTATGGCCGACGGCCAGATCGTAGAGACCGGCACGCCCGACGAGTTCTTCGACCATCCCCAGACCAAGCGCGCCCAAGACTTCCTCAACTCCATCAAGGGCCACTAACCCAATTGCCACGCGGGACACATTCATCTGCAGCGTTTGCCCCGCGCCGCCCTGCGCCATGTCCACCCGGATTCGAAAGCCACGCCCATGATCGGAACTCGCACTTCATCGTCATACACCCCGCACGTCGACGTCGATCCCGCCGACCGCCCGCTCATCCTCGTCGCGCCGCGCTGGGAAGAGGCGAAGCCGTTTTTAAGCGAGACGCTCTCCCCCAACGAGGAAATCGCAAGTGTCTTTGTCGATGCCATCCTTGCCGCCGGCGGCCTGCCGCTGCAGATGTCCATCACCGAGGACATTGAGGTCATCCGTCATTACGTCGATATCGCCGACGGCATCGCCATTCCCGGCGGCCCCGATGTCAATCCCAAACGTTGGGGCGATGATCGACCCTACGACCCCACCCTCTGTTGCGAGATCCGCGATAGCTTTGAGTTTAAGCTGGTCGGCGAGGTGCTCCGCGCCAAAAAGCCGCTCTTTACCACCTGCCGCGGCACGCAGTTGCTCAATGTCGCCACTGGCGGCACCCTGTGCATGGACGTGCCGAGCCTGGGCGCTCGCGAGGGCCGCACGCAGTGGCGCCATACCCACGTGCTCAACGACCCCGTGCATCCCGTCGAGGTCGTGCCGGGCTCGCTGCTGGAGCGCGCGCTTGGCGGGCACAGGCTGATCCAGACCAACTCGGCACATCACTGTTGCGTCGACCGTCTGGGTAAGAGCACGCGCTTGGTCGCCAAGGCAACTGACGGCGTTCCCGAGTGCATCGAGGTCGAAGGCCAGCCATTCTGCTTGGGCGTGCAATGGCACCCCGAATACACCTGGCAGACGCTCGAGACCGACTTTAACCTGTGGAAGTCGTTTGTCGAGGCAGCGGCAAAGGTTAAGCAGGCCCGCTAGTTTACGAACCACACAGGCTAAAGCCTCACATACTAGGGGGGCGGACACCAACTACGGTGCCCGCCCCCCCTGTATTTGATATGCTCGGTATGTTCATCCCTCACAAACAATCAAAGAAATCTCGACCGCAATCGGTCGACGGTAAAGCAGATGGCAAAAACGCTTGCTACGTTTATGAGGCAGTCAATTAAAATCGAGGTGCATTGACCATCCCCCAACGGGGTCACGCCGCAAATCCACATGAGCATCGAGGACGGAAACGGAAGCATGGAATTGGCTCCGACCTGTATGTAGAGCGTTACGACATTGACAAGCAACAGCATGCCAATAGGACCGAAGCCGGACCCAAAATAGGAAACAACGATCACGCAAGAGACCACATATGCAAGGCAGACGGCACTCGCCAGAAGAAGTCGATAGCAAAACATATTCAGGTTGAAACACTGTTGAGCATCCAAAACGATTACACAGTTAAGACAGTACAAAACGACACTTGACAGGATAAACGCGCCCAATAGGGCGAAAGAAGACAGCACCGTTCGCGCAACGGTAACGCACGCCCGCTTCCCTCCCCGAGCCTCCGACAGCCCCCACGGTTCCTCGACAAAGCCCGAACTGACAAAGCGCGGCACAATACAAGCCGCGATGAACGGAAAGAACAATGCATGAGCCAACGGGGCTACGTTGAACAGCAGACCGCGAAAAACCTCTGCATTACCAAATAGAAGGACATCCTCCGCCGATAGCAGAAGCGTCGGGTCTGGGAAAAAGCCCAAGAAACTGTTCTCACGGAGACTACAGAACCACATCGGGAAAGAATTAAGCTGCAATACCACCATGCACGCATAAATTACCAGGATTAAGGCGTACGTCCATTTACTCACGTGCTTCAATTCTGAATGGAGGAATCTTTTAATCTGACGAGCCATTGAGCACACCCCCAGCACGAAAGCTCACGAGAGCGTAAATCAATACCGATAAACAGCTGGCTGCCACGCCATAGCCCAGAAGCGCCAATTGCCCCATATCGCTATACCCAAGGGCACATCCGACTCCAAGGTACGGCCCAGGAAGGAAGAAGATCCATCGCAAGGATGGTATAGGTGCCTGAAGGAAGGCTCCGTAGAGCGTCAAGCTCATGACAAATCCGATTATTATTGCAGCCCCGCTCAATACAGCGCTGCCTGTAATCCGATAGATGGTCACCGTCTCCAGCGCAATCGATATCACCAATGCGGTGTTGACTATCATTGCAGGCAAAAATGCAGCCAGCATGCCATGCGCGTAGTTATGCCCTCCACGTATTATGGCTATTGCAAATAGAAGAAGGCAAAGCGCACTATATGCTGCGCCAATTATTAAAGCAGACGAAAGTACATGTGCCAGAACCCCGTTAAAGCGGGCAAGACCTCTTGCTGAAGAAATTCGGCATCCCTCTTCATAGCCGCGCTCCTGTAAAATCGCCAGGCAAACGATGAGCGGAACGAACAGAGAGGTGCCAGCAAAAGCACTGCGCACAAGGGACTCATCAGGCGCAGAAGAGTCGATTACATTCCAAAAGAATCCAATATCCTCCCCGCAGACGCTATTGCCAAAGGCTAGCAACGTTGTTCCGCTTTTTAGAAAGACACCGAAGAGAAGGCCGAACGCCAGCATAAGCGCAAGACAAAACTGCGCCGGAAACATCCTGTGTAAACGCATCATGTCCGCCTTTATGGGATGGATCGCCCGCTTCATAGCGAGACCGCCTTCATCAAGCGCCTGTAATACTCTTTTAGGGACGACGCCTCATCCCTTATGACGTCCATCGATTCCTTTTTTAGCAGTTCGCCGTCATGAAGAAACAGGCAGCTTGTTGCAACCGATGCCAACTCATCCAAATCATGACTAGAGATGAGCATGGTCTTACCCTGCTCTCGATTCAATCGACCGATAAGGGCCCATATACTCTCGATGCCCAACGGATCCAATCCATTTGCCGGCTCATCGAAAATTAGTACGTCGGTGTCGCCCAATAAAGCCGTAGCTATATCCAGTCGCCGTTTCATTCCCAGAGAAAAACTGCTCACGCTCTTTTTCTCATCGGCATCCAGCCCGACTAGGCTCAAAACGCGAGGAATCTCACGCTTCTCATCGAGCCCCCATTCCGCACATCGGATTTGAAGATTCTCAACCGCACTGAGAGATTGGTATGCTCCACTGGAATCTGGTACATAGCCGACACGCGTCCGCATCAGGCTCAGCTCTCTTTTTGACTTGCCTCCGAAGAGTTCCACGCTTCCCGACGATGGCTCACAGATGCCCAAGACGATTTTAATTAGCGTGCTTTTGCCCGCACCGTTTGCACCGACAAGGGCACAGAGCTCAGACTGATGCACCTCAAAGGAAACGTCATGCAACACACGCCGTTTTCCATAGCGCTTTGACACCTTTGATAGCTTTATCGCTGATGCGTTCATTGGCCTCCCGTTCCGCTTGATAGCAAAACCGCCCATATCGTCCCTTCTTTCCTTTATCGTTTTCCATTGTTATTATTGTTTTTCGATAACTGGTACCGTCAAGATTCTTTCGCAAATTGATCGAGGCGGCCTCGGCCCCGCCTT
>DXMU01000016.1 GCA_019414025.1 Collinsella sp.
GGCGGCTGATCCGGTCCGACCGGGCCGCGCGGCAAGGAGATATATTGCCAGACCGGAGGGGCGCCGTGGGCGGGAATCTGGGCGTACACATTTCCTGCACATTTTGGGATCCGGCTAACGTTTGCCAGCCGTTACCTACCGCTCGCCGAGCATCTCTTTATATAAGGCAGCCTCATGGTTAAAGCGGATACGTCCCCCTAGCTAAAGCACAGCCAGCATCGAGCAACTCATCACGTTCTTCCACCGAGAACCCCTCGGCGTAGACGCGCACCACTGGTTCGGTCCCGCTAGGACGGACCAGCAACCACGTGTCATCCTCGAATGCCAAACGCAAGCCATCCATATGACTAACGTTTTGCGGCACCTTGCCACAAATCGACTTGGGGTTTACGCCCGGCAGCAGGGTTCGCAACGTTTCGGCATCTTCGGCCTCAAGGCGCAAATCGTGTCGACCGTAACTCGTCTTACCAAAACTGTCCTCGAGTTGGTCGACCAGAACGCCCAAAGGCGCGTCCGTCTTTGCCATAAGCTCGCACAGAATCAGACAGGCGAGGATTCCATCGCGCTCGGGCATATGCGCGGCGATGCCGATACCACCGGCTTCTTCGCCGCCCATGAGGACGCCGCCCTTCTTCATCTCCGCCGCTATATATTTGAAACCGACTGGTTTGACGGTCACGCGGCAGCCAAGCGCCTCGGCAATGCGACGCACGAGCGTCGAGCATGAAAGATTGACAACGACGCGCCCCTCCAAATTACGAAATTGAACCAAGTCGCCCAAAACGAGCGCCATGATCTGATGCGGATGTATATATCTGCCGCGCTCGTCAACCGCGCCGATACGGTCGGCGTCGCCGTCGGTCACCAGGCCAGCGCAAGCTCCGTCCTCGATAACCGTGCGCTCGCAAGCGTCCACCCACGGCTCAACGGGGTCGGGGCAGATATCTTCTTGGTCAGGTGCCTGCCCGGCATGAATCTCGTGCACCTCAACGCCAAGCTCGCGCAGCAAGTCGGCTAGATAGCCCTGGGCTGCGCCGCCCATGGGATCAACAACCACGCGCAGGTGCGCGGCACGGATGGCTTCGGCATCAACAAACGATGCCACCGCCTGCATATAGTCAGGAATGATATCCGCGGTGCGATATTGCCCCTCGATCCCCATTGGCTCGGGAGCCATGGTCTCTTCGAGCTCTTCGATGACATCCTGGTTGGCGGTCGAGCCGTCACCCATGCGAATCTTGAGGCACAGATAACCCTGCGGATGATGGGACCCCGTCACCATGAGCGCGCCGCACGCCTCACCGTCATAAGCCGCCGCCCACGTAAGGGCAGGGGTCGGAACAGGTCGCGAAGCGAGCACGGCGTCTAGCCCGTGCGCTGCTAGCACACCCGCCGCAAGCTCAGCGAACTCGCGCGCCAGGGGCCGAGTGTCGAACCCTATATATACCGTTTTGCCCGGATTGGTCTTTTGCCACAACTCGCCGACGGCATCGGCGATACGGGCAACGTTATCGGCAGTGAAGTCCTCATCGACGCGAGCGCGCCAACCGTCAGTTCCAAAATGAATTATCGCGCACACGCGCAGACACCTCACAGTGTTTGGATCATGGTACGCATGAGGTATACCCGCGATACACACTCGGCAACCTGCCGGCACCAGCATTCACCATTTGGGCAAATGCTGCCGAGGACATGCAAGCAATAAAAAACCGCCCCGTATGGAGCGGTTTTGCCCTTTATATATCGAGCGCCTCGGCCATCGCTGCCGTAGTGATTGCCGTGGTTCCACAGCAACTGCCCACCATTGCGGCACCGGCATGTCTCCATTCGATGCATGCGCGCGCGAAAGCCTCGGGGTTCTCGTGCCATACGGGGCCATCCTGAGTCTGGACCGGATCGCCCACGTTGGGACGCACCGTGACGGGAGTAGTCGCCGATGCAACCATCCTGGGCACTGCCGCGTTCGCAGCCGCAAGCGAACAGCAATTAACACCAACCGAGTTTGCGCCGTGTTTTTCGGCGTACAAAACGGCTGCCTCGATGTTGAGGCCATCGCCCAACAGGTCGCCTTTATCGTCAACGACAAAACTCACCAGGACAGGCATGCCGTCGGCGGCATCTCGGGCGCCGGCAAGCATGGGCTGCAAATTACGGATAGACGTCACCGTCTCGATCAGCAGACCGTCAACACCGGCATTGAGCAAGGCGTGCGCCTGTTCGCGCGCAATGCCTCGGATTTCACGATACTCGGCAGAGTCTTCGGCAAACCACTCAATACCGATCGGGCCCATCGAGCCCAGCAGCAGCTGAGGGTGCGCCTGGCGGGCATCGTCAACGGCCCCTCGATTGACCTCCGCCACGGACGGCGCAATCTGGTCGTGCTTGAGGGCATAGCTTGATGCCTGAAAGGTGTTGGTAATGAGCACCTGCGCGCCGGCGGCGACATACAAGCGATGAATACGAGAAACGGTCTGCGGCTCTGCCAGATTCCAAAACGCCGGTGGAATGTCGGCGGCATCGTACTCACTCAACAGAACACTGCCCATGGGGCCCTGCGCCAACAAGGTCTCGCTCGACAAGCGGCGCGTAAGTTCCTCGGCACCAAAGCGGTTGTAATAACTCGTATCCATATATATCCCGCTATTCCTCGACGCTGATTCCCTGCTTTTCGAGATAGGCGAGCCAGCGGTTCATCGTGTCCTCGGATAGCGCATGCTCCATCATGCAGGCCTCGGAATCGGCTCGCTCAAATTCGACACCGAGCTCCTGAACCAAAAACGTGCGGATGAGGCGATGACGGTACCAGATAGCCGTACCAACCTCGCGGCCGCGATCGGTCAGGACTACCTTGCCGTAGTGCGATTGCTCGACAAGTTCGGATGCTTTGAGCGCCGAAACCGCTTTATTGACCGATGCCTTGGAGACGCCAAGGCGCTGCGCGATGTCGACCGATCGCACGCCGTTGGTTTCCCCCTCTTCGCTTTCAATGCGAACCATGCACTCCAAGTAGTCTTCGTTCGCCACCGTCAGATGTAGTTCGCGCGAGCTATTTGTCGTATCCATGATCTTCCGTCCCTTCTGCATTCATTGGCTGATTCTACCCCATCCAAGCGTCGCGGTATGCCGTGGCATACCGTGCTAGAGTTCTTGTTGCACACGACGACCAAGATTGGAGCGGTCTTTATGGAAAACACCACCACGAACCCCGATGTCCTCGAGCGCTTTTTGCGCTACGTCCAGATCAACACGCAGTCCGAGGATGCAAACTGCGACCAGGTACCCTCGAGCGCCGTTCAGTTTGACCTTGCCAACGTGCTGGCTGAAGAGCTGCGCGAGCTTGGTGCGGAAGATGCCCACGTGACCGAGCACGCCTATGTCTGCGCGCATATCCCCGCAAGTGTGGGCGCTGAGGACAAGCCCGCCCTGGGCCTGATCGCCCATCTCGACACCACCGAAGTTGCACCGGGCGCCGGCGTGAAGCCGCACATCGTGCACTACGAAGGCGGCGACCTGGTCTGCGGCACGGTTGACGGTAAGCCCGTTGCCATGAGTACCGCCAAGCTTCCCGCCCTGAACGACCTCGCGGGTGAGGACCTGGTCTGCAGCGATGGCACCACGCTGCTGGGCGCGGACGACAAGGCAGGCGTCGCCGAGATCATGTCGCTTGTCGCGCGTATCGCTCAGGACCCTTCTCTGCCCCATCCCGCACTCGGCATTTGCTTCTGCCCTGACGAGGAGATCGGCCACGGAGCCGAGCTGTTGGATATCGATACCTTTGGCTGCAAGTATGCCTACACGGTCGACGGTGGCCCCATCGGCGAGCTGGAGTGGGAGTGCTTTAATGCCGCTGAGGCGACCGTCTGCTTTGAGGGCCAGTCCATCCACCCGGGCGACGCCAAAGGCCGTATGGTTAACGCAGGCAATCTGTTCTGCGACTTCAACGCGTTGCTCCCCTACGTGCAGCGCCCGGAGTATACGGAAGGCTACGAGGGCTTTTATCACCTTGAGGGTGTATCTGCAACCGTCGATCACGCCACAGCGCGCTATATCGTCCGCGACCATGACGCAGCCAAGTTCCAGCAGAAACTCGACCTTATTGATGCCGCCGCCTCGATGCTCAACCAGCGCTTGGGTGACAAGCGCGTGACGGTCGAGATTAAGCAGCAGTATCGAAATATGGCCGAGATCGTTCGTGACTATCCCGAGCTTATTGACGTTGCCAAGGAAGCCTACCTTGCCTGCGGCGTTGAGCCCCAAGTGCTGCCGATTCGCGGCGGCACCGACGGCGCGCAGCTGTCGTTCCGCGGTCTGCCCTGCCCCAACCTTTCCACCGGCGGCTATTGCTACCACGGCGTCAACGAGTTTGTCCCGGTCAGTTCGCTCGTCAAGATGACCGACGTCCTGCAGGAGCTCGTCGCCCGTTTCGCATAAGCCTGGCTGCATAAGCCCAAAAGACGAATCGCCCCGTCCTCTACAGAGAACGGGGCGGTTTTTGATACAAGGGGAGTAGTCAACATCGCAGGTTGAGCCAACGTCAGCGAGCGACGTCCAAGGCGAACAAGTTGGCATGAAAAAGGCAGGGCATTGACCTTCTGGTCATGCCCTGCCTTTTGAATGACAAATTGTCGCCTTGGGCGGCGCGCAGCGTCGAGTCGTTACGGCGTTTGGTAAAACGCCGTAACTTAGTAGTTGGCCTCGTAACCGTTGCCGTCGCCGGTGGGCTCTTCGTAGTAGTCCGAATCGCTCGAATCGCTTGAGTCATCGGAATCGTCAGAGCCGACCGATGAGGTTGCGGTACCGTTTGCGTAGTCGTCAGACGTGTTGTTGCTGAGGTCACCGATCGTAGAGCTGGAGCCGTCGGAAAGACCCATGGTGTTGGGACCCTTGGGATCCTTGCCGGCATCGACGCGCTCCATCATTTCCTTGAGCTCGTCCTCGTAGACAAAGACATAGCTCACGCCGTCGATCATGGTGCTGTCGTCGGCGTACGAGGGCAGGTTGGCCGAGTAGATACCGTCGACATCCATACCGCGCATGGCATTGACCGTAGCCACGATATCCTGAACGCTCATATCGGTTACGAGCATATCGGACAGCGAATTAACCAGGCCAAAGATCTTCGTGGCATCGAAGTTATTGAGAATCTGGTTGGCAAGGGCGCCAAGCACCTGACGCTGGTGGCGCATGCGCGTGTAATCGCCGTCGGCATAGGTGTAGCGGCAGCGGGCATAGGTAAGGGCGGTGGCACCGTCCATATGCTGCTGGCCAGCGGTAATCTTAATATCCAGGTGCTCGGGGTCGTCAACATCATCGGTTGCGTTAATGTCGATACCGCCAACCGAATCAATCAGCGCCTGCATACCGTCGAAGCTGACCTCGGCATAGTGGGAAATCTGAACACCGCACAGCTCGTTGACCGCCTCGACCATGGCCTCGGCGCCGCCAACGGTATGGCAGGCGTTGATCTTCATGGTCTCGCCCTTGTACTCGACCTTGGTGTCGCGCGGAACGGAAATGAGCGTCGCCTGCTTTTGCGTGGGGTCGATGCGTGCCAGGATAATCGAGTCGGCACGATACGTATCCTCGCCCGGACGGCCGTCGGTGCCAAGAAGCAGCACGTAGAACGGATCCTTTGCCTCATCGGTGTCAACCAGAACCCGACGCAGATTGTCGGTAATGACATTAGAATCGCCGAGCTTGCCCATAATGGTGGCAAACCACAGGCCGGCAGCGGTAGTGGCACTCAGCAGCACGCCAAGCACGACAATGAGCGCGACGTGACGAATCGTGTGGCTACGACGACGTTGGCGAGCGCGCTCGGAATAGCGAGCCACGTTATCGCGACTGTAGATCTTGGCCTGCGCACCAGTTGAGGGTCTTCGGGTGGTGGTATCCGCGAGGGGCTTTTTATTAAACATAGGCAACCTGTATTAGTAGATGACGGGATCGGGGACGGTAGCATGCTCGACATGCGCGCCGAGCGCCTGCAGCTTTTCGACAAACTGCTCGTAGCCGCGCTTGATGTGATGGATAGCCGAAACCTCGGTCGTCCCGTCGGCGATCAAGCCCGCTACGACGAGGGCCGCTCCGCCACGCAGATCGGGCGAGGTAACCTGTGCGCCCGAGAAGCCCTTGACGCCATGAATCATGGCATGATGGCTCTCGATACGAATGTCGGCACCCATGCGCACCAGCTCAGAGGCAAACATAAAGCGATTCTCGAAGATGTTCTCGGTAATAACGGAACTGCCGTCGGCAAGGGCGGAGAGCACCATAATCTGCGCCTGCATGTCGGTCGGGAAGCCGGGGAACGGAAGCGTCTGGATGTCGACCGGCTTGATATGCTCGGCACGGTTCACATGGACGCCATCCTCGACGCGCTCGCAGTCGATACCCATGAGCTCCATCTTCTTGAGCACCATGCCCAAGTGAATGGGGCAAAAGCCCGTGACATCGACACCGCGATCGTCTGCCATCAACGCACCGGCGACGATAAAGGTACCGGCCTCGATGCGGTCGCCCACTACGCGATGGGTAACAGGATACAGCTCTTCCACGCCCTCGATGGTCACGACAGGCGTACCGGCGCCAACAATCTTGGCGCCCATTTCGTTGAGCATGTTGGCGAGATCGACGATCTCGGGCTCGCGGGCGGCATTGTCGATAACCGTGGTGCCCTGCGCGCGCACGGAGGCCATGATGAGGTTCTCGGTCGCACCGACGCTGGCGAACTCGAGCGTGACGGTGGTGCCGCGCAGGCCCTGAGGCGCGCTGGCGTTGATATAGCCGTGGGCGGTATCAAACTCGACGCCCAGGGCCTCAAGACCAAGAATGTGCATATCGATCTTGCGAGCACCCAGATTGCAGCCGCCCGGCATGGCGATCTTGGCGCGATGGAAGCGACCCAGCAGGGGCCCCATGACGGCGGTGGAAGCACGCATCTTGGCAACGAGCTCGTAGGGGGCCTCCCAGGAATCGACCTGAGAGGTATCAATCTCGAGCGTGTGCTCGTCGAGAACATCGATCGTAGCGCCCATGCCCTTGAGCACCTTGCCCATCACGTGGACATCGGAAATATCGGGCACGTTCTGCAGCGTCGTCTTGCCCGGCGCCAGAAGCGTTGCCGCCATGAGTTTGAGCGCGGAGTTCTTAGCACCCGAGACGGGCACGGAGCCTCCGATGGCGTGGCCACCCTCAACGCGGATAATATCCAAGGTCTACCCTTTCAAAAAGCATGCCCGGGGTGGCTAGGCCATCCCGGGCATGATGTGTTCGCAAATGGTCGAACGCTAAATCGTTTGACTATTGGGCAAGCTTGAGCTTACACCATGCGATTTCATTATAGAGGTAGGCGCGGCGTGCATCATCCTCCGACAAATTACCCAGCTTCTCTTCAAAACCTTGAATATCAGCTTTAAGCTTGTCGGCATCGACGGTCGCCAAATCGCAAGCGCGCTCGGCGAGAACGGTCACGACATCGTCCGCAACCTGGGCATAGCCGCCGGCCACGGCAAACGTGTGGTCGACAGTGCCCATGGCCTTATCGGAAACGCGAACGTAACCGCGGTCGATCGTGCAGATCTCGCTGGAGTGAGCAGGCAGAACGCCAAACTCGCCATCCGTGGACGGAATCGACACAAACGCAGCGTCGCCCTCATAGGCGCAGCTCACGGGGCACACGATGCGGATACGCATAACCTACTTCTCCCCCATCTTGCGGGCGCGCTCGCGCACGTCCTCAATCGTGGAAGCATAGCGGAAAGCCTGCTCGGGCAGGTCATCGGCCTTGCCGTCGACAATCTCGGCGAAAGAGCGGACGGTATCCTCGACTCGGACGTAGACACCGGGGTTACCGGTGAACTTCTCGGCGACGTGGAAGGACTGCGAGAGGAACTGCTGAATCTTACGGGCACGGTTGACCGTAAGGCGCTGCTCCTCGGACAGCTCGTCCATACCCAGAATGGCGATGATGTCCTGAAGGTCGGAGTACTCCTGCAGGAGCTCCTGGACCTTGACGGCGACACGGTAGTGCTCCTCGCCGACGATCGAGGGATCGAGAGCGTCGGAGGAAGACGCGAGCGGGTCGATAGCCGGGAACAGGCCGAGCGACGAAATGCTACGCGAAAGAACCGTGGTGGCGTCGAGGTGCGTAAACGTCGTGGCAGGCGCCGGGTCGGTCAGGTCGTCTGCGGGGACGTAGACAGCCTGGACGGAGGTAATGGAGCCCGTCTTGGTCGAGGTAATGCGCTCCTGGAGGTCGCCCATCTCGGTAGCCAGCGTAGGCTGGTAACCAACGGCGGACGGCATACGGCCCAGCAGTGCGGAAACCTCGGAACCGGCCTGGGAGAAGCGGAAGATGTTGTCGATGAACAGCAGAACGTCCTGGCCGCGATCACGGAAGTACTCAGCGGTGGTAAGGCCGGCCAGACCGATGCGCAGACGCGCTCCGGGCGGCTCGTTCATCTGACCATAGACCAAGCAGGTCTTGTCGATAACGCCAGACTCGCTCATCTCGAGGAACAGGTCGGTGCCCTCGCGGGTACGCTCGCCGACGCCGGTGAACACCGAGGTGCCGCCGTGCTCCTGGGCGAGGTTGTTGATGAGCTCCTGAATCAGAACGGTCTTGCCGACGCCGGCGCCGCCGAACAGGCCCGTCTTGCCGCCACGGATGTAGGGCTCGAGCAGGTCAACGGCCTTGATGCCGGTCTCGAAGATCTCGGTCTTGGTGGTGAGTTCGTCAAAGCGGGGCGCTGCATGGTGGATGGGGTAGAACTCCTCCACCTCGGGCATGGGCTTGCCGTCGACGGGCTTGCCCATGACGTTCCAAATGCGACCGAGCGTCTTGGGACCAACGGGCATCTTCATGGGCTCACCGGTATCGGTGGCGATGAGGCCGCGCTGCAGGCCGTCGGTCGAGGACATGGCGACCGTGCGGACGACGCCGCCCGGAAGCTGGCTCTCGACCTCGAGGATCGTGCTCAGGTGACCGATCGGGGTCTCGGCCTCGACCGTGAGCGCGTTGTAGATCGGGGGCACCGCGCCGTCAAACTTGACGTCGACAACAGGGCCGATGATTCGCACGATGCGACCATCACCGGCAGTCGTCTTCTTGGTGGCTTCCTCGACCGCAAGCTTTACGGTGTTATTAGCCATTACTGTTCCTCCAATGCTGAGGCTCCGCCGACGATCTCGTTAATCTCGGTCGTGATCGAAGCCTGGCGCACGCGACTATACGTGCGGGTAAGGGTCGAGATGATCGCGGTGGCGTTTTCCGTCGCGGAGTGCATGGCCTTGCGGCGTGCACCCTGCTCGGCAGCCGCCGAATCGATCAGGGCCTGGTAGATGACCGTCAGGATATAAGACGGCACAAGCTTGCCGAGAACATGCTCGGGAGAGGGCACGAACTCGAACGTGGACGAGATGCGCTTAGGGGCGTCGGTCTCGTTCTTACGCGGACCGTGGGCCATAGCGATCATCTCGGGGTCGAGCGGCAACAGATGCTCGACGCGAAGCTCCTGATCCACGCGGTTCTTGGCGTGGTGGTAGACAAGCTCGACACGGTCAAGCTCACCGGCACGATACGCATCGCAGATATGAGAGGAGATCATGCGGGCCTGATTGAAATCGGGCTCAGAGGAGTTGCCCTCAAAGTGCATGACAACGTTTGCGCGGTCACGGAAATACGTGGCCGGCTTACGCCCGCACGCGATGATCTCGCACTCGATGCCGTCGTTCGCCCAAGAAGCGGCGAGCTTTTCGGCCGTGCGCTCCACCGTCGTATTGAAACCGCCGGCAAGGCCGCGGTCCGAGGCAATAACGACAATCAGGCCATGCTTGACGCTCTCATGCTTCTGCAGCATGGGATCGGTGCCCGAACAGGAGGCGTCGCCGGCGACCGTCAACATGACGTCGGTCAGCGCCTCCTTATAGGGCTCGGCCTGCTTGGAGCGATCGAGGGCACGACGGATCTTGGCCGTAGAGACCATCTCCATCGTGCGCGTGATCTGCTTGGTCGTGGTAACCGAGGAGATTCGCTTCTTAATGTCGCGAAGGTTGGCCATGGGGCTTAGTTCTCCTCTGATCCAGAAACATCCGAATGGTGCTTGGCCATGAACTGCTGCTTGAAGTCGCCGATGACGCGCAAGAGCTCAGCCTTGGTGTCATCATCGATCTTCTTGGCGCGAACCTTGTCGAGCAGCGAGCCAAAGCCATTGTCCATGTACTCGATGAGCTCGGCACGGAAAGGCAGCACGTCGGCGATCTCCAGGTCATCCAGGAAGCCCTCGTTGCCAGCGAACAGCGTAACGATCTGCTCGCCAACCTCAAACGGCTTGTAACGCGGCTGCTTAAGGAGCTCAGTCATGCGAGCGCCGTGGGTAAGCTGCTTTTGCGTGGCCTCGTCGAGGTCAGAGCCGAACTGCGTAAAGCCGGCGAGCTCCTGGTACGAAGCAAGGTCCAGACGGAGGTTGCCGGCGACCTGCTTCATGGCCTTGGTCTGTGCGTCGCCACCGACGCGGGACACGGAAATGCCCACGTCGACTGCCGGGCGCTGGCCCTGGAAGAAGAGCTCGGACTGCAGGTAGATCTGACCATCGGTAATGGAAATGACGTTGGTCGGAATGTAGGCCGAGACGTCGCCGTCCTGGGTCTCGATGATCGGAAGAGCCGTCATGGAGCCATAACCGTTCTTCTTGGACATCTTGACTGCACGCTCGAGCAGACGAGAGTGCAGGTAGAAGATGTCGCCAGGATAGGCCTCGCGTCCGGGCGGACGATGCAGCGTCAGCGACATCTGACGGTAGGCCACAGCCTGCTTGGACAGGTCGTCGTAGATGACGAGCACGTGGCCGCCGGGGTTGGTCTCGCTGGCGGGCTTGCCGTCCTCGCCGTTGTACATGAAGAACTCGCCGATAGCGGCACCTGCCATAGGCGCGATGTACTGCATAGGGGCGGAATCGGCAGCCGTGGCCGAAACGATGATGGTGTAGTCGAGCGCACCGTGCTGAGCGAGGGTCTCGCGGATGTTGGCAACCGTAGAGGCCTTCTGGCCGATGGCGACATAGATGCAGACCATGCCCTTGCCGCGCTGATTGAGGATAGCGTCGATGGCAATGGCGGTCTTACCGGTCTTACGGTCGCCGATGATGAGCTCACGCTGACCGCGGCCAATAGGCACCATGGAGTCGATAGCGAGCAGACCGGTCTGAACCGGCTCGCACACCGGGGTACGGTCAATGACGCCGGGGGCCTTGAACTCGATGGGGCGACGGTGCGTAGCGACGATGTCGCCTAGGCCGTCGATGGGCTGGCCGAGCGGATTGACGACGCGGCCGAGCATGGCGCGGCTCACGGGGATATCCATAATGCGGCCAGTGGTGCGGCACTCGTCGCCTTCCTTGATGGAGTCGACGGCACCAAACAGAACGGCGCCGACCTCGTCACGGTCAAGGTTCTGGGCAAGGCCGAAGACGGTCTCACCGGTATCGGAGCTCTTGAACTCCAGAAGCTCGCCTGCCATGGCGCTCTTGAGGCCGGAGACGCGCGCGATGCCGTCGCCTACCTCGTCGACCGTTGAAACCTCATGCGTATCGACCGTCGCGGAGAGGCTCGTGAGCTGCTCCTGCAGTTTCTTAGCGATATCCTGGGCATTGAGGGTTTCGGACATTAGGCTTCACCTCCGTACGAATTAGCAGAGTTTGCGAGGGTCTCCTGCGCGACGCGCAGCTGCGTCTTGACGGAAATGTCACGACGCTCGCCGCGGGCCTCGAGCACCAGGCCGCCCACGATAGACGGATCGACCTGCTCGATAAGGAATACCTTGCGGCCGAAGTCCTGCTCGCATTTCTTAGTGATGGTTTGACGCAGCTCGTCGTCGAGCGGGATCGCCGTGGTGACGGTCACGCCCACTACATCCTCGTCTTCCTCGGCAACATACTTAAAGGCAGCTGCCACCTTGGGAAGAAGGTCGAGCTGGTCGCGCTTGGACATGGTGTCGAGCACGGCGATGATCTCGGGGCTGGCGCTAGCCAGGCGCTCGATCATCTCGAGGTCCTCGAACACATGGTTCTCGGCCTTAGCGGCTTCCAGAAGGGAGCGCGCGTAGGTCTCGAGCACCTTGTCCTGATAGCGGCTAGTCGGCATTCAGGCTACCTGCTTCCTGGATGTAGCGCTCGATGAGCTTCTTCTGCTCGGCATCGTCCTCGAGTGCCTCGCCCACGATCTTGGTGGCGACGGCAACGGACAGGTCGGCGATGGAGCTCGCGGCACCGGCGTAAATGGACTTGCGCTCGTCCTCGACGGTCGTATGGGCCTTGGCGATGATCTCCTCGGCCTCCTTGTGAGCAGCCTCGATGATACGGGCGCGCTCGGACTCGGCGTCCTTACGGGCCTCGAGAACGATGTCGGCAGCCTGACGACGGGCGTCGGTGACGATCGAGTCGGACTCAGCGCGCTTGGCGATAGCCTCCTGCTTGGTCTTCTCGGCCTCGTCGAGGCTCTCCTCGATCTTCTTGCCGCGCTCCTCCATGGTTTTCATGATGCCCGGCAGGGCGACCTTGGCCAGCACGATCCAGATAATCAGGAAGGCGATAAGCGCCGGGATGAACTCCGCCATCTTAGGGATGAGGATGTCCGCACCGGCAGCGCCGTCCTCGGCGAACGCGGAAACCGGCATGAGCAGCGCGGCCGCGGACGCGGAGAGTGCGATCGCGCTCTTCTGGGATGAAAGATTCATACTTGACGCTCCGTGCTATTTAACGATCAGCGCGACAACGAAGCCGATCAGAGCCAGAGCCTCGCCGAAGGCGGAGCCCATGATGAAGACGGTGAACACGCGGCCCTGGACCTCAGGCTGACGGGCCATAGCACCCGTAGCACCCAGAGCAGACAGGCCGATAGCAAGACCAGCGCCGATAACACCGAGACCGTAACCGATAACTCCCACGATTCCTCCTTTGTCGTGCGTGTCTTATTTCACGCAGGATAACCTTTTTATAACTGCCGGGCTCCATGGGTACGGGCACCGGCGGTTTAACGAATTGCTTACCTTTAAGGCGCGAGCGGAAGACTACTCCTCCTCCGCGACCTCCTCTGCCTCGGAGACATACACGGCGGTAAGGACCGTGAAGACGTAAGCCTGGATGGCGCCGACCACAAGCTCGATCGCATAGATCAGGATGAGGATGGCAAGCCAGGCCAGCGAAGGCAGGGCGCCGACGGCGTGGGCCGCGGAAACCTGCTGAAGCAGCGGCTGCATGAACATGCTCGCCATGATGGCGAACGAACCCATGACCACGTGTCCTGCGAACATGTTGCAGAACAGACGGACGGCGAGCGTGATGAGGCGCAGGAAGGTCGAGAAGAGCTCGACGACCCACACGAGCACGTTCATCGGGAAGCTCACGCCCTGCGGGGCGAGGCTCTTGATGTAGCCGATCACGCCGTGAGCCTTGCATCCGTAGTAGATGAAGTACACGAAGGCGAAGATGGCGAGCGCGGCGGTGGAGCCGATTGCGCCGGTGCCGGGCTTCATTCCCGGGATCAGGCCGATCATGTTATTGATCAGGATGAACAGGAAAAGCGAGCACAGGAACGGGAAGTGCTTCTTCCAGTTCTCACCCACGACGCCCTTGCCGATATCGTTCTCGACGTACTCGATGATGTACTCGAAACCGTTGACGAAGAAGCCCTTGGGAACCAGGGTCTGCTTCTTCTTGAACACGGCCAGGACGATCAGGAGCACGATCGTGGAGACGATCAGCCAAAACGAGTACTGCGTGATGCCGCAGCTCAGATCGCCCACGACAGGGGTGGAGCTGAACTCGCTGACCAGATGATTAATCTCATCAGGCAGCTTTTCAAAAATTTCCACGACTTACCTTTCGACCTCATGAGGATCTCGCAGCGCCTTGGCGACACGAACCGTGCAGGCGGCCATAAAGGCCACGAAGCCGATCGCCTCGCCCAGGAGGAACATGCGAAACGCCTCTCCGAACAACACAAACACAACCAAGGTAAAGACGAGCAGGGCGATTGCCGAGACCGCCAGACTCACCATGCCCTTGAGCATGTCCGCATTCTGCTTATCGTCAAGAACCGGCTTGAGCGTAAAGACAAAGGGAAGGAAGGCAATTGCGCCCGCGATGGCGCCTGCAACGATAGCGAGCAGATCGGCTATCTGAAACACTGGCGTCCTCACTTTCCTTTTTAACGCTTCACAGAACAGTTCCCGCCAAACATTGGTGACTATTGTACGAGCCAATCGCTAAAGTACAACCGTAAAACAAACGGTTAATACGCACCTGTTCGTTTTCTTAAGACCTTCTTTATGCCGCAGGTACGGTAATACGTTTTTCTCGAACCCTGCAGGGCAAAACGTCCGTTAACAGGAGTGCGCGCGGTCGCCTTTTGTTCGTCCGCGCGCACCGTTTCTTCGTATTTGCAGCCGCGGCCGTTTAGCCCAGCGACTAGAGCGTGCCGTAGATGCGGTCGCCGGCGTCGCCCAGGCCGGGAACGATGTAGGCGGCCTCGTTGAGATGGTCATCGATGGCGCAGGTATAGATATGCACATCAGGGTCCTTCTCGGTCAGCGACTTGAGGCCCTCGGGGGCCGCGACGATGCACAGCATGCGGATGTCCTTGACACCGCGCTCGCGCAGGTAGCTGATGGCCATTTCGGCCGAACCGCCCGTGGCAAGCATGGGGTCGACGACCAGGCAGATGCGCTGGTCGATATCCTTGGGCATCTTGCAGTAATACTCGTGCGGCTCGTGGGTGACCTCGTCGCGCTCCATGCCGATGTGGCCCACGCGAGCAGAGGGCACCAGGTCGAGGATGCCGTCGACCATGCCGAGGCCCGCACGCAGGATGGGCACGATGGCGAGTTTCTTGCCGGCAAGCTGTTTGAACGTGGCGGTAGTGATGGGGGTCTCGACCTCGACGTCTTCCATAGGCAGGTCGCGCATGGCCTCGTAGCCGTCAAAAAGCGCGAGTTCGCGCACGAGCTGGCGGAACTGGTTGGTGCCGGTGTTTTTGTCGCGCAGGATCGACAGCTTGTGCTGGACGAGCGGATGATCGACAAGCGTCACACGGGACGCATCGTAGGTGACGGTCATGGGTTGATTGCCCCTTTCGTTGCGGCCGGAAGATGGCCTTGCTGACAAGGCGCATGGCGATGTTGTTGCCGCGCGCCGTGCATTAGTTTAGCGGTTTGTTGTATCGAGCAGCCCATCGCGGCCCTACTGTGCGGTACTGAGCGAGCGCCTGACTGCATCACGCCAGCCCGCAAGGTTTTGCTCGCGGCGCTCGGCGGACATGTGGGGAAGGAAGGTCTTAACGATCTGAGCGTTTTGCTCCAGCTCCTCCAGGTCCTCCCAATAGCCGACGGCAAGGCCCGCCAAGTACGCGGCGCCGATCGCCGTGGTCTCCACCGTCTCGCACTGCAGCACGGGGATATCCAGCAGATCGGCCTGGAATTGCATGATGAACTCGTTGCGCGAGGCGCCGCCATCGACGGACAGGCGCTCAATAGAAAGCCCCACGTCCTGCTCCATGGCGCGCAGCACGTCATAACTCTGGTAGGCCATGGACTCGCAGGCCGCACGCACAATGGTCGCGCGACTCGAGGCACCGGTCAGGCCGCACACGATACCGCGAGCACGCGGATCCCACCAGGGAGCGCCCAGGCCAGCGAAGGCGGGGACGAAGTAGCAGCCCTCGTTGTCGTTGATCGAAGCGGCGAGTTGCGCGGACTCGCTCACGCTCGAGATAATGCCCATGTTGTTGCGCAGCCAGTTCATGGTTGAGCCGGCGGCAAAGATAGAACCCTCGAGCGCATAGCTGATCTTGCCGTCTGCGGCGATACCGATCGTGGAGACCAGACCGTTCTTGGATTCGACGACCTCGTCGCCGGTGTTCATGAGCATAAAGCAACCCGTGCCATAGGTGTTTTTGGTTTGACCAGGATGGAAGCAGCAGTGGCCGAACAGCGACGCCTGCTGGTCGCCCGCCACGCCCATGATGGGTGGCATGTTGGTCATGATGTCGCTCGCGACGCGGCCGTAGTCGCCCGAGCTCCAACGAACCTCGGGCATCATGGAACGTGGAACGTCAAAGAGCGCCAGCAGGTCGTCGTCCCAATCGAGCGTATGGATGTTAAAGAGTGCGGTGCGGCTGGCATTGGTGTAGTCGGTGGCAAAGACCTGACTGCCGGTGAGGTTGTAGATGAGCCAGGTGTCGATGGTGCCGAACATGAGGTCGCCCGCCGCCGCGCTCTCACGCGCACCGTCGACGTTGTCGAGGATCCACTGCACCTTGGAAGCCGAGAAATACGGATCGAGTGTGAGTCCCGTGCGGGAGCGCACCAGCCCTTCCGCGCCCTGCTCGACCAGCTCGTCGATCAGAGGTGCGGTGCGACGGCATTGCCACACGATGGCGTTATAGATGGGTTGACCGCTTATGCGGTCCCACACCACCGTGGTCTCGCGCTGGTTGGAGATACCGATGGCGGCGATGCGGTCGGAATGGATGCCGCTCTTAAACTGGACCTCCATCATCACGCCAATCTGGCTGGCAAGCACCTCCATGGGATCCTGCTCCACCCAGCCGGGGCGCGGGAAGCTGGTTTTGACGCTACGACGCGCCTGGGCAACGATGCAGCCGTACTCGTCGACGATGGTCGCGAGTACCGAGGTAGTGCCGCAGTCGAGCGCCATGATGTAGGAACCGCCAAAGCTAAACGAGGCGTCTTCCATACCCAGGCCACCTAGATTCAACGACATCGCTTAAACCTTTCTATTGCATCGGGTCGGACAGGACCCGTTCGATCTCTGATGCGGGAAGCGCGCCTTGGCGCAGGATCTGGAGCTCGCCGTGCTGAAACGACACGATGGTTGAGGCATCGCGACATGGGGTCTCACCGGCGTCGACGGCCACATCGACCCCCTCCAGGATGCGCTCCTCCACCGTGGCAAAACTTGCCGGCGCGGGCGCGCCATGCGTGTTGGCGCTGGTGCAGGCAAGAGGGCTGCCGCAGGCGCGGATGAGCGCTTGCACCACGGGCGAGGCCGAAGCGCGAAGTGCCACCGTGTCGTCGGCGGCGCGCATAAAGGTCGGCACGCAGGGGGCCGCCTTGACCACGATAGTCAGGGCACCCGGCCAGCATCGCCGGGCGAGCATGCGGGCCTCATGAGGGATATCCACGCCATAGCGGTCAAGCGCCTCGGCATCATCGACCAGCCAGGCAACCGTTTGGGTGAGCTCGCGCTGCTTGAGGGTAAAGATACGACGATAGCCGGTACCGAGTGCGGGGACCGCGGCGCCGTTGACGGTGGCCTGCGGATCGCGCGGCCACGGCAGAGGTTCACGTGTATTTTGTGGAACGGCATCCGAGAAGGCGTTGACTGCCACGGCGACACCGTAGACCGTCTCGGTTGGAATAAGCGCCAGGCCACCGCGACCGAGTAGCTCGGCCGTGCGCTCGACTGCAAGCCGATGCGGCTCGCGCGCTCCCTCGTATACCCGATAGACCGTCTGCATGTGTATGCCAGCCCCTTACGCTCTGGTGCAAGTTTGTTTACTGTGGGGCATTCTCGCACGAAACATTCAACCTATTTGCCCAGAGCGCATGTTGGTTTGGTGAGCGGCTCTAGTAGTCGGTGAAAGTGAGGGGGTTAATTGAAGATTTTTAGCGCGCAAGCGTAACGGTACGATCGGGAAACTCGATGCTTGCAACCAGTTTTCCGCCGAGGCTCTCTGCGTACCTGCTCAGCGTGTCGAGCCTCATCGAACCCAACTCCCCACGCTCGAGCTCGGATACACGTTTTTGAGAAACGCCCATCGACTGGGCGACCGACGCCTGTGTTAGATCTTTTAACCTGCGAATCTGAGCAAGCTTATAGGCTTCGATACGATCGCGAGTCCTCTCCTGCTCGGCGGTAATGGAGTCGCGTGTTATCCCGCGAGATTCCATATACTCATGCAGTTCCATCTCGATCGAGCCTCCTTACGTGGCGACGGTATATTTGCTCGGCCCTTGGAATGTTGATCGCATACCAACCGTTCCATTTTGCCCTTGACGATCCCGCTCGCGACTTATCACCCGCCAATAGCAATACCGCCTGGCGCTTGGGGTCAAAGGCGAAGAGGATGCGAATCACCTGCCCACCACACGACGTCACTCTCAGCTCCTTTAAATGATGAAGCTTCGAGCCCTTTACGCGGTCAACCAGCGGACGACCAAGGCTGGGACCTTCCTTCTCGAGCACCAAAAGGTCTGCATAAATCTGCTTCAGCGTAGCTTCATCCTGCTCATCAAGCCAAGGTTCAATGTAATCAAGCACGATACGGTACCGATGCAGCTGATTTGACATACCTTTCTCCTTCTATAGTAGAAGTTTTACGGTATATTGCAAGGACAAACTTGCGCAAATGTCTATTTATTCAGCTTAAATACGCTCTTTGGGCTCGGTGACGATGGCTCGAACGATGCGGGGACGATCGGTGAGGTCGTGGACGATACGCACGTCCGAAAGGCCTGCCTGGCGACAGAGCTCGGCCGCGGCATCGAGGGCGCCCTCGTAGAGCTCGCAGGCAAACAGGCCGCCGGCGCGCAGCATGTAAGGCGCCGCATTGAGCAGGCGGCGGAAGATGTCCAGGCCGTCGGCACCGCCCTCGAGCGCCAAGTCGGGCTCAAAGTCCTTGACCTCGTGCGGCAGCGAGCGCATGACGCCGGTCGGGATGTAGGGCGGGTTGGAAACGAGCACGTCGAAGGTGCCCCACTCTTCGCGGGGAATGGAGCTCACCAGGTTGGTGAGACTAAAGGCAACCTCATCTGCCGTGAGGCCGAGCGCGTCGCGGTTTTTGGTGGCCAGATCGATGGCGCGCGGCTCGATATCGGTGGCGGTGCAGGTAACGTGGCCGCGGCGCTCCCAGGCAAGGGAGAGCGAGATGCAACCCGTGCCGCAGCCGACCTCGAGAACGCGGGCGATACGGGGCTCGGCTGGGGCAGGCGCAGCGGCATCCTGAGCCGAAGCCGTCTCCTGGCCGGCACCCTCGACGGCGATGCCGTATTCGTCGAGCTCGGACTCGGCGGCTTCCGCGGCTTCGGCTTCTGCTGCCTGCGCGGCGGCTTCCTCGGCCTCGCGGTCGGCCAGTTCCTCGGCATAGGCACGGCTACCCAGCACGTCGCCGCCTAGCGCCGCCTCATCGGCAGCCGTCAGGTTAGCGGCACGGCGCTCGGCGGTCGCCCGTTCGTCAGCCAGCGCCGCCTCGGCTTTGCGGGCCTGCTCGACCTCATCGTTCCAAGGCAGCTCCACGCGCTGGCGGGCAGCGGCCTCGGGGCTCAGCACCTCGGCATCCAGATAGTTCAGAACTTCTTCGACGAGCATCTCGGTCTCGGGGCGCGGAATGAGCACACCGGGGGCGCACGCGACGTCGATCATGCGAAACTGCGTGCTGCCGGTGATGTATTGCAGCGGCTCGCCCTTAGCGCGGCGGACAACGGCCGCATGCATGGTCTCGAGCTGGGCCGCGTTAAGCGTCTCGTCCATACGCATATATAGGTCAATGCGCGCCAGGCCCGTGGCGGCGCACAGCAGCCACTCGGCAGAAAGACGGGGGTGCTCCTCGCCGCGCTCGGCCAGGTACTCCTTGGTCCACTCGAGACAACGCTTGATGGTCCAAATCTCGTTTGCCATGGGGCCCTCCCCTCTTAAGCGCCGGACGGCGCGCGAATGTCGGAGCAGATTGTACGCGAGGCTAGCGCTTGGCAAGGGACGATTGAAGACGATTATCGAGAATCAGCCCAGATTTTTGCTTGGAACCTGCCTGAAATGTTCATTCATCGACGTCTAAATCTGCATTCGTCAAGCTTTTGGCAAAGTTGCCCCAAAACTGACCAATATCTAACCAAGAACTTGCCAAATCACTTGACGCGCGACGCGGTAAAAATCACCCCGCGACTTCTTGAACGATTTTTCGAGCAATATTTTCAATTGCAGATGAAGGCTGCTGATTACTTTAAGCAGTTAGACAGCTTAATTTCTAACAAAGCAGATTAAATAAACTTGAAAAGTAATTTACCCAACCTAGTCATTTAAGAACGTCCCCAATGACTACCCCGCATCCGGAGCAAGGCAACGCCGCAGGTAGAGGGCGGACAGCGAAAACGCCCCTAAGCGAGCAAGGTGACGTGAAAGAGGAGGGAAGCGTACTTCGGTACGCGACCGACGATTGAACGTCAGATTGCCGCTTAGGGGCGTTTGCAGCGTCGAGCAGTTACGGCGTTTGGTAAAACGCCGTAACTTAAACGGCCTGTGCCAGCTTCTCGGCTCGCTCGGCGGCAGCGAGCGCCTCGATCACGGTGCCGAGCTGGTCACCCAGAAGGACGCCGTTGTAGGTGGAGTTGAAACCGATGCGGTGATCGGTCACGCGGTCCTGGGGCTGGTTGTAGGTACGGATCTTCTCGGAACGGTTGCCGTGGCCGATCTGGCTCTGGCGCTCGGCACCGAGCTCGGCCTGCTGCTTCTCGAGTTCCATCTCGTACAGACGGGCGCGCAGCATCTGCATGCAGACTTCGCGGTTCTGAATCTGGGAGCGCTGTTCCTGCGACTGCACCACGGTGTTGGTGGGCAAGTGGGTGATGCGCACGGCGGAGTAGGTAGTGTTAACGCACTGACCGCCAGGGCCGGAGGCGCAGTAGGTGTCGATGCGCAGGTCGGACTGGTTGATCTGGACGTCGATTTCCTCGGCCTCGGGAAGCACGGCTACGGTAGCCGTG
>DXMU01000017.1 GCA_019414025.1 Collinsella sp.
GTCTTTCATGCAGCAGGGGCTCTCAATGTTTTATGTCCTGCTCATATCGTCTGTGCCGGCAGTTAGGGACAGCCCTTGCCGATTCGATTGTTGAATATCTCCGTGACTACTTTACAGTTCCAGTGCCTCGGCGACTTCGGCTGCGCAGGCCAGGGCATCGGCCATGGCACTCACCACGAGCGAGCTGCCGTTGCGGGCATCACCCGCCACATACACCGGCGCGGCATCCGCAGCAACGCCATCCACGCGGGCCGCAAGGTGCGAGCCCTCGGAAGCCATCACGGGCAGCGGGCGGCCCGCCGTGGCAACGGGCACGCCGACAGCTTCGAACACGCTGTGTTCCGGACCCGTAAAGCCGCAAGCGATGAGCACCAGCTGCGCCGGCACCTCGTGCTCGGAGCCCGCGATGCGCTCGGGCTTTCCCGCCGACCAGTCCAGATCGACCACGCGCAGACCCGCAGCCGCACCCTTCTTGTCCAGCAGCACCTCGAGTGTATCCACGGCCCAGGCACGCATCTCGCCACCCATCGCAGCGATAGCCTCCTGCTGGCCGTAATCGGTCTTCTTAACGTTGGGCCACTGCGGCCAGGGGTTGCCTGCCGCGCGCTTATCGGGCGCAGCCGGCAAGAACTCAAACTGGCGCACGCTGCGCGCGCCCTGACGCACCGCGGTACCCACGCAGTCGTTGCCGGTATCGCCACCGCCAATGACCACGACGTCCAGGCCGCGTGCGTCAATAGCAGGCTCACCGCCATCGAGCACCGAGACGGTCGAAGCCGTCAGGTAGTCCACAGCGTACACCACGCCGGGCGCATCCACATTCGTAGCCGAAAGCCCACGCGGAGCACGAGCGCCGGCAGCCACCACGACGGCGTCAAAGTCGTCGAGCCTGGCGGTAACCTTGGGATCGCTCACGTCGGCACCAAGCTCAAACACAATGCCCAGCTCACGCATGAGCGCTACACGGCGCTCGACCACAGACTTCTCGAGCTTCATGTTGGGAATGCCGTACATGAGCAGGCCGCCCGAGCGGTCGTCACGCTCAAACACCGTCACGCGGGCACCGCGACGTGCAAGCTCCCATGCAGCCACCAGACCAGCAGGACCGGAGCCCACCACGGCAACCGTGGGTGCGCCCTCCCCCGCCGGCTCAAAGCGACGTGGGCCGCCGTTGGCCCACTCACAGTCGCTGATCGCACGCTCGTTATCGTGAATCGTCGTGGGTTGGCCGTCGACCGAGCCCAGGTTGCACGCGGCCTCGCACAGTGCCGGGCACACGCGGCTCGTGAACTCAGGCATGGGCGAGGTGAGCGACAGGCGCTCGGCAGCCTCATCCCAGCGGCCGCGGTACACCAGCTCGTTCCACTCGGGAATCAAGTTGTGCAGCGGGCAGCCGCTCGGACGTGCCTTGCCAAAGCTCGCGCCCATCTGGCAAAACGCCACGCCGCACATCATGCAGCGGCTCGCCTGGGCGCGACGTGCGTCGTCGTCGAGCTCCACGTACAGCGGATCGAAATCACGGCTGCGCTCCTCCACGGGGCGAAGCTCGTGGGTCACGCGATCGATATCAAGAAAAGCACCGGGCTTACCCATGGCACTTACGCCTCCTTCTTGGTCGAAGCAACAGAGCTGGCGGCCGCGGACGCAGCACCCGCAGCACCGCCCGCAATATCGAAGCGAGCGACATCCGCGGCGCTCGCGCGACCGGTCACGATGTCAAACGCCAGTTCCTCTGCCTGCGCATGTGTCTTGCCGGCAGCCTCGCTCGCGGCGACAATCGCCAGCACACGCTCGTACTCGGTCGGAATGACCTTCACAAAGTGCTTGCTCATCGTCTCAAAGCTGTAGAGCAGCTTGATGCCGCGCGGGCTCTGTGTCGCGTCCACGTGCTCCTGGATGAGCGCACGGACCTGCTCCAGCTCGCCGGCAGTCGGGGCCTTGAGCTCAACGCTCTCGTGGTTCACGCGGGCATCGAGCGTGCCGTACTGGTCAAAGACATAAGCCACGCCGCCCGTCATGCCAGCAGCGAAGTTCTGTCCGACCTCGCCCAAGATGAGCGCCAGACCGCCCGTCATGTACTCGCAGCCATGGTTGCCGCAGCCCTCGACCACCACGGTGGCACCGGAGTTGCGTACGCCAAAGCGCTGGCCCGCCAAACCGTTAATGAAGCCGCGGCCGCTCGTAGCGCCAAAGAACGCAACGTTGCCCACGATGATGTTTTCGTCGAACTTGTAGGTCGCATGCGGGTTGGGGCGCACCGACACCTCGCCACCCGAAAGGCCCTTGCCAAAGTAATCGTTGGCGTCGCCGCACACGTTGAGCGTAATGCCGCGCGGCAGGAAGGCGCCAAAGCTCTGACCGGCCGAACCATCGCAATCGATGGTGATGGAGCCGGCGGGCAAGCCCTCGGGATGCGCCTTGGTCACCGCGTTGCCCAGGATGGTGCCCACGCAACGGTTGACGTTGGCGATATCGGCGCGGAAGCGAATCGGACGCAGATGTGCGCGGGCGTCGGCCGTGTAGGGCACAAACAGCGTGGAGTCGAGCGTCTTGTCGAGCTCGCTGTCCGCGGCCATCTGGGGCAGGAAGTGACGGCCGTCGGCACCCGGGATGTGGGCACCGAACTCGCAGGTCGCGCTTGCCAGCACGGGCGTCAGATCGAGCAGGTTAGCCTTGCGGTTGCCCGGGACCTCGATCTGGCGCAAGCACTCGGGATGGCCGACCATCTCGTCGACGGTGCGGAAGCCCAGGCTCGCCATGACCTCGCGCAGTTGCTCGGCAACAAAGAGCATAAAGTGCTCGACGTGCTCGGGCTTGCCGCGGAAGCCGCGACGCAAGCGGCAGTTTTGCGTGGCGATGCCGGCGGGGCAGGTATCCTGCTGGCAGTCGCGCTGCATGAGGCAGCCCATCGAGATGAGCGGCATGGTCGCAAAGCCAAACTCCTCGGCGCCCAGCAGGCAGGCGACGGCAACATCGGTGCCGTCCATGAGCTTGCCGTCGGCCTCGAGCACCACGCGCGAGCGCAGGCCGTTTTGCAGCAGCGTCTGCTGGGCCTCGGCAAGGCCAAGCTCCAGCGGCAGACCGGCGTGCCAGATCGAATCGCGAGCAGCGGCACCCGAGCCGCCATTGTGGCCGCTGATCAAGATCTTGTCGGCAGCGCCCTTGGCCACACCGGTGGCGATGGTGCCGACGCCGGCCTCGCTGACCAGCTTGACCGACACGCGCGCGCCAGGATTGGCGTTCTTAAGGTCAAAGATGAGCTCGGCCAGGTCTTCGATGGAGTAGATGTCGTGATGCGGCGGAGGCGAGATCAGGCCGATGCCGGGCGTGGACTGACGGACCTCGGCAATCCAGGGGTAGACCTTCTTGCCGGGCAGGTGGCCACCCTCGCCGGGCTTGGCGCCCTGGGCCATCTTGATCTGAATCTCGAAGGCGCTGCACAGGTAGCGGCTCGTCACGCCAAAGCGCGCACTTGCCACCTGCTTGATCGCGGAGTTCTTGGAATCACCGTTAGCCAGCGGGGTCTCGCGACGCGGATCCTCACCGCCCTCGCCGGAGTTGGAACGGCCGTGCAGGCGGTTCATGGCGATGGCCATGCACTCGTGTGCTTCCTTGCTGATGGAGCCGTACGACATGGCGCCGGTGTTAAAGCGGCGGACGATGTTGAGCGTGGGCTCGACCTCGTCGAGCGAAACCGGCGTGCGGCCGCTGGCATCAAAGTCGAGCAAGTCGCGCAGACGCACGGCACGGCCGGTGCGGTGCAGGCGGGCGCTGTACTCCTTAAAGGTGTCGTAGCTGTCCTCACGGCAGGCGGTCTGCAGCAGGTAGACGGCCTGGGGGTCGATGAGGTGTTCCTCGCCGCCGAGCGGGCGCCACTTGGTCAGGCCCAGCGTGGGCAGCTGATCGGGAGCCGGGCTTTTAAGGATGGCGAGCGCAGCGTCATAGCGCTCGTTTTGCTCGCACTCAACGTCCTCGACACCCATACCGCCCACACGGCTCACCGTGCCGGCGAAGTACGCGTTGACGAACTCCGGAGTAAAGCCGACGGCCTCGAAAATCTGTGCGGAGTGATAGCTCTGCACCGTGGAGATACCCATCTTGGACATGATGGAGACGATACCCGCCGTCGCGGCCTTGTTGTAGTTGTCGATGCCCTGCTCGGCCGTCACGTCCAGGTCGCCGCGTGCTGCCAAGTCGCGGATGCACGCATGCGCATTGTACGGATAGATGCCGCTTGCGGAGTAGCCCACCAGCGCCGCAAAGTCGTGCGGGGACACGGCGTCGCCGCACTCCACCACGATGTCGGCAAAGGTACGCACGCCGGCGCGGATCAGGTGATTGTGCACGCAGCCCACGGCGAGCAGCGACGGCACGGGCACCTCGCCCGCAGCGGCACGATCGCTCAACACCACAATATTCACGCCGTCGCGGACCGCAGCCTCAACGTCCTCTGCAAGCTGCTTGAGCGCAGCCTGCAGCGCGCCCTCGCCGGCGTCGCGGCGGTAGACGGCACGGAAACGGCGGGTCTTAAAGCCCACGCGGTCGATGGCGCAGATGCGGTCGAACTCCTCCTCGCTCAACAGCGGACGCTCCAGGCGCACCAGCTGGCAGGCCGTACGGGAGTCCTCGAGCAGGTTGCCGTGGTTGCCCAGGTAGAGCGTGGTCGAAGTCACCATATGCTCGCGCAGGGCATCGATCGGAGGATTCGTGACCTGAGCGAACAGCTGATAGAAGTAGTCAAAGAACGAGCGCGTCTTCTTGGACAGGCAGGCCAGCGGTGCGTCGATGCCCATCG
Source organism: Collinsella sp. (assembly GCA_019414025.1). Classification (GTDB taxonomy): domain Bacteria; phylum Actinomycetota; class Coriobacteriia; order Coriobacteriales; family Coriobacteriaceae; genus Collinsella. Next base: position 4,796 of record DXMU01000017.1, read on the forward strand.
AGGCGAGCGGGGCCTTGCCCTGCTGGGCCATGGGACGCACGACCTCGTCGACGTCATCCCAGTGGTAGCCGAGCTTTGCCATACGCACGGCGGCGGGCACCTCGGCGTCCTCGGCGGGCGCGGGCGCGGCGGACTCATCGAGCGCGTCGACGGCCAGCGTCTCCTCGGCAATCCAGTCGTGGTAGGGCTTCTCCTTGGCATAGCGGGCGCGCAGCTCGTCGTTGTAGATCACGCGGCCGCGGGCAAAATCGACCTCGAGCATCTGGCCCGGTCCCAGGCAGCCGCTCGTCAGGATGTTCTCGGGGCGCACCTCGATGGTGCCCACTTCGCTTGCCAGCATAAAGCGGCCATCGCGCGTCACGTAGTAGCGGGCGGGGCGCAAGCCGTTGCGGTCGAGGGCGGCGCCCAGCGTGCGACCGTCGGTAAAGGCGATGGCCGCCGGGCCGTCCCAGGGCTCCATGAGCATGGACTGGTAGGCGTCGTAGGCGCGGCGCTCCTCGCTCAGACTGTCGTTGTGGTCCCACGGCTCAGGCAGCAGCATGGACGCAGCGCGCGTAAGCGGGCGACCGTTCATAACCAAAAACTCGAGCACGTTGTCCAAAATCGCCGAGTCGGAACCCTCGCGGTTGATGATGGGCATCACGCGCTCAAGATCGTGCTGCAGCACGGGGCTGTACAGGTTGGGCTCGCGGGCGCGAATCCAGTTGACGTTGCCCTTGAGGGTGTTGATCTCGCCGTTGTGGATGATAAAACGGTTGGGGTGCGCACGCTCCCAGCTGGGCGTGGTGTTGGTGGAGTAGCGCGAGTGGACGAGCGCAACGGCCGTCTTGACAGCGGCGTCGTTGAGATCGATGAAGAAGCGGCGCATCTGCGTGGCGACGAGCATGCCCTTGTACACGATAGTGCGCGAGCTCATGGAGCAGACGTAGAAGATCTTGTCGCGCAGGGCAAACTCGGCATCGGCCTTCTTCTCGATAGTGCGACGGCACACGTACAGGCGGCGCTCGAAGGCGTCACCCGCCGGCGTATCGTCGGGGCGGCCCAGAAAGGCTTGCAGAATGGTGGGCATGCAGGCGCGTGCCGTCTCGCCCAGGTCGTGCGGGTCGACGGGCACCTCGCGCCAAAAGAGCAGCGGCACGCCGGCCTCGGCGCAGCCCTCCTCAAACACGCGACGGGCATCCTCTACGCCCTTGTCGTCCTGCGGAAAGAACAGCATGGCCACGCCATAGTCGCCCTCTGCCGGCAGAATCTGGCCGCACTTTTGAGCCTCTTTGCGAAAAAAGTGATGCGGAACCTGGAACAGGATACCGGCACCGTCGCCGGTGTTCTTCTCGAGTCCCGTGCCGCCGCGGTGCTCCAAGTTGACCAGAATGGACAGCGCGTCGTCCAGAATCTGGTGATGGCGCTCACCGTTGATATCGGCAAGTGCGCCGATGCCACATGCATCGTGGTCGAATTCGGGGCGATAAAGGCCCTGCTGTTGAGCGGAATCTGCCTGCATCGCGATCCTCCCCTAGATATTTAGACAGTCAGTTGAATAGGCATAGTAGGAGCATCAGGGCATCGTTGTGTTTCCCGCCCGTTTCGAAACAATCGCGTAACGCACACCTTACGAGTGGGCACCGCCGACCTCAAGGGCGGCAACAAGGCGCCCAAGTTCGGCTTGTAAGCTCACCGCTTCAAACATCTCAATCTGTAACAGGAGGAACCGATTTTGGCGCCTAGATGTTACAGATTGAGATTTTCTGCGGGACGGTTTTGGTTTGTCTCGATCTGTAACACGAAGGGTCGGTTTTGGCGGCAAACTGTTACAGATCGAGACATTTCGGCAGCCCCCTTTCACCATCCCATTCAAATACAACAATTTTGTTAGTCTTGGTTAACTTTTAAGCTTAAAACGGGTATCCTTTGCGGCGTCAAGCAAACGGCACGCACACCGTGCCAGATCAAGGAGGCCCCTATGGCGCACCAAGCAGACCAGCAGACGATGCAACTCGTCCTCATCCGTCACGGAGAGTCCGAGTGGAACAAGCTCAACCTGTTCACCGGCTGGACCGATGTTGAGCTCACCGACACGGGCCGCGAAGAAGCCGCAGCAGGCGGTCGAGCCCTCAAAGAAGCCGGTTTCGACTTTGACGTCTGCTACACTTCGCGCCTCAAGCGCGCGATCCACACCCTCAACATCGTGCTCGGCCAAATGGATCGCGAGTGGCTGCCCGTCATCAAATCCTGGAAGCTCAACGAGCGCCACTACGGAGCGTTGCAGGGTCTCAACAAGGCCGATGCCGCGGCGGAGCACGGCGACGAGCAGGTGCTCATCTGGCGCCGCTCCTTCGATATCTGCCCGCCGGCACTCGAGCCGAACGACGCGCGCGATCCCCACACCCAGGAGCAATACCGTGATGTCGCGCCCGATCAGCTGCCCTATACCGAATGCCTCAAGGACACGATCGCCCGCGCCTGGCCCTATTTCGAAGACGAGATTCGCCCCCAGATGCTCGCCGGCAAGCGCGTACTCATCGCCGCACACGGCAACTCCCTGCGCTCACTCGTCATGAAGCTCGAGCACCTCACGCCCGAGGAGATCCTCAAGGTCAACATCCCCACCGGCGTGCCGCTCGTCTACACCTTCGATACCGATTTCAATGTCCTCGACAAGCGCTACATCGGCGACCCGGCGACCATCGCCGCCAAGATCGACGCCGTGGCCAATCAGGGCAAAGCGCACAAGTAGCCCCAACCCAAATCCGACGCGTGGCGCCGCACGACCCAGATGCGACGTCACGCCGCCCATACGCAGGAGCGCACCATGCTCAACCATCTCAAACAACACTTTGGCTCCCGACGCACCGGTGGTCACGGAGGCCTAGACATTGCGCGGCATATCGGCCCCGGGCTGCTCGTGACCGTCGGCTTTATCGACCCGGGCAACTGGGCCTCCAATATGGCCGCGGGCTCGCAGTTTGGCTACGCGCTGCTGTGGATCGTCACGCTGTCCACGATTATGCTCATCGTGCTGCAGCACAACGCGGCGCACTTGGGCATCGCCACGGGCGCCTGCCTTGCCGAGGCCACGACCCGCTTTCTCCCCCGCATCGTGGGACGCGCGGTGCTCGGCAGCGCCTATCTCGCGACCATCGCCACCGCCATGGCCGAAGTCCTGGGCGGCGCGATTGCCCTTCAAATGCTCTTTGGGCTGCCCGTGCGTGCGGGCTGCGTCATCGTGGCGGCAGTATCGATGGCGATGCTCATGACGAACTCCTACAAGCGAGCCGAACGCTGGATCATCGCCTTCGTAGGCGTGGTAGGACTCTCGTTTTTGGCCGAGCTTGCACTAGTCAAGGTCGACTGGCCGCAAGCCGCCGCAAGCTGGATCACGCCCAGTATGCCCACTGGCTCTGCCGCGATTATCGTGAGTGTCCTGGGTGCGGTCGTTATGCCACACAACCTTTTTCTGCACTCCGAGGTCATCCAATCCATGCACTTCGAAGGCCAAGGCGAGCAGGTTATCGAAGAGCGTCTGCGCTACGAGCTCTTCGACACGCTCATTTCGATGGGCGTGGGCTGGGCAATCAACTCGGCCATGGTCATCCTGGCCGCAACGACCTTCTTTGCGCACGGCATGGTCGTAGACGACCTCGCCGTCGCAGCGGCCACGCTCTCCCCCATTCTGGGCCCGGCGAGCTCGACCATCTTTGCGGTAGCGCTGCTGTTCGCGGGACTATCGAGCAGCGTGACAGCGGGCATGGCGGCGGGGACCATCACTGCGGGCATGTTCGACGAGGAATACGATATCCACGACCGACATTCCTCGATCGGGGTGGCGGCCTGTTTCGTCGGCGCAGTGACGGCGTGCCTGGTCGTCCCAAATCCTTTTGAAGGTCTCATCTGGAGTCAGGCACTGCTGTCGCTTCAGCTACCGATTACGGTCTTTGTGCTCATACGGCTCACCAGTTCACCCCGCGTCATGGGCAAATACGCCAATTCGCGTCCACTCAACGCGCTGCTCGTAGGGATCGGTGCCATCGTGACGATTCTCGATGTCGTGTTGTTGACAGGGATGTAATGGGGCGGGGCACCTACTCAGGCAAACGTCTCGATCTGTAACATCTAGACCCGCTTTTGATGTCTAGATGTTACAGATCGAGATCATTCCGAGGGTCAGCTCCGTTTGTCTCAATCTGTAACAAGTGGGCCAAATTTCCACCGTTAGATGTTACAGATTGAGACAAAAGGTCGGCCGGACTCACAACAGACAGGATCGGCCAACAGCAACCGCGATCCCTTGGGGGCGGAGGAAAAGGGCCCCGGGCGAGAATTCGACCGAGGCCCTTGGACAGAGCTATGTTCGGCTTTCGCCGTGTGTCTGCGAGCTACTCCTCGACGAGCTCAAACTGATCGGGACCGACGCCGCAGACCGGGCACACGTAGTCCTCGGGCAGCTCGGGCGTGTCGACCTCAACCTCGTAGCCACAAACGATGCACACGAACTTATACGTCTTCTTCTCCTCAGCCATGATGTTCTCCTCTCGAACGCGACTGGTGATGTACTTCGCTTATTAGTATATGTTATCAATAATATAATGCAAGTATTTTTAGAACATTTCTAGCCTTGATACGAGGACGCCTTCGGAGGCGTCTTGCCCTTCAGGACCTTATGGTAGTAATCGTAGGTGAGCGGCGTCTCGTCGCTCAGGTGCTCGGCATCCTCGACCTCGCCGATAAACAGTAGATGCGTGCCCACATCCACAGTGTCGATCAAACGGCAGCTAAACAGGGCCGTCGCGTGCTCGGGCACATAGGGCATGCCCAGAGCCGTCTCGCGGGTCTCGTATTTGGCAAACTTGTCATAATCGCTGCTGGTGCGGAACCCAAAGTTACCGATGTAGAGCATGTCGGCGGTCTGATCGATCACGGTCAGCGCGAACGCTTTGGCCGATGCGATGACGCCCGAGGTGACGTTGTCCTTGTTCACGGCAACCGAAATGCGCGGCGGCATGGACGTCACCTGCACCGCAGTGTTGATGACGCAGCCGGCGCGCAGCCCGTCTGCCGCGGCGCTCACCACGTACAGACCGCTCGGCATGGTAAAGAACGCAGTTTTGTCCATAACGATCACTCCCCTAACCCGGGTTGGAACCTCATGGATGTATGTACCCACAAAAAAGGCGGCGCCCATAACGGATGCCGCCTTTGAGACATATGTGTCAGAACAGTAAGAAAGATGAGACGCCCGCAGTTGCGGTGAAATAGGGACTGAATAGCCCCTCAAACAGGCAAAACAGTCCGTATTCCACCGCAACTTATACAGAACGCCTAGCGATTGTGCTCCTTGAGGGCGCGGTCGATCTCGCGCTGGACATCGCGCTTGGCCATATCCTCGCGCTTGTCGTAAAGCTTCTTGCCGCGGCCTAGGCCCAGCAGCAGCTTTACGCGGCCGTCGGTATTAAAGTAGAGCTCCAGCGGCACCAGCGCATAGCCGCGGTTGCGCAGCTTACCGTCGAGAAAGTCAATCTCCTTGCGGTGCAGCAGCAGACGACGGCGGCGATCAGGGTCGCGGTTCCACACGCCACCATGGCTATAAGGGTGGATATGCAGGCCCACGAGCCAGCACTCGCCGCCACGAATCAGTGCAAAGGTATCGGTAATCTGGCACGCGCGCTCGCGAATCGACTTGACCTCGGTACCGCTCAGCTCAATACCGCACTCAAACGTCTCATCGATAAAGTACTCGTGATGAGCCGAGCGATTCTTGGAAATGAGCTTGCGCTCGCGCTTACTGGGCATCGCCGGCCTCCTTGGCGCCATCGGCGTTTGAGCCCGCAGCCTCGCGCTTTGCCTTGCGCTCGGCGTTAAGCTCGGCATCACTCTCGCGCACCAGCTTGATAATCGCCGCGCACGCCTCTTCGCCCACCAGGTCGCGGGCACGGACCGTCAGGCGCGTAGCCTCCTGCTTGTCGCCGTCGCTCGCAGCGTCGGTCGCACACATGATCAGGCAGATGGCAATCTCGGCCGAAGGCGAGGTCGGCACGCCCTGCAGGGCGAGCTCACCCATCACATGGTCGTCACTCTCGTCCGCGGCATC
>DXMU01000018.1 GCA_019414025.1 Collinsella sp.
GACAAATCGCAATTTATCATCCACCAAGATCTTCACGGCTTTTGAAAAGACAGATAGTTACATGTCCAACGCTACAGAAGCCCGAGGACCGTCGCCTTTGATAGCATCTCGTAGGCTCGCGGATATGTCTCTTTGTCGCGCTCGGCCATAAATGCCCAGTTCGCCGTCACGTCAGCCGCCCTCACCATAGCCACCTTGGAGGAGTCGACATAGGAGACTGGAATCTTGGGCAGCCAGTCGCTAAATACAGGAGGGTAGGAGGTCTGCCACGTTGGGTTGAACATGCCGCAGCGCAGCTCCTCATCAACCGATTCTGCCAGGTTGTACTTTCCGTCGATCGAAGTCGAATGCTCGTCAACCACAACAGAAACTGCATCAACCTCGCTCGCGGCAATTCCCTGAAGCCTCAGCGCGTCAACGATGCCGGACTTCACGCCACGCTTTAGAGCGTAGTCAAGATACCTTTGCTTGCGCCTTTTCGAGCTTGAATTCTCAGAGCAACTGCAACACCCCTGAGTAGTGGACCTCGTAGGGCGTCCTGAACCCCAGGCGCTTGTGGGGCCTGCGGTTGATGGCATCGTACACCCGCTCGACCTCCTCGTCCGAGACCGCAGAGAAGCCGGTCCCCTTCGGGAAGTACTCGCGCAGCAGACCGTCTGTGTTTAGTCAAGCCTGATTTTCGGGTTGGGGCTGCGGTGGAAATCCTGGTCCTCTTTTGGTCCAGGATTTCCACCGCAGCCCCAACCCGTAAATTGAACGCTATCAAACACAGATGCCGTCGCGAAGTCGATGTCGCGCGTGACGCGGCCGTCGGGGATGCGCGCGAGCAGCCCGCTTCCGCCCTTGAGGATAAACCGGCCGTCGGGGTTGCTGAACACCCTGCGCAGGAACCGGTCGCGCAAAGCCCGACGACAGCCGTCCCCGGGGTCACCGCCCCTGTCGCGAACGGCCCTCTTCAGGGCCCTGTCGAGCTGACCGCCGTTCTCGTACGTCATTCTTCCCGCCTCCTAGCTACCGAATCGTACAGGCTGGCCCCCGCCGGCATCCCGGCTTTTGCCCCCCGGCGTCGATTTTCTCCCTCAGCGCGCCCTCGTCTTCGACGAGGCCCCTTTCGAGCGCGTCCGCGAGCACGTTCGCGACCAGGCTCAGTTCCTCCCCGGAGTCTATCAGGTCCACCACCGTGAGCCAGGGCCTCGTCGCCGGGATGTCCGAGACGATCGCCACGTCCTTCGGGTCGAGGCGGCGCTTCCTGATGAATCAGGTTCGGGCGCTTAGTCTGCTTTCTCTCGGGCGTGCAGAACTCGTAGGGCGAGGGGCTGACCTCGCCGATGCCGTAGAGCCATGCAGCCGTCGCCCCCATGGCGACGGGGCGCCTCCCCGGGTCGATCGACAGTCAGGCCGCGAGGACGTCCTCCTCCCGCGTGCTCGGCGAGCCGCCCATGCGGTAGACGCCCTTCGCGAGCCTCTCTATGTTGCCGAGCCCTTCCCGCCTCGAGAGCGCGTACCGCTCGACGCCGAGCACCTTCGCCTGCACAGATGTGAAGAGCCCCCTTTGGGAAGAGGCGATGTCGTTGGTGGCTCGTATGACTTCGATTTATTCCATGCTTGCATTGTGGAAAATAATGCAACAATGCAAGCAATACGCTCAGAATACACGGCGTTATTCGGCGGCATTCGGGGTCACTGAAACTGCGGAAACCGATTTTCGCATTTCTTTATTCCCATTTGTTGACCTGGGCGAATGCAATTGAAGAGGGCTTGAATCCGCCTCGCAGTTTCAAGTCAGTTTCATCCGCTCGAAATCGGCCTTCGGGGGACCCGAATTGTGAATTATTCCCGCAGGGCCTAATTATTCCCGTACCGCCGAGTACTCCGTTGTACCGCCCAGTAGGGACACACGGGAATAATTGGGTCGTTTTCCCAGGTAGAGATGCAAACAGAAAGCCCTCGAACCAAAGGGTTCGAGGGCTGTTATTCCCACTATTTCGCTGGTGGCTTTGGTTCTGTCGTCCCGTCATTCCAGTTGCACCCAGTTTTCGGCATCGACACGGAACGCGTGCCGCCGAATGACGCGATGTCGCGTCTCGTCGGCTTCGGGGACAAAAGCTGGGACAACTTCAAAATCTTTTTTCAAACTCAAGGCTTTGAGTTTTTGTTTTTGTCCCAAAGGAGCTTCCGGCCGTGATTCGGATGCCCGATTGGGCGGAATCGCCCGTTTCTGGAACTCAACCGCAGCATCACGCACAAGCCACTCGCAACAACTGCAAATGATTGATCGAGGGCGGCTTCCAACGCGATTCCAAAGCCGCAGGTCAGGCGACTGCGCTGCTGGCAGGGAAAGGGAGTCGTATCAGGCGGCTTGCCCATGAGTCGACGATGAGGCCTTCACCGAATGTCGAGAACATGCTGGTAAAATAGGCAATACTTTTTATGACAGGAGAACGAGCATGGCCGAACCCCACGATAGGAAGCCGATCCTCACGATCGAGCAGCAGATAGAGCACCTCAAGCAGAAGGGCGTAGCCTTCGAGCTGTGTTCCGAGGAAGAGGCCGAGGACTACCTGCGCGACAAGTGCAACTTCTTCAAGCTCGCATCCTATCGCAAACTCTTCTCGAAATACGAGGGAGGCCCGCGCGACGGCCGCTACGTAGACCTCGACTTCGGCCAGCTACGCCTGCTCGCGGCGCTCGACCAGGAGCTACGCCACGCCCTGCTCGGCATGACGCTCGACATCGAGCACTTCCAGAAGGTGACACTGCTTCGCGAGATGGAGGACCGTGGAGAGGATGGCTACGCCATCGTGGCCGACTACATGGCATCGCTTACCACTGCAAACAGGGAGTACCGCCTGCGCGAGCTCAAGATGAGCGGCCGCAGCCCCTACAGCTCGAGCCTCTACGCGAAGTACTCCGGCGACATGCCTGCCTGGGCCTTCCTTGAGCTCACCTCGTTCGGCACCCTCATCGACTTCGTGCGCTTCTGCGCCAGGCGATGGGGCGACAGGCGCTTCGAGGCCTCCCACTACGACCTCAAGCGCGTGAAGTCCGTCCGCAACTGCGCCGCGCACGGCTCGTGCCTGATCAACTGCTTCGCCGAGAGGGGCGCCGCCCGGGGCTCGGCGTCCAGTGGCGTCTCCCGAAGGGTCGCCGCCGTGGGAATCCCCAAGGCGACCAGGAGGAAGTGGATGGGGAATACGGCCATGCAGGAGGTCGCGACCGTGCTCGTGGCGCACTCCGGCTTGGTACCCGAGGGCTCCTCGCGCTCGCGCGCCGCATCCGAGCTCGCCGAGATGTTCGCCAGGGCCGACGGAGAAACCGAGGCGCTGCCCGACAAGGGGCCCGACGCCGCAGCTCGCTCCGCGCTCGAGTTCCTTCGCAGGTTGACAGAATCGCTCGGGTTGGTAGAATAGCCTGCAGATAGCAAAACCTTCACGGTTTTAGGGGCGGACTTGCGCAAGCGACTCTGCCCTATTTTTATATTCACTCGCTATAGGAGACGGGTGATACCTGGGTCAATGACAGAACTGAGAAGCCCGGAATAATGGAGCCAGTTAGAAACCCTCGGGTTTGCGGGGCGGGATCGTGAGAGCGATTCTGCCCTATTTTTTCCTCCGTCTGCCCCAAACCAAGTATTTCGAAGATAGCCTGTAGGTGTCCTCCTGGGCGCCTTTTATTTTCAGGGAATCGGCCGCTTCATGAACGAGCGACCGGCTTGACCTAGATCGAACCGCCTTCATCTCCGCCTAGGCGCCGGCGATCAACATCGTAAATCCGCGCGTGCTACAATGCGGGCACCAGAGATGAAAACACAGTCCCCGTCGGGTAGTCGTGGGCGTGCGGGAGTCCGCATCAGTAACCTGCCTCCTTGGTTGTCCCTTCTCTGCATGGTCATCTACATAAAGGAGGAACCAACCATGCAGATCAGCGTGTCATCCACCCTGACCGTATATCACGACGGCCAATTCTGGGTCGGGCTGGCGGAGCATGTCGAGGACGGCAGATACGGCGCCGCCCGCATCGTCTTCGGCGCGGAACCGTCCGATGAGGAAATCCTGCGATTCGTTACAAGCAAATGGGCGGAGCTCGCGTTCTTCGGTGACGATCCCGCCGAGGCGAGCAAGCCCGCGAGGAACCCCAAGCGCCGCGCCCGCGAGGCGTCGAAGGCCCTTAAGCAGCCGGCGATGGGCACCAGGGCGCAGCAGGCGCTCGCAGCACAGCGGGAAGCGATGAAGCGGGAGTCGGCTCAAGCAAGAAGCCAGCGTCGCGCGGATGAGGCGGAGGCGCGCTTCGAGCAGCGAAAGCTGAAGCGCAAGCAGAAGCATCGTGGGCATTGATCGCCATGTGCAGCAAGGCAAACCATATACAGCAGTGGGGCCAGTTCCACTTGAAGCCGACGCCGCGTAGACGCTAATGGTGACGGCTATGCACGGGCACGGGCGCGCCGCCGCACTTCACAGCTTGTTTCTCAAGTATTTGGGACGCACACACGGCGTTCAAAAATGCGGAGCGACTCTGTATGGCTCGAGACTGAGCCGAGGTGCCCTACTTCTCGCCCTCCAGCAGCACCACGATGCGGTCGATGTCGACGGCAAAGCGAGGCCTTCCCTCCTGCTCGTAGCGGTCGAGGTATGCCTGGCACTCTGAGACAATGCGCTTGGTGCTGCCGTCGATGATGCGTTGGAGCGTCTCGTAGTAGGCCGAGCCCTCGGTCCTGAAGCGGCGCTGGTAGGCCTGGTTATGGGGAACATCTTGATGTAGTGGATGCCGTGGCGGCAGTTGGGGCGCGTCGTGGGGCGGGGTGGCAACGCAAAGTACTGGTCTTTGGGCACGTTAGGGGCGATGTTGGAACGCAGCGGCACGGCGAAGTCCCTGCGCTTCCCGCGGAAACGCAGCCTCACCACTACGATGCAGGGACGATTGTGCTTAAGCATGAGCTCGCGGTCGCCCTCGGCGTGGCCGAAGAAGTCCTGGGGATGGATACAATCTTCATCGGTTACGCCCCCTTCATACGAAGCGGGGCCCGCATCGCTGCGGGCCCCTACAGGTGGGCGATATTCTACGCCTTGCGGCACCCCGTCGCCCACGGAGATTAAACGTACACGTAAGCCGTACTCTGAAAGCCGCGGCTTCCGGCAAGTAGTTTATACCACGAGAGGTCGCTTTCAATGCGCATAGCTCGCAAAATAGCACTCGCTGGGCCGTCACCCCTGGCCGTTACCCTCCAATCTTCATTGAAGTCAGCAGGCCAATTCATATAGTCATGGGGGTTTATCCTAAAGGGAATCAAATTAATACCCCCATAACTAAGGAATTTTCTATTCCCACTCAATGACTAGGGCCCTGGTGTAATTGGCTGGATCACCGTTCCGGGAACCGGTATCGACCTACCTGTCCGCCAAGCTCTTTCTTCAGCTCCAGCCTAGTATCTGATTCGCGCCGTTATAAGCGAAAACCGAAGAGATGCGTCTTAGCCAAGAAAAGAAGGTTAGCCTCATCTTACTGCATGATTCGTGTGTTATAGTTAGATGGCTCTAACTGTTTGGGGGCGATAGCCATGCACGAACGCGAGGGTTTCTGGGACAAGAACGCCGGTCGGTATGACCGTTTCATGCGAAACGACCGGGCGGCGTATGAGAAGATGTATGGGCTGATCCGGCCGGTGGTGAAAGCAAAAACCGTGCTGGAGGTTGCCACCGGCACGGGGCTTATCGCAAAGAGCGTCGTGGATGCGGCGGCGCGCATCGAGGCTACGGACGCCTCTGCAAAGATGATCCTTGAAGCAAAGCGGGACAATCAATCCGCAAAGCTGCACTTTTCCGTACAAGATATGTTCCGCCTGCCCTATGCACAGAAGTCCTTCGAAGTGGTGATCGTGTCCAACGCACTTCACATAGTGCCGCATCCGGAAAAGGCCCTGCAAGAAATCAGGCGGGTGCTGAAGGACGACGGCGTGCTCATCGCGCCAACCTTCACCCACGCGGGGAACTCGGTTTCCGGCAAGGCAAAAGCCTTTTTCATGAGTATGGCGGGATTCCCCCTCCACAGCAGGTGGACAAGCGAGGAATACCTACGTTTCCTGCGTCAAAACGGCTGGGCGGTGCAGAAAAGCGCGGTGCTGAAGGCCTCGTTCCCGTTGACCTATGCGGAATGCACGAAATCGGAGGGGCCAGATGTCGTTCTTTGAAAACACCCGCAAGCCCGTGGGCCTCGGCGGAAAACTTATGGTTGCCATGATGAATCTGGGCCACAGCCCTGTGGCGCGGTGGGGACTTCGATTTCTACGACTTGCGCCAAACGCCAAGGTGCTAGATTGCGGCTGCGGCGGCGGGGCAAACATAAAACGGCTGCTGAAAAAATGCCCGTATGGCGTCGTCAAGGGCATCGACTATTCGCCCGTCAGCGTGGAGAAGACTAGAAAGCTCAACCGAATTGCAATTCAGGAGGGGCGTTGCGCCGTTCTGCAAGGCAGTGTGGCGGATATGGTGTTTGAGGATAGCTACTTCGATGCCGCCACGGCCTTTGAGACCGTCTATTTTTGGCCTGATTTGCCCCGATGCTTCCGCGGGGTCTGGCGGACGCTGAAGCCAGGCGGGACAATTCTTATCTGCAACGAGAGCAATGGCGATACGGACAAGGACGAGAGGTGGACGCAGATCATCGGCGGCATGACCATCTACAAGGACATTGAATTAAAGGCGTATCTGGAGCAGG
>DXMU01000019.1 GCA_019414025.1 Collinsella sp.
ACAAACCGTGATTTGACGCTCTCCTTGAGAGCGGCGATTTGCTGTCGTTTGCTATTGATTTCATCTGTTAAGCGATTGAAATCGTCGATGAGGGCTCTCTGCTCGGAGAGCGTCGGGACTGGGATGGGGTATTTGAGCAGCTCATCCTTGTCTCCGCGAGGCCTGCCGGTTCCCGTGAAGGTGGACATATCGTAGTCGAAGAAGTCCTTCTGCCACAGGAGCAGATGGAGAAACTCGGGCAATAGGCTGTCGGTATTTATGCTTCGGAATACCAAAACGTCCTTGGAGCACGCCCCATCGCGGTCTGCGAGCCAAATCTTCTGCAGATAGGGGCGAATATTGGAGACGAGCGTGTCTCCCTTCTTGTATGCGGTGCCAGCACTTGCCGGAAGCTCTCCACTATAGGTGGTTATGCCGCCACGGTCCTTGACCATGTTTTCCGTTGTTACGTAAGTGTCGGTGGTGATGGAACTCTGGGCCACGCTGTTGGTAACGTAGGATGTGATGTCTCTAAGCGTCTTGACTACGGTGCCCTGGGCGAACGAGCGGGGCTTGTAGAAAGAGCGGGGAATCGTAAGAGTCTCGTCGAACTTATCGGCATCAAAGTCAATGAAATCGGCGGTCTTGGCATAGTAGTAGTACTGGGCAAGGTCGCCGGGCTCAACCTGCTCGCCGGAGAACCATGCTCTGATGATGCCGCTTAGCGAGTTCGTGTCGTCCGATTCGTTGTCCGAATAGAGCACGCCCTCACCATCGATGGGCTGTATCCCCTCGTTGCCTTTGCGATTGCTCCATTTGTAGCCAAGGAAAGAGGCGATTTCCTTGGTCGTGTTAGGTGAGTTGATGATGAGCGTCTGTTCACCGCAGACGAGACCCCAAACGCGCAGGCGTTTGCGCTCTTCCTTGTGCGCATGGCGATAGAACAGCTCGTTCTCTGCTTTGAGCCGTGAGTTCTTGTCGGCCGCCTTCCAAGTCTTGCTCTTCCGAAGGGTCTTGAGCTCCTTCGATGATTCGAAAAGATGGCAATAAACGCTGAAGTGGCGAGTGTTTGCCCATTCGTTCCAGTTAGCCTCTCCTGCGAGAAAAGCCCGGTAAGTATCTCCGTCTACATTAATTGTGCCGAGATAAGCGTTGAAAGCGCTTTCGTCTCTCCAGCCAGTGAGCTTCCTGCGCTCAAAAACAGCGTCAACGAAATCAAGTGCGTTCGCATTGCGGGGCGGGATCTCGTCAAAGCGACGTAGGAACATAATTGCGACGTTTGTTCCTGTGGCCGCGAATGTGCCTGATCCAAACCTGGCGATGGAGACGATCTCGAAGGAGCTCAAAAGCACATCGCGTGCGGCCATGAAACTCGAGCTCGTGCTCTTGTCGAGGATCGAGGTGGGGAGGACGATGGCGGCGTAGCCTCCGGGCCGAACAAGCTGTGCCGCACGCTCGACAAAGAGGGTCTCGATTTCCGAGCCGCTATCGCTGATGGTTTCCAGCACTTTGAGTTCGTTGTTGTGAAGCTTGAGATGCGGTTTGAAGGCCGCTACAGAGTACGGGGGATTGGCGACAAGAATGTCGAAGCGTCCCCTGTCGGTTCGGCTGTCGATTCCCTTGTCGGGATAATTTTCAAGTCCGTCGCCGAAGACCACGTTGCTCTGCCCTGCGCCATGCATGTAGGACGAGACCTTGGAAACGCGAGCGAGTCGATAGTCCTTCTCGATGCCGACGAGATTGTCTCTGACCCAGTCGGCGTCTCCGAGGTCATCCTCTATGGTCGGATCATATTGGCATGCGGCGTCGGAGATTTCTTCGAATCCTTCTGTGAGAAAGTGCCCCGCGCCACAGGCGTAATCGATAACGCGTGGATAGTGCACGGCACCAGCCTCGTCCTGCACGATGCTGTCGAGTGGGAGTGACTTCCAAATAAAACGGGTGATGGGCACAGGTGTGAAGAATTGGCCCTCGTTTTGCTTAAAGCCCTGATTAAGGAGCTGTTCGAAGAGGTCGCCCAAGAATTGAATGTCTTGAGTTCCTACGATGCGATACGGCTGTAGAAGTTGCACCGTCTCTACGAGTACCTTGCCGTTCTGAAGAAAGAGTTCCTCGTTGTGGACGTCTTTGAACGCAAAGTCATTGTTGGTATAGAACTTGAGCTTGCGCAGCGTGCCGTTCAGCTCCTCGATGAGCTTCTTGCGGTGCTGGCCCGTATAGTTGCTTATGAGGTTTTCGGCGTAGTCGTTGGGAACGTACAGGACCTCTTCCCGCATGAGCTTTCTCATGCCGTCTGAGTGGAGTCTCTGGAGCCTGTCCTGGAGCGTTTCGTAGGTGTCGCGTCCTTGGCGGTATTGGAACTCAATCTCCTGGGTTGGCATTTTCGAGAGCTCGTCTTGGAGCTTCGCGATAAAGAGCGCGATAAGGCGATTGAAGGCGTTCTCTTTATCGGAGACGTTGTTGTGGCGGAGGATTTCCTCGAAGCGGTTGACGATGCTGTCTTCGGCCCTGAAGTCGACAAGGTCCTTCTTGAGAAGGGGAGGAACCATCGGGTGGTATGCCGTCGACCTATCGCCAAAGAGGATGTTTCCCTCGACTTGTTGGTTGTACGTTTCCGTCCAAACTTGATGGAGCTGTTCCACTGTATGGGCGTCGCGGTAGAGCGCAATGGTGTCATCGCGTTTGGCGAGCGCGATGAAGTTCTCGTCATCGCTGCAGTTAATTGAAACCTGGTCTGGCACGATTTCGTTGTTGATGAAATCGCATGCAAAGAGTACCAACCAGCGAGTCGCGCGCTCTTGTTGCCAATAGGAGAGGAGTTGCCCTCCGTCTGACTGCATGTTCTTGAATTCGTTTTTGAACTCGGTTCCAGGGGTCTTGCATTCGACGATTGCGAGTGTGTCGCCCCTCTCGTCATTAATGCAGATATCAGCGCGGCCGCTCTTTTGTTCGTGCCCAAGGGCCCATTCGCGCTCCAGCTCAAGTGATTCGGGGCGATATCCTTTGTCGAGGAGCATGGTTACGCAGGCGAGTACGACGAAGTTCTCGTTATCGGAAAAGTTACAAGTTGTGTCTTTGTTGACTTTGAACCCCAGGTCTTTCGGGTAGCCGATGCGTTTCTTGGAAAAATCGACCGTGATTTGCGCGCTGGTCTCTTCCCAGGATTTCTGATAAACGGTGCCGTCGCCCGAGGGCTCGTAGCACAGAGCCCTAAGTGCGTCGCGAAGATTGTCCAGAGTAATCATCTAATGTCTCCGTAGCTGCGAGGTGAAAACACAATTCGCTAATTTTATCGCAGAGGGCGCCGTAAGAACGTAGTGTGATTGGCGGTGCTGCTGCTTGCCAGGGCATTTGATTGGATGATGACGCGCACGGGGCGGGATTCGCCAGTCCGCTAAGCCACGCTGGCAACAGTAGCGTACCAGGCGGTTGCTTGCAGAGATCCTCACGCGCGCCGTGCTTGAACCACTGGAGGTACGTGTTTCTCGTCGTGCGTCCATCGGTGACCGATCCGCCTTTTACTAAACAAGTTTATCGAGCGCGCGAAGCGATTGAGCCAATGGCGAAGCTCCAACTTATTCGTCAACTCATGGGCAAGCCACCCGAGACTACTCATTTCTCCTACTAGCAATGAAGGTCTGCGACCTGCAGTTTTGCAAACTGCTTGAAAGCCACCCGATGAGATACCCTCGATTTCCACTTGGAATCGGGGGTATTTTTATTTGCATGCCAACCTGGGAAGACGGTTCAATTATTCCCGTATGCCCCTGCTGGGCGGTACAGCGGAGTACTCGGCGGTACGGGAATAATTGGGGCCCTACGGGAATAATTCACAATTCGGGTCCACCGAGGGGCGATTTGGAGCGGCGGAAACTGAGTTGAAACTGCGGGCTCAATTCAAGCCTTCGTCAACTGCATTTGCCCAGGTCAACAAGCGGGAATAAAAAAACGCGAAAATCGGTTTCCGCAGTTTCGGCAACCCCGAATGCCGCCGAATGACGCCGCGTATCTTGCTGTGCTCGAGCATTCAGCTATTCCCCGAACAGGGCTTCTGGGGCGCCGATTCCATGCGGGAATAATGGAACGGCCTCTGAAAGATCGGAGGCTGTCCGTAAGGAAATGTCATTTTATCTGATGAGATATTAAATAGAGGATTTCTGGTCGGTGTAAGCGGCCTCGTCGATTGCTCCGTGCACGAGCTCCGCGCGCTTTTCCGCCCAGGACTTGATCGACTGCGCGAGCTTGGGGGCATGCGGCGCCCTGGGGTCGACCGCGAGGCCCATGCCGTCATCGCTGGGCACGAGGCCGTAGCCCTCCTCCAGCTGCAGCAACAGAGCCATGAGGTCGCGCGACGTCTCGACTCCGTAGTCCTTGAGCGCGCCCACGGAGACCCCGAGTGCCTTCGCGATCTCCTCCAGCAATTCGGGCTTCACCGCGCGGATGCCGCTCTCGTAGTGCCTGATCGCGCCCTCGGTGAGTCCCACCGCATCGGCGAGCTGGGCCCACGTCAGCCCCTTCGCCTTGCGGTGCCGCCGAATGTTGTCGCCTGTCGCCATGTGCCCTCCTGTAGATCTCATCGCCGACTTTTGCAGGCGCGATGCGTGGGTGACCAAGGCAATCAGGGGCAATTTGATGAAAAAGGTATATACTATTTTCACCAAATAGGAGGAATGCCATGACAGAAGCAGAGGCCATCGCTAAGCGCATAGAGAGCTTCGGCGCCGGCAGGGCCTTCACGGCCGCCGACTTCTCCGACGTCGCAGGCCGACGCAATGCTGCCAACGCGCTCGGGCGCTTGCATGCAAAAGGAGGGATTGCCCGCGCCATCCGCGGCGTCTACTACGCGCCGGAGCGCAGCGCGCTCATGGGCGCCGAGGTGCCGGCCAGCGCCGACGAGGTCGTGCGCGCCGTCGCCCGTGCCAACAAGTGGATCGTCGCACCGTCCGGCGACGCGGCACTCAATGCGCTGGGCCTCGACACGCAGGTGCCCGCAAAGCTCGTCTACGTCAGCAGCGGTCCGTACAAGCGCTACGAGTATGGGCCGTACGATATCGAGCTCCGGCATCGCGCCAACCGCGACCTGCTCGACTGCTCGCAGATCACCTGCATCATCGTGCAGGCCCTCAAGGCACTCGGACGCGAGAACGTGGGCGACGAGGAAATCAGAACGCTCGCGCGCAATCTCACGGAAGAGCAGGCCGGCGCGTTCCTGGAAGAGTCGGCGGGGCTCACCTCCTGGGTTGCCGACGCCGCGAAGAAGATATGGGAGGCGAAGCATGGACAGGATCGCTAGGGCCTCGACCGACGAGCGCAGATTGGTCTTCGAGGCCGCCGCGCAGGGGATGGCGCTTGCGCCGGCCGTCGTCGAGAAGGACTTCTGGGTGTGCTACACCTTGGACCACCTTTTCCACAGAAGCGGCTTCGCCGAGTCCATGGTGTTCAAGGGCGGTACGAGCCTGTCGAAGGCTTTCGGGCTCATCGAGCGCTTCTCGGAGGACATCGACCTCATACTCGATTGGCGACTCCTGGGCTACGGCGAGGACGAACCGTGGGAGCCGCGCAGCAACTCGGCGCAGGAGCGGTTCAAGACCGACAGCATCGAGCGCACGAATGCCTTCCTGGCCGACGCCTTCGTCCCGAAGCTCAGGGCCACGCTCTCCGAGTCCCTCGGCACCGAAGCGTCCGTTAGGCTCGGGGCCGAGGAAGAGACTGTGTACTTCGACTACCCGCGCTCCTACGAGTCAGCGGGCACGCTCGACACCATCAAGCTGGAGATAGGGCCCATGGCGGCATGGTCGCCCTCCGAGGAGGCGGCGATAACCCCGTACGCGGCGGACGTGGTTCCGTTCGGGCCCGAGCTGTCGACCACGGTGCGCACCGCGAGTCCCGAGCGCACGTTCTGGGAGAAGGCCACCATCCTGCACCAGGAGGCCAACAGGCCCGAGGACAAGGCTATGCCCAGGCGCTACTCCCGCCATTACTACGACATGTACCGCCTTGGCCACTCGTTCGTGCTCGGCCGCGCCGTAGCGCAGCCTGGCCTCCTCGAACAGGTCGTCAGGTTCAAAGAGAAGTTCTACCGCATGCCGTGGGCCAAGCTGGCCGACGCGAGGCCCGGCACGCTCAGGCTCGCCCCTCCAAAGGGCAGGCTCGACGAGTTGGCGGACGATTACGCCTCGATGAGGCCGATGCTGTTCGGCAGCTACCCGAGCATCGATGAGATAGTCGCCTACATGGTGGAGCTCGAGGAGACCATCAACGGGCTAAGCTGATCAAGGGCGCCCCAATTCCGGGCGCCTGCCGGAATCGAAGAGGCGGGGCGGGCAACGCGACGGTTTTCCGCCTCGGTACGGCCCTTCTATATCCTCATACACCATGCGTTCAGCCACTTCTCGTTTGCGCGACCGGGACGTACGTCGGACGTGACGTCGACGCGGTCGACGGTCAGGTCCTCGACGTCGTCGATGAGGCGGCGGAAGGACTGCTCTGTCATGTCGGTGAACCAGCGGCCGTTGCGCATGCCGTCATGGTCGCCGAGCTTGAAGCTAAGATAGAAACGACCGCCCGGCTTGAGCGCAGCAGCATATTTGGCGACGATTGCGGGCAGCTCCACGGCCGGCACGTGAAGCAGGCTGCTGCAGGCCCAGATTCCGTCGTATACGCGCTTGGGCTCGAAATCGGCGAACGTCGCATGCTCAACCTTCATTCCGGTGAGCTCGCTTGCGGCGCTCGCCATCTCAGCGCTGCCGTCGACCGCGTCGACCGCGAAGCCCGCCGTGAGAAACGCCAAAGAGTCGCGCCCGCTGCCGCAGCCCAGGTCCAGGATGCGGCCGCCCTCGGGAAGCATGTCCGCAAACGCCTTCTGCAGCGCGTCGAACTCGACGTTTGCCGTGTCCGCTATGAACTTCTTCGCGTTGCCATCGTAGTAGCCGATGGTCTCTTCCGTGGCGGTCATGCTCTTCCTCCCTAGAACGCGGGTGCTTCGCGTTCCTCCGTCTTCCAACGTTCCCTTGGCAAAAGGTCCGTTGCGATTCTATCAACCTTCTTCAGGTATTCCCAGCGCGCCTGCGGCGTCTCTCCGGTCTGGGCGATGAGCGTCTCGCGCAGAGGGTGGTGACTGCCGATGAGATACTCGTTGCGGCGGTTGAGCCGGCATAAATATTCGGGCGCTGGGATGCGAGCGAACTTGCCGCCCTCGCCGCGGTTGCAATCGGGGCAAGCCAGCACCAGATTCCACACACCGTCCCAGTTGACTTCGGGCACCTGGACCGCCAGCGCATGCGGGAAAAAGTGGTCGACGTCGCAAAGGTCGGGCTTGGCGGACTCGGGCAGGATGAGACCGTCTTCGGTTTTCACAGTGCCGTCGGCGGCGTCGATGGGCGCATAGCAGTAGAAACAATGCCCCTTTTGATAGCCGTTGAGCGATCCACGGGCTGAAGTCACGTCCTTTCGTCGTGTGCCGGACTCGGCAACAAACGCCTGGCCGAGCTCGTCGTACGAAATCCGCAGCAGGCTCGATGAGATTCCCTGCTCCCAAGCCGTTTCGACGAGGTTCCAGCGCGACTCCGTCTCTTGGACGATGTTGCCAGCCTCGGCGGAGTTGGCGAGCCTGAACACCTCGTCGGTGAGTATGAGGCGCTTGCTTTCCCCGGAGAAGTCCTTCTCGAAGAACTTTACGGGCACGTCGCCCTGGTTGACGACGTGAAACGCGTCAAGGACGTTGTTGAAGCCGAGCTACACCGCCGTGGCTATGAGCGCGTCGTGCGTGATCTCGCCGTTATTGAATCCAGAGCAGGCGTCGATGAACTTGCTCGACCGGCTGGTGCTCTGTTTCGGTGAATGGGCCAAATGCTCGCAGAGGTGGCGGGTATAAGGGTCTGCTAGCTGGTCGAGCGTGACGGAATCCCTGTCCTGCTTCGCCAGGTCGATGAGCGCCTGCGCGAGGGCGAACTTGTAGGATGCCGCGTTGCGGCCGAACAGGATGACGCTTCGCCAGCTGGACTCCTCGGGAGATCCCGTCACGAGGTATTCGTCTATCGCGCTCATTCCGTCCGCCCCTTTCCGTACTGTGTGCTAATTATTGCTCAGTGCGTGCAGCTGCATGGGATTACGGCTTGATTGTTCGGTTCGTGCGGCCTCTATGCGGGCCTCGACGGTGGCGCGAACGGCGCTTTAGCCCGCTTAGCACTCGTGATGGATTGGGCTTGCCGCCCGCTCCTCCGCGTAGAGGATCTCGTTCTGCGCCTTCAGGATGCGCATGGCGTCGCCGATACGATTTGCACACCTCTCGCTTATCGACCTCAGGGCCAGGATTCCCTCGACGTCGAGCGGGTCCGGCTGGTCGGCGCGCGCCAGGGACTCGAGCGGCTGGTTCAGGCCTCTCGCCAGCCTTCCTGCATCTGTCACAGCATCAATCAGCTCGATGCGCTCCGCCTTCTCTTCATAGCTCAGCATCAGCTTGCCTTCTTCTCTCAACGGACGTGTCGCGCTGCATTCTGGCCTCCCGTGCGGAGAGCCGCCCCGCCGCCAGCGGTCCCGTGCGCATATCGGCCGCGAGCGGCGCGGGGGAAGCCGTCCCGTTTCGGACCGCGGCAGATTCAAATTGGCCGAAGGAAGAAGACCGCTCGAAGGCGGCATAAAAGGTGTCAATGGTATCGGGGTAGATTCAGATTCATGGTCATGGTCGTCCTCGAGCTCCTCTCGTCTCGAGGCTCCCTCGAGTGCCCGGCCGCGGGCGGCTCCCGGGGCGGTCGCCGCCGTCATCTCCTTCCGCTCCTCGACTCGATGTAGGCGTCCACTGACGCCCTCGACACCAGGAGCTTCCTTCCGCCTGCCCGCGCCTTCCGGGCGATGCTCGGCGGCGACGCGGCGGCGCTGCTGGAGGCGTACGGCGTGGAGGACGTGCCCGTCGGCGGGCTCGACCTGACGCCGGGGCTCATCGCGCGGGCGCGCGAGGAAAGGGGCGATGCCCCGCTGTCCTAGCCTGAGGGAAAACGGAATAGGCTGACCGACCGTTCGGCTGAGTCTGGGAAGAGGTGCCGGGCGGCGGGCGGAGCATGGCCACCGGACCCATCGAAACACATCTCCACCGTTCCTTCAACTGGGAAAACGGCGCCCCCGGGCCCCGGGAGGGGCCGCGGGGGCGTTCGGCTAGGTGCGGGAACGGCCTATTTGCTCAATGTGTTCGGCTGAGATCGGAAATCAACCCATTGATCGTGATCGTGACCCTGGCCCTGCCCGAACGCGTTCCTGTAGGGGTATGCGTTTGGGGATCCGGGTGTGGTCAGCGCGGCCGGAACGGCGGAATTTGCCTTACTTCCGCTGTTTATGAAGAGCATCCATATTGAAAATCAATAATATTTTGGCAAATTCAAATGGAACTTAATTTATTAGACTGATTATGACTCTGGGGCTTACGACGGCTCGGGAAGTTACGCAGCCGTTTCCCCCTCCCATAAGTAGTCTTATGGATCACGTGATCGGGGGTTTGTCGGAATCGGCCACATCATCTTAACGATCGGCCTGCCTTCCCGTTCCATGCCCTCATTAAATCAGTAGATAACTGCTAACGAGGAGGAGCCTATGATTGGGCAAATTTATCATGTGGGGTTGACCGTCAGCGACCTGGATCGTTCCGTAGCGTTTTATCGTGATGTGCTGGGCCTTCGGTATCAGGGGGAGCTCCTGATGGAGGGGAAAGAGACGGAGGCGATGTTCCGGCGAGAAAACTGCAAGGCTCGGGTCGCTTATCTAAACGGCTCGGATCGGCTGCATATACCGCCGGTGGAGCTCATCCAGTTTGTTAAGGATGAAATTCACCGCACTCCCATGGATCTTTTCACCACTTCTATTTCGGAACTGTGCTTCTATACGGAGGATGCCGACGGGGCTTATCAAAAACTGGTGGAGCAGGGCGTGGAGTGTTTTTCTGCTCCGCAGGAATTTGATTTTAGGCAGGAAGGCTTTGGCCGAAGCAAAGCCTTCTACCTTCGGGACCCAGATGGAATCATATTAGAGATCATGCAGCCGCTGGAGAACTGATCTTTGACATTCTGAGACGCGCTTTTAGCGTCACCCCTTAAAATCGCAGGCGCGCAGCTATTCCTCGACGATCTTTACGCGTCCCTCTCTACGGGGCTTCGCCTGCGGGTATGGTCCCTCGCAGTATCCCAATGCGAGGAAAGCGCGGCAAATGTAGTTGTCGGGAACGTCCCACGCGGCAAGAAGGCTCCTGCCTTCTTCGGAGGCAAATGTCTGCTCGCCGCGGCTGACGATGCAGCTGGAGAATCCCAGGCTGTGGGCCTCTAGCGCCATCGCCTGCGCGATCACAAAGGCGTCGGCGACGCTGAAGGCGAAGTCCTTTTGACAGAACACGCAGACGGCAGTCGGCGCGCCATAGAAGCCGTTCTTGATGGAGGGGTCGTCGATGCCACTCGGCTGCTCGGAGCTGACGCGGTTGCCGATCAAATTGCCCCTGTCGAAGCGAGCCATGTTCAGCTTGCCCACCTTCTCTGCCAGGGCGGCGTCATGCAGGGCCACCACCATGCTTCGCTGGGCGCCGCCGGCGTTGGCCGAGTAGATGCCGGCCTCAACGATGCGCTCCAGGTCTTCGCGGGCAATCTGCTCGCTTGTGTACTTGCGCACCGAGCGGCATCCCTTGATGGTTTCCAGCATATGCATGCCTACACTTCCTTCCAGTATTGAGGGCCTGCGACGTACATGTCCCCGGTATAGCCGAAGAACACGGCGAGGTGACCCCTTCGCCATCCGAACAGCTCGCACGTGGAGTATTTTGAGAGCCAAGTTGCCTTGCGGGCATATCCGGCTCTGGTTATATTTCACGCGATGGCGCATGTAAAAGCGAGTACGCACTTATTTGTAACTGCATGCCTTTCTTGAAACCGGTGCGATCAAACGCAAAAAAATAGGGCAGAGTCGCTTGCGCAAGTCCACCCCTAAAACCGTGAAGGTTTTGCTATCTGCGGGTTAGCATACTAACTCGAGCGATTCTGTCAACCTACGAAGGAACTCGAGCGCCGAGCGCGCTGCGGCGTCGGTCCCCTTGTCGGAAAGCGCTTCGGCTTCGCCGTCGGCTCTGGTGAACACCTCGGCGAGCTCGGATACGGCGCGCGAGTGCGAGGTGCCCTCGGGTACCAAGCCGGAGTGCGCTACGAGTACGGTCGCGACCTCCTGCATAGCCGTGTTTCCCATCCATTTCCTCCTGGCCACCGAGAGCGCGATTGTCTGACCTGCGGCTTTCGGATCGCGTTGAAAACTGCCTGCGACTAATCATCCGGAATAGCGGAATATGGGAACTATCGAGTGTGGGCGTTTTCGTAGGCCTCTTTGATCTCTTCTGGCATGCCGTCGGGAATCATGGCCCTTAGCTTGGCCTCGTTTTCGCCCTGGCTCAGCTGCCCGTAGAACCAACATTTGTACTTCAACATGTCCAGCGCACGGTTCATGTTCGCGATCTCCGACTCCATGTGGGCCTTTCGCTCCTCGAACATAGCCTTGCGCTGGGGGTATGTTGATGGGCCCTCTGCGCACCATTCCATGAACAGCCGGATGTCCTTGATCTCCATCCCCGCCTTCTTTAGGCATTCGATGACCCGAAGCGCCTCGAGTTCCGTATCGCTGAACCGGCGAATGCCGGACGCCCGCTCCAGCCCCGGGAACAATCCCTGTTTGTCGTAATATCGCAGCGTAGAAGTGGGCAAACCGAACATCTCCGACACTTGTCCGATTGTGTATATGACTCCTCCGAATAAATCTCAAATTCATTCCTTGACCTAAAGTTAGGTTTAGGTATTACCTTCATTCTCGTTAATAAAACAGAGAATGCAAGGGATGTTTCGTAATGAGCAAAAAGGTTTTGATAGTTTCTTCAAGTCAACGAAAGCATGGCAATTCCGAGACGTTGGCGGAGGCTTTCGCCAACGGCGCGCGGGAGGCAGGTCACAGCGTGGAGACCGTGCACCTGCGCGAGAAGCAGCTCGGCTTCTGCAAGGGCTGCCTTGCCTGCTCAAAGCTGGGGTACTGCGTCATCCAAGACGATGCCGTGGAAATTGCCGCCAAAATGCACGATGCGGATGTGCTGGTGTTTGCAACGCCCGTCTACTACTACAGCGTCTGCGGCCAGCTCAAGACCATGCTAGACCGCGCTAACCCGCTTTTCGGCTCCGACTATGCATTTACCGAGGCGTATCTATTAGCAACGGCGGCGGAGAGTGGGCGCTCGACTTTCGACGGCGTAAAAAAGGCCGTGCAGGGATGGATCGACTGCTTCCCCCGCTGCACGCTCGCTGGAACGGTTTTCGCCGGCGGCGTGAACGGCGTGGGCGAAATCGCCGGGCATCCCGCTCTGGAGCAGGCTCGACGAATGGGCACGGGAATCTAGCCGGGCTGCTTGGCAGCGCGGAAGCAGATTTGTGCCTAATACCATCGACAGGAGGAAGTAAATTATGGCAATTAAGCAGGCAGCGGGCAGAGATGCCCTGGGGGAGTTCGCTCCCAAATTCGCACAGCTCAATGACGACGTGCTGTTCGGCGAGGTATGGAGCCGGGAGGGTGAGCTCTCCTTGCGCGACCGCAGCGTGGTGACGGTGGTGGCCCTAATGGCGCAGGGGCTGACGGACTCTTCGTTCAAATATCACCTGACGTCTGCAAAGAACAACGGCGTGACCAAGGCGGAGATAGCGGAGATCCTTACGCATGCAGCGTTTTATGCGGGTTGGTCCAAGGCGTGGGCTGCCTTCCGCATGGCGAAGGAGGTCTGGGCGGCCGACGATGCCGCCGACGCAAGGGCTCAGCACCAAAACGAGATGGTTTTCCCCATCGGTGCCCCCAACGATGCATTCGCGAAGTACTTTATCGGGCAAAGCTACCTCGCGCCCCTTTCCACCGAGCAGGTCGGTGTCCACAACGTGACGTTCGAGCCCGGCTGCCGCAACAACTGGCACGTCCATAACGCCAAAAGCGGCGGTGGGCAGATCCTCGTCTGCGTGGCTGGTCGAGGGTTTTACCAGGAGTGGGGAAAGCCGGCACAGGAGCTGCGCCCCGGCGACGTGGTCAACATCGCCCCGGGGGTGAAGCACTGGCACGGCGCCGCGCCCGACAGCTGGTTCTCGCATCTCGCGTTGGAGGTTCCGGGCGAGGAGACCTCCAACGAGTGGCTGGAGCCCGTGGGCGACGATGCATACCTTAAAGCGACCAACAAGGAGGCTTAAGCACCGTCGCCCGTCCGCGCCGCCGAGAGCAGCGCGCCCAAATCTGCCTGAATCGCCTCTGCCTTGCTTCCAAGCTGCAACGGAGCCGAGCCGTTCGAGATGTTGACGCTCAACAGGTGCGCATCCGGCAGCTTTGCGGTCATGCTCCAGAACGGGAGCGTGATGATGCCGGGGGTCATCTCGCCTACGCCGAGCTCCAACAACAGCACGCGGCGATCGCTGTGCTCGCACACAAAGCGTTCGTATCGTCCGAGGCTCTCGCGCCAGGCCGCACCCTGCAGAAACGTGTCATCGCGCACCCACGGCACAAGCTGCCAGCTGCAATGCGGGCATCGGGGGATATCCTCGCTGAGGACCTCGAACCCCGCCATGCCCGCGAGCATGCGTTCGACGTAGGGGCTCGCGTCGAAGAGCTCGTCACAGCATGGCTGCTTGCACTGAAGGTGCGCGAAGCTTCCCTGATAGTTACAGGTTCTCTCGTCGGGAAACGTCTTCTCGGCCTGGGTGTCCACATTGGTGCTCAGGATGAAGTAGTCCTTATGGCCGATGAGGGACCGTAGGTCGAGATAGGGCTGCGAGGCCAGCTCGCGCAGCATGAAGTCGATGTATCGCGCATAGTATGCCCACTGCTGCTCGAGGCTGGGGTAGAGGTGGTAGAAGCCGTCGAAAAGGCTCTTGAAGCCAAAGGCTTGCTGCCAGTCCGCCATTCCTGCGCGCGCCATGCCCGCGCGGTTGTAATGGTTGAACCCGGCGGCGCTCGACATGCCCGAGCCGATGCCGACGATGATGGCGTCGGCATCGTCGATAAGGCTTCGAAGCCTACGCGCTTCTCTTTCTAGGGGTGGCATCGGGCGATCTCCTCGAAAGCCGGGGCCATATCGCCGTCAACGAGAATCGTCTCGCACGATGCATCGGGCGCCATAGCCTGGCTGTAGTTGAACACGATGTAGGTGGCGTGCTCGCAGACGTTCGCGATCTGGGCGAGCATGTGCTTTATGATGCCGTTGCGCAGTCCCACGCCAAGTTCGAGGATGACGACCCTGCCGTTGCGATGGGCTTGCACAAGGCGCTCGAGCTCCTCGAGCTGGGCCGTGGCGAGGGCGTCTGGATGGGCGAGACGCCGCTCGTCGATCGACGTGCGTATGCTCCCCTCCGTCTCGAGCACGCGCTCCTCGTCGAACCCGGCGCGCGCGAAGTGCCCGTCGATGTTGCATGTGACCACGAAGGTGTCGGCGTGCTCCGTAAGACGCCGCAGCCCGTTCATGAGCGAGCCGGGCTCATATTCGAGATACTCCTTTTGATGGAACCGCTCGGCCCATCGGCGTCGCACGCTGGCATCCGGGGAAGCGAGCCCCTGCAGTATGCAGCCGATGCCGTCTGCCTGGGCGAGGTCCCCGTACGCCTCTTGGAAATGAGCATCGGCGCAGAAAAGGTTGAGCCCCTCCGCCATGTCGAGTCCGTTGCTAGCGCCGATGATGACAAGATCCGCTTCGGCTAGCGCCCTGCCTATGCGAACTGCTTTCGCCGTCTCCATGCGCTACCTCCCCAGCGTCTTGCGCACGTCGGCGAGCACGTCGGCGATGTCGGCGCGAACGGCGAGCCCCCGATCCTCGATCGCGCGGGGGAGAAACTGCGTCTTGTTGTTTACGGCGATGTAGCTGGCCTGCGGTAACTGCGCCGTGAGGGCCCAGAACGGCTCCTGGATAAACGCGGGCGTCATGCGGCCCACACCCAGCTCGAGGAAGAGGATCCTCTGCCGTGCGTGCGCGTCGAGCCAGTCGGACACCTTGCGGTACTGCTCCTCGTAGAGTTCGCCCTGCAGGAAGTTGCCGTAGCCGCGAACCCAGGGGAACGCCTCTGCCCCGCAGTGCGGGCAGCGCGGCACGAGCTCTGTCGGAACCTCCAGACCGTCTCCCATGGCCTCTACCATGTGGGAGACCGGCTCGACCGCGTTCCACGCCTCGTCGGTGCAACAGTGGGAGCACTGAAAGAAGCGGTGGTCGCCTTGGATCTCTGCCACTTTCTCCCAGGGATAGAGCTTCACAAACTGCGTGTCCTGGTTGGTGGTGAGCACGAAGAAATCCTTCTCGGCGATAATGGTGTCGAGGTCCCTGTAGGGCTTGCGCAGCGGGGCGTTGAGCGTGGTGTCGAGGAAGGTGGCGAGGTATCCCCAGCGCGCCTCGGCGGTGGGCCAGCGGTAGAACGACCCCTCGAAAGCGCCCTTGAAACCGTAGCGCTCGGCGAATTTGCCGAAATGCCTGCGATAGGTTGCGTTGTCCTCGTAATAGAAGTCGCCGCCGCCCGCCGCGGAGAGCCCAGAGGCCCCGCCCACCAGCACGCAATCGGCTTCCTCGATCATGCGGGCGAAGTCCCTGATTTGCTGGTCGTAGGGCTCGGGCTCGCGGTCACTCAGCTCATAGGGCGTGCCGCCGCTGCGGTAGGCGGCCTGAAGGGAAAACGATTGGTTGGTGAGCTCGATAACGAGCTGCTCGTATGGGGTCACTTGATACTCTCTTTCAGCTACAATGAACAGGTGTCTATAAAAAGTATCAATGTTGATTTACGTCAGAGCAATGAACAGCTTCGAACTGCTGTCGATAAACGAGCGGCTGCTGGATATTGTTGAGCACTGCAATTGGAGGGGCCATGGAATCGGGGAAAATCGATCGTCGTCGACGCTATACGCTTTCAGTCATACGGGAGGCGTTCTTTGCGCTGCTAGCCGAGGTCGGCTTCGCGAAGATGACGGTAGCGGATATCTGCCGCCGCGCCGATATCAACCGTGGCACGTTTTATCTGCACTATGAGGACAAGTTCGCGCTGCTCGACGCGCTTATCGACGAGGCCCTGGAGGCGGCGCCGCCGCTCGAGGGAACGGAGGTGGGCGCCCTCTGCCAGCGCCCGCCGGCAAATGATGACTATTATCTGCTCTACTCGGATGACGACGCGTACGCCCGGGTGGCGCAGCGCGTCGTCGAGCACGGCGCCGAGCAGATGGTTCCCTCGATCATGGAGGAGACCGGGCTTTCGCGCGAGGACGCCTATCTGCTCTTCGTCCACAACGTCCAGGGAAATCTCGCGGTCAACCGCCTGCTCGGTTGGAGGCGAGGGCCCGAGTTCGCCCACGCCCAGGAGCTGCTCAGCGCCTATTCCGAAGGAGGCATGCGGGCGGTATCCGCCCGCTATGATTCTCGTAGCTCGTCTTGACCGCATGTCATTTCAGGTAGGTGGCGTTGCTATGGGCCCTCTTTGATTTTCGACGTTGTATAAGGCAATCGCAATCGTCTTGAGCTTCTTTAGGGAACTTGAACAAGAGATATGGCCTGCTGGCGATTGATTAACACCATTCGTTTTGGTTACAAGAAAGCATGCTGCGCGCCTGCAGCATGAGGGAGAGGGAATCCTATGAATATCGTTGTATTGAGTGGTAGCCCGCGTAAGGGCGCCAATACCGACACCATGGTCGAGGCCTTTGCCGAGACCGCGCGTGAGGGCGGCAATACGGTCGAAGTCGTCCGCGTTGCCAGCAAGAAGATCGCTGGTTGCCTGGGATGTCAGTACTGCTTTACCCATGAGGGCACCTGTGTGCAGAAGGATGACATGGCTGACGTGATCGAGTCGCTGAAAGGCGCCAATATGGTTGTCTTCGCTTCGCCTATCTACTGGTTTGATATCACTGCGCAGGAAAAGACCGCCATCGACCGCCTGTACGCCTTCGGTGCCACGGGTTTCCCGTTCACCAAGACGGCCCTTTTGCTCGATAGCCACAGCGAGGGCGTCTATGATGCGGCTATCGCTATGTACAAGTCGGCCTGCGCATACTGCAAGTGGGAGGACCAGGGCATTGTCACCATCAGCGGTATGACCGAGCGCGACAGCATGGCATCGTCGCCCAAGTTGGAAGAGGTGCGAGAGCTCGCTCGCAAGCTCGCCTAAGGACAAGAAGAGCGCATGGCAATCGGTGTTGGTGGAAATGCTTGCAATCCTTATCAAGAGATAGGGGTGCATTCCCTCAAGTGCCGTATAGAACAATTTTTAAACGCAGAAAAATAACTGAAAACAAATTAATCCTCGTTAAAATATTGTCAAACAGAAGTTCATGAGGGAAGGTTGCGTATGCGTCGCAAGGCAGACGAGCTCCTTAGGGAATGGCGAGACAGGGCTGATAGAAAACCTTTGCTGGTCAAAGGCGTGCGCCAGTGTGGCAAGACCTATCTGCTCAGAACGTACGCCCAGGATCTTTTCGAATCGGTTGTCTACGTTAATCTTGAGAACGACCGGTCGGCGCGAGCGGATTTTTCGGGCGGTCTTGACCCTCATTCGATCGTACGTGCGATCGAGGCTCGTACGGGACAGCGTATCGTGCCTGGCAAAACCTTACTGTTCATTGACGAGATCCAGGCATGCGAGGAAGCGCTCACTTCCCTTAAATACTTTTGCGAAGATGCTCCCGAGTATTACGTTGCGGCTGCTGGGTCGCTTCTTGGGGTTGCCATTAACCATCAGTCGTATTCGTTCCCCGTCGGAAAGACCGACTTGATTGAGATGACTCCACTCGATTTCGAGGAGTTTCTCTGGGCGATGGGGCACGACCAGCTGGTCGACGAGATACGCTCATCATTCGAGATAATGGGTCCTCTTGCGCCAAGCCTTCATGAAAAGGCGCTTGGGCTCTATCGACAGTATCTTGTTGTTGGCGGAATGCCCGAGGCGGTCCAAACGTACATCGATGATCAGTCAATCATTGATGTGGCCGAAAAGCATCGGATTATTCTCGACGGATATTCCGCCGACACCAATAAATATGCTGATGAACGCTTGAGCGCAAAGACGCGTGCGTGCTTCGATTCCATTCCACAGCAGCTTGCCAAAGAGAATCGTAAATTTCAATACAAGGTAGTGCGAGCGGGGGGCAATGCGTCTCTCTTTGGAGATGCTCTCGATTGGCTTGTATTGTCGGGTACGGTGGCGCGCTGCAGCCTAGTCGGGCAGATCGAAAGCCCCTTAGAGGCCTTCGTTAACCCTTCTGCTTTTAAAATCTATCAGGCGGATACAGGGCTGCTCGTCTCCAAGGCCGGTGCTCAACGCGCCGATATTCTTGCCGGTATCGGCGGCACATTCATGGGTGCACTTACCGAAAACTACGTTGCCCAACAGCTTTCAGCCATGGGCTATCCGCTGCATTATTGGGCGCGAGATAATCGTGCGGAAATCGACTTTGTAGTAGAGAAGCAGGGATGCTTGTCGGCGATTGAAGTCAAGGCGGGAGAGAACACAAGATCTCGAAGCCTGTCCTCACTTAAAAAGACCCGTCCGGGCGTGCGCCTTATCAGGCTATCGACTAAGCCCTTTGGAATGAATGATGGGCTTATGTCTGTTCCACTTTATGCGGCATTTTGTCTATAGGGATGATGCTGCCGTAATGCATGGGGCCCGGAGCGCGATGTTGCTGCGCTCCGGGCCCCGCTGCTTTGTACAACCATGACGGTTTGGCCACCGTTGTTTTAGTCAAACAGACTCGGCATGTCGTTTTCCTTCATGAGGGCACCGGCAGAGGGCAGGCTCTGCGCGGTAAACTTTTCGGCCGAGACGCCGGCGCCAAGGATCTCCTCGGTTGTGCCGACGGTGGTGACCGAGCGGCCCTTCTTTGCCGTAAAGGCCTGGACGCCCTGCGTGTTGGTAGTCGTCTTGGTCTTGAGCAGCGACGTGTTGAAGTTCATCAGGCGATAGTCGCTCGAGACCAGCGCGATGTCGCGGTCCTCCTTGAGCACCTGCGCATACAGCAGCTTGCTGCCGCCGTAGATGGCGTTCTTAAGGCGCTTGCGGTTGGTCTTGGTAACGTATCCAGAAAGCGCGACACGCACCACGCGGCCGTTCTCAAAGACGAACAGCACGTCGGCCTTGTAGTCCTCGGGGTCGATGACCCAGATGACGCTCTCGTCGGGTTCCATCTCGAGATCGGTCGGAAGGTACGAGCCCAGCTGGGCCGACTTGGTATCCTCAAACGCCGCGACCTTGCACTTGTACACCTGGCTCTTGTTGGTAAAGACCAGCAGCTCGTGCGTGTTGGAGGACGGGAACTCGATAAAGGGTTTGTCGCCGTCCTTGTACTTGAGCGTGGTCGCCTTCTTGAGCACGCGGTCCGTCATCTTCTTGAGGTAGCCATCGCGCGAAAGCATGATGGTAACCGGGTACTCCTCGACCTCGGGCTCCAAGCTTACCTCGATAACCTCATGGGGCTCGATCCTGCCCGTGCGGCGCGGCATCACGTACTTCTTGTTAACCGCGGCCAGCTCGTCGCTGATGACCTTCTTGATGTTGTCCTCGCTCGAGAGGATCTCCTCGAGTTCGGCGATCTCACCCTCGAGCTTGGCGATGTCCTTGGTGCGGTTGAGGATGTACTCCTCGTTGATGTTGCGGAGCTTGAGCTCGGCGACAAACTCGGCCTGGGTCTCGTCGATGTCGAAACCCCTCATAAGGTTGGGTACAACCTCTGCCTCGAGCTTAGTGCCGCGGATGATGGCGATGGCCTTGTCGATGTCGAGCAGAATTGCCTCAAGGCCGTGCAGCAGGTGCAGGCGCTCGGACTTTTTGCCCAGGTCAAAGTTAATGTGGCGACGCGTGGACTCAATACGCCACTTGACCCACTCGTGCAGAATCTGGCGCACGCCCATAACACGGGGATAGCCGTCGACGAGCACGTTGAAGTTGCACGAGAACGAATCCTGCAGCGTGGTCGAGCGATAGAGCTTGGCCATGAGCTTGTCGGGGTCGACACCGCGCTTAAGGTCGATGGCGATACGCAGACCCGAAAGGTCGGTTTCATCGCGGATGTCAGCGATCTCTTTGACCTTGCCCTCCTTGGAGAGCTTGACGATGCGCTCGATGATGACATCGGTCTTGGTGGTGTAGGGAATCTCGTACACCTCGATGATGCGCTCTTCGGGAATCCAGCGCCAGCGGGAGCGAATCTGGAAGCTGCCAAGACCGGTCTCGATGATCTTCTCCATCTCCTCGCGGCGGTAGATAATCTCGCCGCCGGTCGAGAAATCGGGCATGGGCATGTACTCGAGCAGGTCGCAGTCGGGGTCCTTCAGGTAGTGCATCGTGGCGGTGCAGACCTCGTTGAGGTTGAAACCGCAGATGTCGGACGCCATAGCGACGCCGATGCCCTTGTTGGCCGAGACGAGGATGTTGGGGAACGTGGTGGGCAGCAGGCGCGGCTCCTTCATGGCGCCGTCGTAGCTGTCGACGAAGTCGACCGGGTCCTTGTCGATGTCCTTGAAGATCTCGGCGCTGATGGGGGAGAGCTTGGCCTCGGTATAACGAGAGGCGGCGTAGCTCAGGTCGCCCGAATAGTACTTGCCAAAGTTGCCCTTCGACTCCACGAAGGGGGCAAGCAGCGCCTCGTTGCCCGTCGCCAGGCGCACCATCGTTTCGTAGATCGCGGCATCGCCGTGCGGGTTGAGCTTCATGGTCTGGCCCACGATGTTGGCGCTCTTCTGGCGCTCGCCCTTGAGCAGACCCATCTTGTACATGGTGTAGAGCAGCTTGCGATGCGAGGGCTTAAAGCCATCAATCTCGGGGAATGCGCGCGAGACGTTGACGCTCATGGCGTAGGGCATGTAGTTGACCTCGAGCGTCTGCGTGATCGGCTGGTCGGTGACCTCGGAGTGCAGGCCGATGACGTTCTCGGCGTTGACCTGCTTTTTCTTTGGCTGGTTCTTCGTCTTCTTCTTTGCCACGATTTCCTCTTGAACTTCTTATGGGCCGTCGTTATCGATTTGCTGCTATTGCAGGTCCAGCTGGTCCAGGTATTCCTTGCCGTGCTCGGAGATATGGCGCTTGCGGCCCGCCTCGTCGTTGCCCAGCAACAGGTTGAACATGGTTTCCATCTTGGTGACGTCCTCGGGCTCCACCTTGATCAGGCGGCGCGTCTCGGGGTTCATGGTGGTGAGCCACATCATGTCCGGATCGTTCTCACCAAGACCCTTGGAGCGGTTGATGGAGCACTTCTGGTCGCCGATCTCCTTGAGGATGCCGTTCTTCTCGAGCTCGGTGTAGGCAAAGTAGGTCTTCTCTTTGCAGTTGATCTCGTAGAGCGGCGACTCGGCGATATACACGTAGCCCTCGTCGATAAGTGTGGGCACCAGGCGGTAGAGCATGGTGAGCACGAGCGTGCGGATGTGGTAGCCGTCGACGTCGGCGTCCGTACAGATGATGACCTTGTTCCAGTTGAGGTTGTCCAGGTCAAAGGCACCAAGGTTCTTGATGCGCTTGTCCTTGATCTCTACGCCGCAGCCCAGCACGCGCATAAGGTCCATGATGATGTCGGACTTAAAGATGCGCGGGTAGTCCTCCTTCAGGCAGTTGAGGATCTTGCCGCGGACGGGCATAACACCCTGGAACTCGGCGTCGCGCGACGTGCGGATGGCGCCTGCTGCCGAGTCGCCCTCTACGATGTAGATCTCGCGACGGTTCTTGTCCTTGGAGCGGCAGTCGATGAACTTCTGCACGCGGTTGGCCATGTCGGTCTTTTGCTGCAGGTTGGTCTTGATGCTCTGGCGCGTCTTTTCGGCATTCTCACGCGAGCGCTTGTTGATGAGCACCTGCTCCATGATCTTGTTGGCGGCGTCTTTGTTCTCGATCAGATAGGTCGAGAGGCGCTCCTTAAAGAATGCTGTCATCGCCTGCTGGATAAAGCGGTTGTTGATGGCCTTCTTGGTCTGGTTTTCGTAGGACGTCTGGGTGGAGAAGCAGTTGGTCACCAGTACCAGGCAGTCCTGGACGTCTTGCCACTTAATGCCGCTCTCGTTTTTGTTGTACTTGCCCTGTTGCTTGATGTAGGCATCGATGGCGCTGGTCAGAGCGCTGCGGGCCGCCTTCTCGGGCGAGCCACCGTTCTCGAGCCACGATGAGTTGTGGTAATACTCCTGCATCATGAAGGTGCGCGAGAAGCACATGCACGCGGTGATCTTTACGTTGTAGTCGGGCAGGTCCTCGCGGTCGCGACCGCGGCGGTCGGCCTCGATAAAGAAGGGCTCAGTAAGGTAGTCGGTACCGACCTTCTCGAGCACATAGTCCTCGATGCCCTTGGGATAGCAAAAATCCTCTTCGGAAAACTCGCCGTCGTCGCCCTCGATGCGCAGGCGGAAGGTCACGTTGGCGTTAACCACGGCCTGGCGGCGCATGGTCTCGCGATACCAGTCGTGGGGAATGCTGATCGAGGTAAAGACCTCAAGATCGGGGCGCCACTTGATGGTGGTGCCGGTGCGGTCCTCGTCGCTGGGCTCGATCTCGAGCGCCTTCTTTTTGGCGCCGACGACCTTGCCTTTCTTAAAGTGCAGAGAGTACTTGTTACCGTCGCGCCAAACGGTGACGTCCATGTACTCGGAAGCGTACTGGGTCGCGCACGAGCCCAGGCCGTTGGTGCCGAGCGAGAAGTCGTAGTCGCCGCCCTGGTTGTTGTTGTACTTGCCGCCGGCGTAGAGCTCGCAAAAGACGAGCTCCCAGTTAAAGCGCTTCTCGGAAGGGTTCCAGTCGAGTGGGCAGCCGCGGCCGTTGTCCTCTACCTGAATGGAGCCATCGCGAAAGGCGGTAAGGATGATGAGCTTGCCGTAGCCCTGGCGCGCCTCGTCAACGGCGTTGGACAGGATCTCGAAGGCGGCATGTGCGCAGCCGTCGAGCCCGTCCGAGCCAAAGATGACGGCGGGGCGCAGGCGTACGCGCTCCTCGTCCTTGAGCTGACGAATACTGTCGTTACCATAGTTTGCGGTGTTTTTTGCCATACTCGCTCTCTCGGTGCTCCTTTGCTGCGTTTAAGTCATATAGATAGTCAAGGTAGCATAGCCCAGCCCACAGACGATTCCACCCAACACGAAATCCATCGAACAATCGTTCGGAATTTGGTGGAACAGCGTTTACTCGGACAAAACCGAGTCGGTTCTGTCCGAGTAAGTTTGAAGGCGGTCGAATGCGTCCTGCTACGTTTGCGGTTGGATGCGTTTGTCAAAAACGTGCCATGCGGATTGTTGGATTGAATCGAACATTGGGACAGGCGTCTCATTTTATGGGCCGAGGGCGTGCGTATACGAGTCTTTTTGGTCCATAGGGGATGCTGGGCGGTTGCTAGTTGGGCCACGGGTCACTTCGCCGGCGCTGCTTTTCGCCATACGCTCATAGTGGAGGCCGATGCCACGGAGTCGACTTGGGACTCGGGCAACGGATGAGCTGTAAGCCGAAAGGAGCGGTGAGGATGATGAAGCCCATGACGAAGAAGCTGCTGTTAGGAATTCCCACCGTGACGCTTTCGGCCGTGCTGGCTTGCACGCTTACCGGTTGCGGCGGAAATGCGCCGAGTGGCTCGGCTGGCAGCTCGGGCGGCGGCAGTGCTCCCGTAGAGAAGAAGGCCTATGAGTCGCAGACGGTCGAGGTAGCTGGTATAACCTATGAGTCGGTAGCCCACGGTACGTTCTATCGCGGCGACGCTAAGCTGCAGGACGGCTTTTACCTGCACGTCAAGATCACCAACAACAATGCAAAGAACAGGACGTTTAGCTCCTTTAACGTGCATGCTGCCCAGGGCGATCTTGAGGCAGGCGACCCGTTGTTTACTTCCGGCAAGGCGGCCGTGCTCGATTACGTTGCAAGCGAGGCTCCCGATGAGCTTCACGAGGGCATCGATCTTTCCGAGAGGCCAGATATCGGTCCGGGCGAGACTGTTGAGTACGTGTATTTCTGGGCGCCCAAGACGGCGTACTACGGGCCCATCACTGTCGAGTTCGTAGATGCTTACGCCCCCGCCAAGAATCATGAGGCCATGCACTTTGACACCACGGGGTGCGAGACCAAGGAGTTCAAGGCGGCCGGCGGTGTGGCCGATTCTGGTGACGCGGCCAATATGACCGGCATCGATTGCGCATCGTACAGTATCGAGGCCGCCGATGGGTACACGCTGGATTCGTCCAGCGAAGAGCACGAAAAGGCAGACTTCTTCCACGACGAGACTGGAGGACGCTTGCACATCAGCATCTTCCCGCGCTCGCCGGAGGAAGAGGTTGCAAGCCTAGAGCAGGTCTACGAAGGCAAGGAGACAACAACCGACCAGGTCGAGTACAACGGCATAACGTGGCTGCGCTTTACCGGTCCCGACAACGGCCATACGCTGTTTGCGACGGCTCCCGCAACGGGTGAAACCGTCCGCGTGTCGATTGGCTGGAAGATCGATTGGGACGCCGCCGTGCCCATGATGGAGGCGCTAAAGCTCAAGTAGCGCTGTGATTCCCATGTCAGGCGACTCAGGGCTGGCTCCGAGTTATCGGGGCCAGCCCTTTTTTGATGTTCGATGAGCCGAGTCGGCGTCTCTCGCAAAGGTAATTTAGGAGCTAGCGAGGCCTATCCGAATTGATCTCATCGGCGGTGTCGTTTTCGAGCGCCGTGCGGCGGGCGCTGTAGGCGACAAGGCCGGCGCCAGCTGCGGCGAGTGCTGCGGCGGCTGCTGTAAGGGGGACGTTGACATCGCCCGTGCCCGCAAGCACGCCCGCTTTTCCGGAATGCTTGTTATTGCCGTGATCCTTGCCGCTGCCAGAGCCACTGCCGCCACCGGAGCTGCTTCCGCCGGAGCCGCCGCCCTTGTCAGTACCGCCGCCACTCGAGTCGCCACCGCCGTCCGCCGTCATCGGTGCATCGTGAAGCCCCGTCGTATCCGCGCTGTCGCATACGCCGACCTGAACTTTTGAGCGTTCGCATGCCGCGTCGGGCACATGAAGCTCGTGCAGTACGGCACCCAGCGTCGAGTTTGCGCCCGGTCGAATTTCCTCGAGCGTTACGGGATCGAGCGCCACCAGATTACGTGCCTTCGCATACAGCGTTACGCGTTTGCCCACTTCGTCGCTCCAACTCTCGGGGATGGCGAAGCTCATGCGGAACTGTGCCGTGCAACCCGGTGCCAGCACGGCGTTGCCGTTGTCGGCTACCAGCGGGTGCGTTGCAAAACGCGCGCCCAGCGTCTCGAGCGCGTACTTCACATGTGCCATGTCGTTGGCCGAAGCGTCCTCGGCAAGCTCTGGATCGTAGATCGAAGCCATGCGTGCGTTCATTCCGAATCCGATGGATGCGCTGGAGAACGGCTGGCTGGAGCCCTCTCGGTATAGATCGATCGTGCCGGCGGTCAGCAAGGTGTTGCCGTCGTTTCGCACCGTGACCATGAAGGATTCGCCTGCTGCTCCGGGCACCACCGCGCCCGAGGTAGCGACCGCGCCCGTCGGAGTGGCACACGCCACCAAGGGCACTTCGATGCCGTGCAGCTCTGCCTCGCTCTTCTCCGCGCTCACAATGTGCGTGGCGAGCGCGGAGAGCATGCCTCCCGACGTTAAAAATGTCGTTATCTGATCGACGGGATGGTCTAGCTCGCACATCACGAACGGCTCCGTAAACAGATCGCCTGCCAAGGTGCTGGCGAAGATGCGGAAGTGCTTGCCCATCACTGCTACCGGGTTGCCTTCTTCGTCGTAGGTTTGTCCCACCTTGCCATCGGTGTTCTCTACATAGAGTACGCACCTGCCGTTGTTGCTTACGCTAAACGATGCTGGGCCACAGCCTGCGGCACCCACGGGCTGCGTTGCAAATGCCGATGCGCCTCGCGTCCAAGTAATATGCTGCAGTTGCTCGTTGACGGTTGCCAAAAAGCCCGAATGTTGTGGCCACGGCACCGCGTGGGGTACTGTGGCATCTGGCGACATAACGCCCCAACCCGCGATGGACTGGCCGATCACGGCGTACGACGCGCAGCCACAACCGCCTGCAGTCTCGTATGCAACGGGCACCACCATTTTGCCGTTGATATTCTCGGGCGCGCCCAGCTCGATGCTCGATGGTGCCTGCGGAAAGTGGAGGACCTGACGGAACGTGAGACTGTCGCCCAAATTATCCGACCACAGGGTAAAGCATTCCAGCGCAACCTCGGCCTCGCTGCCGAGCGCCTTCTCTGCGGTGGTTCCGCGGCGGTGGAGGTAAGCGCCCGACAGGCGCCCGTCGACCAGCGTCTTGCCCACCGTGATACGCGGGCACTGCAGGCAATGGTAGCCATCCTCCTGAAGGCGGCCGCGCGAGATGCTGCGCCACGACGTGTGCGATATCACGCGAACTTCGTCGTTGCTTATGCGCAGGCGCACAACGGACAGTATGCCGGATGTGCTCGCCGTATCGAAAAGGGTGTTGTCGCCGGCGGGGCGCTCACCCGAGACCAGCAACACGTAGGCGTCCTGGTTTCCTCTTCCGTCTGTATATTCCACCACGTCGAAGTCGTAATCGAATATGCCGTTGCGCTCCACATCGCCCTCGCCAAACCCAAGGGGAAAGTCCACGGGCGTGGGAGCGGACCACGTGCCGTTTGCCTTTGTGTGCACCACCAGGCGCGAGCGACCATTGTCGCCGTAGCGCACCGAGGCGATACGGAACAGGCATTCTACGCCGGCAATCCTTGCCAGCTTCATGTGAGCTTCGCTGAGCACGCCAGCAAACAGCACGTTGTCGCTCGAGGGTTTGATGCCGCCACGCTCGTCCTCCGACACGCCGGCAGAATTGGCGTTCGGGTCAGCAACGGCGTTCGTCGTCTGGCCGATATAGGCGTACTCGTACATCGGCGCGGCGTTTTCGTCGTTTTCCATCAGTGCATGGACGAAATGTTCGACCTGTCCCGTGTCGTCGCTCTCTGCATCCGCCTCGAGCTCAATACGCGTGACCGCTTGATTCCAATCGCGTACGACAGAAGCGACGTTTACGGCAGTGGCCTTAACCTCGGCGCGTGCGAGCAGCTCGGCGTTGGTGACGATGGTGGCCGATGCGATAAATTGCGGCACGCCGCCCGCCTCGGCGTTGCCGGCTGAGCCGAAGCAGGCATCTAGTGTATAGGGCGTATCTCCACCCAATGCGAGCTCAGAGCGCTGGAGTACATACTGGTCGCCGTTGTTCACCGACATATTCCACGAATCGAGGAGTGTGGGCCACGACCCCGACCAAGCCTTGGTGGTCCACTTGAACATCACGAACTGGAGTATCACATCGACATCGACGTCTGCACCTACGCGCAGTCGCGGAAGCTGGTGTCCATCTGCCTTCTCGTACCCAATGAACAGCGTGAGGGATGCGGCGCCGCGCACGGCGGACGAAGCGACGCCTGCAACGCCGGCGCCAAAGGTGACGGCAAGCCCGATCTGGATGGTGAACGAGCCCGACGTGTTTGAATAGTCGAGCGAAATGTTTTTGAAAAACGCCGCGCCGCTG
Organism: Collinsella sp.; assembly: GCA_019414025.1. GTDB lineage: Bacteria > Actinomycetota > Coriobacteriia > Coriobacteriales > Coriobacteriaceae > Collinsella. The sequence continues at coordinate 27,492 of DXMU01000019.1, forward strand.
CCGTGCGTGTGGGCACCCACGGCGAGCGCCAGCTTCGCCAGCACCCAGGGGTTGACGTTTAGGAAAAACGGCACCGGTCCTAGGGTAAACTGCTCGGTCCAATTGAGGTCGGTTCTTACCTGGAAGAGGGCCTTAATATTGCCGTATGCGGGGTCGTTGTTGTTACCCCAGGTTTTGCCCACCCAATCGTAGGCGAGCGAGCCGTACAGCTGTGTGGCGATATCCATCGTGAACAGCGGCGTGCAATGGTGGCGAAGGAGCTTGGTGTTTCTTGGATCGGTGCCCGAACCGGCACTCATACTTTTGTACTGATTCCACTTCCCCTCCATCTCGTCGAGGTAGCGGTTTGCCTGCTTGGCGCCCGACTCACGCGGCGATTTCTTCCAGTATTCCGGATCAGGGTTGCCCGAATCGTTCATATAGCTGGCTGGTTTGTATCCTCCGCCAAACAGCACGTATCCAGCAAACGAGAAATCGAAGAGAATCGGAAATGTGGGCATCCAACACGTGAACTTATTGCCGCCGATGCCGGGAAACGCTGCGGGGAAATCAAACGGAGTGATCTCTTGGTCCATAGTGGTGGGGACGATAGTGGTCGATCCGGATTCCGCCTTTGCCGCCGGCGCGGTAACAACGGCCATGGGGGAGGAGAGCGTGTAGGTTTTGCCTTGGTAGTCGAGGACAAAGCGCAGCTTGCATCCTTCTTCCAGAAGGCTCGACGCTGCATCGAGGAACTTGTCTTTGAGCGTGAACGTCGCCAGATTATCCGCGCCCGATGCGCTGGCCTTGACTTGGCCAATCTGCGTGACGGTTTCGGATGAGCTGCCCGCAGCGGGCATCACTTTATTGATATGCAACGTTGCCTGCCCGCCCTGCGGCAGATGGGCCTGCACGGTAAAAGCGTGCGTGTCGGGCTGATCGTTTGCTGCTTCGTCCGCTGGCATTGCCATGAACGTAGCGTCGGCGTACTGAATGTCCCATTCGTCGAATGTGAGCTGGCGGAAGTACGGCTCGCCATCGGAGAGCGGACGTGTGGGTGCGGTAATGGCGGTGCCGCCTTGGACACGCGCGAGGGGAATCTCGACATCGCGGTAGCCTGCCATGCTAATGGAAATGCCGCCGTTAAAGTCGTACGCGTCGAGAAGCGTCGCCTCGTCCACGTAGCCTTCCGAAAGCGGCGCGACCTCAAAGATGGCCGTGCCTTCGTCATCGGTAGTGGCGGTGAGCTGCTTGCCTGCGGCATAGCGCGACGTGAGCGTGACCTGGGCGCCCGTGATGGGCGTATTCTTGTTGGCGACGTCGACCACGACCACACCGAACATGGTGCGCGAGAGAACGAGCACCCTGAAGGGGTCTTTTTCGTCGGCATGGGCTTCGGTGGGCGCGAACGGCAATATGAAGGCGTTTGCGCTTTCCGGCACGCGCGGCAACATAATGCTCGCTAACGAGGACGCTCCGGCAACAAGTAACGAACGGCGATCAAGCATCTTGGGCTCCCATCCCGCAAGTATCGGTGGAAATAATCCAATTTTGCGAGAAGGCGCCCCGTAGCGGTAGTGCCGTTCAAGGGTCAAAATGTCCAAATTGATCGAGCGAAGCGCCGGGTTCCGGAATGCGTTCGATTCGCTTGGCAGTCCGGTCGCTAACGTAACATATGCGCGACCAGCTCGGTGCGTGTGCCGATGCCAAGCTTTGCGTATACGCCGGATAGGCGGTTTTTGACGGTGCCCGGCGATACTCCCATATGGCGTGCGATTTCGGCGTTGGTCCACCCACGACAGGCGAGCATGGCCATGGTGAATTCCGTGGTCGTTAGATCGTCGGCCACGTCCTCGCCCGAATCGGGGTTGTGGATGCGCCGCCAGCCGTAGCTGAAGCGGTACGTGATCTCGATGATGCGCGCGAAGTCGTCAGGGTATTGCGTTTTTAGGCACGCCTCGATGAGCCCCTGTAAAAGGCCGTGATGCTCGCCAATGAGCTCGATAAGGCCGTCGGGACGCGCAATGTTCCAAGCAACTCCGAAGTGCGTTTTTGCGGCGTCGACGTCTTTGAGACTCATGCATGCCATGGAAGCTGCCAGGTGCAGGAACAGTTCCGAGATCGGATAGCTTCCCTGTTTCATGATCAGGGCATTTTCCGCCATGCCTAGGCTGCGGCCGTATTCGCCGCGCAGGTACAAGGCGTGCGCCATCACGTAGCTGGCGAACAGGCGCAGGCCTTCGGGCAGATGCGCCACAAGTGGATAAAACTCTTCGGCAGAATACGGGGAAGGCAAGTGCAGCAGGACACTCGCGGCCGAGGCGAACAGGGTATGCGTAGCGTGGATGGCGGGCGATTCCTCGTCGGCCGGCGTATCGAGGATGCCCGCAAGACAACGGCGGGCGTCGGCGATACGGTTGAGCGACAGGCTGGCATATCCGCAGATAAAGCATGCGGAATAGCGCAATGCGGGGTCGGTGGCGTCAAGATAGGGGCGCGCCGTCTTGGCAGCGAGGGCGGCCTGTCCGCGAAAGTACAGCGCTTCTGCCGTGGCGATGGTGCGTGAATCGGGGTCGGAAATGCCTGCAACCGCAGCGTCAATCTGCCCCGGCACAAAGGCAGTGCACATCAACGGCATGGGAACGCGTGGGTAGCCATCGCAGTCCATCATCCATCTCCCAACAGCTGGCAACAATAGCAGCAATTGTACTCCTGTTGCTCGGGACCCCTTTCGCTTTACTGTTCGGTTAACGCTACGGATCGTTTTGGAAGGCTTACGAGCATGGTGGTTCCGTTCTCGGAACTTGTTTCGACCTCTACCGTGCCACCGTGAAGCGTTGCAATCTCCCAAACAAGCGCTAGTCCGAGTCCTGCGCCGCCGTATGCCCTGCTGCGGGATTTATCCAGGCGAAAGAACGGTTGGAAGATGCTCTCACGGTACTGCTTGGGTATTCCCGGGCCCTGGTCCTCGACTCGCAGGAACACGTGGCTGTCGTTGTCGCAGATGGAGACGTTGACAGTCGAGCTGGGGTGGCTGTAACGGATGGCATTTTCGACCAGGTTAAACACCAGCCGATAGAGGAGCGTGTCGCTCCCGATTACTAAAGCGTTCCCAGCACAATTGAGGGCTATGCCCTTATTTTCGGCAAGTGGCGCAAGGTCGGTGAGGATCTCTTCGGACAAGGGACCAAGTTCCACATCGTCCTCGCAAGGAACGCTGCGGAGCTCACTCATCTCGAGCAACACCTTGGTCATCCGCGACATTCGCTCAGTTTGTTCTTGTAGCAGGCCGAGCAACTCGGCTGTTTCGGGTTGTAAGTTGGAGCGCTCGGAGACAAACAGTTCGATCTGTGCCTGCATAAGGGCGAGCGGGGTTCGCAGCTCGTGCGCGGCGTTGCCGGTAAATTGACGCTGTGCAGAGAACCCTTCGCCAAGACGGGCGATCATGTCGTTGAAAGAGGCGCTGCATCGTTGTAGCTCGGTGGGCACATCTTCACTGAGTCTGATTTCGCTTAGGTTGTCAGGCTGCACACGCTCAACCTGGTCTGCAAAAGCCCGTAGCGGTTTGAGTGCGCGGCCGCTCACAAAGTATGCCAGCACGCCGCCAAGGAGTGTGACTCCAGCCGTGATGCGCCAGGCTGTCGTGCCAAAAGACTCCTGTGCGTCGTTTACGACGATCGTAACCTCGTTATCGAGGGTCGCTTTCGTTGGGTCGAACGCCTGGGGCGAATCTTCGCTGGTTGCGGTAAAGGCCGAGATGTCACTGCCGATGGCATCCATGTAGCGCATGCCCGTATAGCCGACCAGGCAGTTCGTCAGCACGCATGCCGCGCACGTGAGCAGTGCCGTCATAATCGTTATGCGCCATTGAAGCGAAAGCCTTTTCATTCGCTATCCTCCATAACGTAGCCCTCTCCAATCCGATTGCGAATCGGGTCGTATCCCAAAACGCTGCGTAGCTTTTTGCGGAGTGACGAGATATGAACGCGGGTTGCGTTGCTAAAGCTGTTCACGCTGCTATCCCAAACGTGCTCGATAAGCTCCTCTTGGCTTACCGGACGCCCCTGATTAAACATCAGGTATTCCAAGATTCCCGTTTCCTTGCGCGTAAGAGATAGAGCCTCGCTGTCCACGGAAGCGATGCGCGCCTTGGTGTCAAAGCGGAGCTTTCCGCAGGTTAAAACTATGTCGCTTTGTGTAAAGCGTCTGAGGGTAAGGCTGCGAATTCTTGCCGCAAGCTCGTCCAGATGAAACGGCTTGGTGAGGTAATCGTTGGCGCCGGCATCGAGTCCGGCGACTTTATCGGATACTTCGCCACGTGCGGACAGAATCAGTACCTTGGTCTCGCAGTCAGTTTCCCTAAGTTCCCTGAGTACGGTCATGCCGTCGATACGGGGAAGGTTGAGGTCGAGTACCACGAGGTCGAAGGCCTCAACGTCCAGTAGGTCGAGCGCCTCCTGTCCGTCGTGACAGCAGTCGACGCTGTACGCCAGGTTTCGCAAGCTGCGCGCGATTGCATCGCACAGTGCTCGCTCGTCTTCGACGATCAAAATACGCATAACAGTCTCCTTGCACATTCCAAATCGCGCTTAACACGGATTTTATAGTCGATATGGTCCAATGGTCGCGTAACGAAAGGAGTGGTCAGGTTGTTCAAAGCGGTAAAACCCGTGGTACAGGTCGCTTTGTTGATCGTCGGAATTGCCATGGTGTGCTTTGGCGTTATGCGTGGCGAGGCGGATGCCGTGCTGGCCAAAGCGATTAGGCTGTGCTTGGAGTGTATCGGAATTGGATAAAAGAGAAAACACTGCGTCGCATGTTTTGGCTCGATTTCGCGGATTCATTCAGGCGGCGGCGACGCTCGTCACCAACATTCACCTGCCAAACTTTGCCAAAGGCGGCATCTATCAGGGCGCGGGAAAAACAGTCTGCGTACCTGGACTTAATTGCTATTCGTGCCCCGCGGCAACGGGTGCGTGCCCCATCGGGTCGTTCCAGTCGGTGGTAGGTTCATCCAAGTTCAACTTTTCTTACTATGTTACCGGTACGCTCATTTTGCTCGGTGTGCTGATGGGACGCTTTGTATGCGGCTTTCTGTGCCCGTTTGGCTGGCTGCAGGAGCTGCTTCATAAGATTCCCGGCAAAAAGCTTTCCACGAAAAAGCTTAAGCCGCTCACGTACATCAAATACGTTGTGCTGCTGTTTGCCGTGGTGCTGCTGCCCGTCTTGGTGGTTAACGACGTGGGCATGGGCGACCCATTCTTTTGCAAGTACATCTGTCCGCAGGGTGTGCTCGAGGGCGCCATTCCGCTGGCAATTGCCAACGCCGGCATTCGATCTGCGCTGGGGCAGCTCTTTACCTGGAAACTTGCCGTTCTCATTGCCGTGGTAGTGCTGAGCGTTTTGTTCTACCGCCCTTTCTGCAAATGGATTTGTCCACTCGGCGCATTCTATGCGCTCATGAATAGGGTGTCCTTGTTGGGGATTCAGGTTGACGCGTGCAAATGCGTCTCGTGCGGCAAGTGTTCAAGGGTTTGTCAGATGGACGTTGATGTTGTCCGCTCGCCCAATCACGCCGAATGTATCCGGTGCGGAAAGTGCATCGGGGCCTGTCCCGTCGACGCCATCAGCTATCGCTATGGCCTGGATGTGTCGGCGGAAAAGCTCCCCTTGACCGCCGATAAAAAGTAAACAAGCTTCGACAAAACGGAGGAATGACCATGAAGCTTTCTAAGATTGCGGCCCTGTTTATGGTGCCAGTATTGGCCTTGTGTCTTGTGGCGTGTTCGGCGCCCAGTGGCAATGCGAGCGAATCTGCGAGCTCCGATCCTAAGATCGCAGAACTCACTGCGCAGAAGCCGACCAATGCCGACGAGGCCGCTGAGCTGTATGCGAAGCTCATGCAAAAGGAGAACGATATCTTTTCGAGTGATAACGCGCTGTGGGAAAAGGTATTCAATGCGGCAAATAAAGACTCGGTAATGATTGAGGACGGCAGCAATTACGGCGATTTCCTGCTCAAGACCATCGACGGCGCCAAGGATGAGTTCACGGCGGATGAGTTCAAGACGCTTAAGGCCGGCGCGCAGCAGGTCAAGGAGATCGAGGACAAGCTCATGGCGCTGGAGAAGGAGTTCCCCGGATGCGGCAGCACGCCCGGCGAGGGGGAGAGCGTCGATGCCTCGACCGCAGGCATGACCAACGACGAGAGCGGGGAGACGAAGTTCCCCAGCTTTAAGGGCAAGGACCTGGACGGCAACGATGTAAACAGCGACGAGCTGTTCTCCAAGAACAAGGTCACCGTCATGAACTTCTGGTTTACCACCTGCAAGCCGTGCGTGGGCGAGCTGGGCGATCTTGAGAAACTGAATCAGGAGCTTGCCGAGAAGGGCGGCCAGGTCGTGGGCGTCAATTCCTTTACGCTCGATGGCAACAAAGACGAGGTGGCAGACGCCAAGGACGTACTTTCCAAGAAGGGCGTGACGTACAAGAACATCTGGTTCAAGTCGGATAGCGAGGCCGGCAAGTTCGCCTCCAACTTGTACTCGTTCCCGACCACCTACGTGATCGACCAGAACGGCAACATCGTGGGAGAGCCAATCATGGGCGGCATCAACTCCGCCGAGCAGCGAGAGGCGCTCAACAAGCTGATCGATCAGGCGCTTGCTAAGAGCGAGCAGTAGGTTCGAATGCGACAAAGGTGTGACAAAGGGGCAGTCCCTTTGTCACACCTTCGATGTTATGTGCGGGATGGTGCGCCATGCGGCGTGCCGTCCCGTTTTTTGTTCGTTACATTTTTGTTCGTTACATTCCTTGCTGGTACCGGCAAAAAAGCTGATAGAGTAGGTCAAACGCGTTGGATGCGAACGGCGGGGGAGAGGTTGCCGTCCATGCTGGATCTCAGAGATATTTGCAAAAGGTACGTTACGCAGTCGTTTACGCAGGTAGCGCTCGACAGCGTAAGCCTGTCTTTTCGCGATAACGAGTTTGTAGCCATCCTGGGTCCCTCGGGTTCGGGTAAAACTACGATGCTCAACGTCATTGGTGGACTCGACCATTTCGATTCTGGCGATCTGCTGATCGATGGCATCTCGACCAAGGACTTCAGCGACCGCGATTGGGACGCCTATCGTAACAATCGCATCGGCTTTGTGTTCCAGAGCTATAACCTCATTCCGCATCAGACCATTTTGGAAAACGTGGAGCTGGCGCTTACGCTCACGGGCGTGGGGCGTGCCGAGCGCCGCCAGCGTGCGCGCAAGGCGCTCGAGGCAGTTGGCCTGGGCGAGCACGTTGACAAGCGCCCGAGCCAGCTTTCGGGCGGGCAGATGCAGCGCGTCGCCATCGCCCGCGCCTTAATCAACGATCCCGAGATTGTGCTGGCTGACGAGCCGACCGGCGCCTTGGACTCAATGACATCCGTGCAGGTCATGGATTTGCTCAAGGACGTTGCGCGCGACCGTCTGGTCATCATGGTCACGCACAATCCCGAGCTGGCGTACCAGTACGCCACGCGCATCGTCAACCTGGCGGACGGCAAGATCACCGACGATTCCGACCCCTTTGATGTTGCCAATGCCGCGCGTCGCGAGGCAAAGCCTACGCGCAAAACATCGATGAGCTTTGTGACAGCGCTGGGGCTTTCTGCCCGAAACCTTTTGACTAAGAAGGGCCGTACGGCTATGACGGCCTTTGCTGGTTCGATTGGCATTATTGGCATCGCGGCGATTCTGGCGCTCTCCAACGGCGTAAACGGCTACATCAAAAAGGTCGAGGAGGACACACTCTCGAGCTACCCGCTTACGATTTCCAAACAAGATTACGACCTGTCGTCCATGATGGGCGGGCATGGGGCTGCCGATGAGGAGGTATCCAAGGGCGAGGGCTCGTCCGATGGCGCCACCGGTGGCAAGGCTCAGGGGACCGATAAGATCCCGGTGGTCACGGCCGTAAAGGATATGTTCGCAAGCGTTAAATCTAACGATATGACGAGCTTTAAGGCATGGCTTGACGGCGGCGGTGACGGTATCGACAAAGAGGTCAACGCTATCCAGTACGGCTACGGCGTGACGCCGGTTGTCTATCGTTTGAGCAAGGGCGACGAGAGGCCCGTTCGGCTTGTTCCCAACGCTATGACCGAGGCCATGAGCGGAGGCGCAAGCTCGGCGGCAACGGTGAGCATGGATTCCATGGGGACCTCGGTCTTTAACGAGATGATTGACGACCAGAGCCTGCTCGACAGCCAATACGATGTCGTTGCCGGCCATTGGCCCACGTCCGCCAACGAAGCCGTGATGGTGCTTTCGGACCGCGGCACGGTGGGCGACTATACGCTCTATAGCATCGGCGCGCTGGATATCGATGAGCTCAACGACCTGGTCAACAGCGCCATGACGGCCGACGGCAAGGTCGAGACGCCCGAGACCGGCACCGACTTTACCTACGACGATGCGCTGTCCACGACATTTAAGGTGTTGTCGCCGGCCGATGCCTATCGCAAAAACGAAGAGACCGGCATGTGGACCGACATGTCTGGCGACGCCGACTTTATGGCCGCCAAGGTTGCCGACGGTATTGACGTGCGCATTGTGGGCGTGGTGCGACCCAACGAGACGGCCAACGCGAGCGCATTGACTCCGGGCATTGCCTATACGCATGCGCTGACTTGCCAGCTTATGAAGCGCGCCGCCGATTCGCAGATTGTGCAGGAGCAGCTTGCCCACCCCGAGACGGATGTCTTTACGGGCAAAACCTTCGACGAGCTGCAGAGCGAGGCCAAGCAAGGCGTGGATCTGAGCAGCATGTTCAGTGTGGACGAGGCGGCGCTGAAGAGCGCGTTCTCGTTCGATGCATCTGCGCTCTCGGGTGCGGCCGGCGGCATGGACCTTTCTAGCCTTGATTTGTCCGGGCTGGATATTGACCTTTCGGGTGTTGGGCGAGACATCGACTTTAGTGACATCATGGCCAAGGCGCCGGCTCCGGATTTCTCGGGCATCTTTGACGGTCTGGAGCTCACGCCCGAGCAAATGCAGCAGGTGGGAACGCTTGCCAATCAGCTGTTTGAGGGCTTTATGCAGTCCGATCAGTTTAAGGCGCTGTCGCCCGAAGACCTTAAGGACGCGTCAAAGCTTGCTGCCGCATTCTCGACGTATCTTGAGCATGATGCCGACGCCCAGCAATACCTGGCTCAGCTCAGGGCACTCGGCGGCGATGCCCTGGCCGAGCGTCTGCAGCAGGTGATGGGCGACTATGTGCAAAAGCAGCTGGCTCCGTATTTGCAGCAGTCTATGGATCAGGTGATGAAGGCGGTCAGCGAGCAGATTGCGACGACGGTATCAACCCAGCTCAAGGCGGGTGCGGCAGGGCTCATGGACCAAATGGCGACGCAGATGTCTTCGAGTTTTGCCAACTTGGCGAGCGCCATGCGCGTGGATGCAAACGCCTTTGCTCGCGCTATCCACTTTAACATGGACGCTGAGGACCTGAGTTCGCTCATGATGAGCTATGCCAAGGCGTCGAAGCTCACCTACGACAACAATCTGACCACGTTGGGCTATGCGGACGAGGCGGACCCCATTTCGGTCAAGATTTTCCCGCGCGACTTTGAGGCCAAGGAGCGCGTGCTCGATTATATCGATGCGTACAACAAGCAGGTCAAAGCCGCTGGTCACGATGAGCAGGCAATCTCGTATACCGACTACATGGGCATCATCATGGGCTCGGTGACCGACATCGTGAATACTATCAGCTTGGTGCTCATCGCATTCGTGAGTATCAGTTTGGTGGTGAGCTCCATCATGATCGGCATCATCACCTACATCAGCGTGCTGGAGCGCAAAAAGGAGATTGGCATCCTGCGCGCGATCGGCGCGTCAAAGCGCAACGTGGCAAACGTATTCAACGCTGAGACCTTTATCGAAGGCCTTATTGCCGGCGTCTTTGCCATTGTCGTCGTGGTGGCCGTGAGCTTTCCGGTTAATGCCTGGGCGCTTGCGGCCAAGCAGGTGCCCAACCTGATGAGCCTGCCCGTTCAAGACGCGCTGATGCTCATTGTAATTTCGGTGCTGCTGACGGTCGTTGCCGGCCTGCTGCCGGCTCGCAGCGCATCCAAGAAAGACCCTGTGGAAGCCCTACGCTCCGAATAATGTGACAAAGGGACTGTCCCTTTGTCACATGGATGAAAAGGCGCGGGAAGGGGGTGGCCCTTCCCGCGCCTTTTAGTTTGTTTTGCCCATCAGCGTGATGCGGATACTTGGATGGGTGTACTCGTCAAACTCGTCCTCGGGCTCCGTGTCAAACGAGTAATACGTTTCGACGGGGTCGTCACTCGTCCTGATAGAGATTCTCTCGTAGAGCGAACCGTTCAAAAAAGTCTGCCTAAACTCTTCGGGGAGCTTTTGCGGTGCCAGGAGCTCGGGACTCACGGTCTTGACGTCTACGGTTTTGACAGCAGAGGAAAGCTCGTCCAAGTCGAGCTCGATGCGGGCGAGGTTGTCCTCAAGGCTCGCGTCGGGGTCGATCTCCGCTATGTAGCTCACTTCCTTGAGCGTTCCCTTGTTGTCGAAATCCAGGTACGTATAGGTCTTCTGGGTATCGGAGTCGCCGTCGTGCAGATAGCCGCGGACGTGATAGCCGTAATCTTGATATCGCTCGTAAGGGTCATCGGCGGACACGTACTCGCATGCGGGCTCTAGCGCTTTGCGGGCGATGGCGATCTGCTCGGCCGCGGCCGTGGCGTTCTCTTGCATCTCGATGTTTCCCTGTGCCAGCTGCGGGATATAGGCACCGCACACGATTGCGAGGGGCAGCGCCACAAGCGCGATGATCCACTTTTTCGCACGGGGGATCGGCACGCCACAGGTCTCTGCCATGGCCTTTGCGTTAGCGAAGTTCTCGGTAAGCACGTCAGCTGCGGTGGCGACGGCGCCTACGGCAGCGGCGACTTCTGCCGCGCCGCCCAGGTTGCGCGCGGTCTCGTTGTCGCTGTTCTTGAGCAGGCGCGCGGCGGCCTGCGTACCGACAACGCCTGCGATTTGTGCCGAGCGGTCTTTCTCGGTCTGCTCGACGGCGAGTCGGTGCTGCATTTCCTTCCACTGCTTGCCGCGCATGCCAAAACGCGGCGCGAGCGCGCAGTAGCAGAAGATGGCAAGCTCGACGGCGGTGAGCGCCAAGGCGGTCATCATGCCCGTCTCCTGGAAGCCTTCATGATGGAAGACGATATCGTCAATCATTTCGAAGGGAATGATCAAAAAAGGCAGCACGAACGCCATGGCAAGCGCCGCGCCGGCAACCTTGGGACAGATGCAGTATCGCTGGATGCGCTTGCGTTCTTGTTCGGAAGGTGTTGCCATAGCTGATCCTTGGTGTCGTAACGGTCGTTGCGGCGCGATGCCGTCATATGTGACTCAGTATAGAGAATCCCGCCATCGGTGAGCGCAGGTCATACGGCAAAAGTGCCACGACAGCCCTGGTTTAGAGTGGCTGCTCCTGTGCCCACGCGATGATGCCGCCCGATACGTATGTGTGCCAAAATAAACAGCCGAATGATGATTTGCAAATGTGACAAAGGGACAGTTCCTTTGTCACATTGATGTGAGAATGGATGTCGATGTATTTATAGCTGGCCCCTATGGAGGGGATTACCGGGCATGTGTTCCGTCGCGTGCATGCGGAGTGTTTCGGTGCGCTCGATTGTTATTACACACCGTTTTTGCCGCCGCCACGGGTGGGCAACCGCTTTGGCGGTAAGGCGTTTAAAGAGGTGGATCCCGCCAATAACCAGGGGCTCAACGTGGTGCCTCAGTTGATGTCCAAGAACGCGGACGAGTTTGTGTGGGCGGCGCAGGTGCTCGCCGACATGGGTTACCGCGAGGTCAATCTCAACCTTGGCTGCCCCTCGGGCACGGTTGTCGCCAAGGGGAAGGGTTCGGGCTTTCTGCGCAATCTGGACGAGCTCGAGGCGTTCTTGAGCGATGTGTGCGAGCGCTCGCCATTGCCGGTGTCGGTCAAGACCAGGCTGGGGTTGGAAAGCGACGACGAATACGAGCGCGTACTCGACCTCTATTGCCGCATGCCGCTGGCAGAGCTGATCGTGCATCCGCGCGTGCAAAAGGACCGCTATACGGGCTCGCCGCGCAAGGAGTTTTACGGCGAGACACTGGAGCGGGCGCCGTTTCCCGTGGCCTACAACGGTGACATCTTTGATCTTGAGGACATGGATGCGCTGGTGGAAGCCTATCCCGGAACGCGTCACGTCATGTTGGGGCGCGGCTTGCTTGCGAACCCCGCGCTGGCTCGCATGGTTAAGGGCGGCCCTACTGCCACGGCAACTGAACTGCAGCGCTTCCACGACACGCTGTTTGCGGCGTATGCAGAAGAGATTGGCGGCAACGCGGTCTTTCGCATGAAGGAGTGGTGGTTCTACGCCAAATGCGCCTTCGCCGATCCCGCTACCGTTCACAAGATCGTGCGCAAGACCAAAAAGGTCGACGAATACCGCGCCGCCGTCGAGCGCGTCTTTCGCGAACAACCGCTCGCGCCCATAGCCCGCTTTTGCGGCTAAATGTAGTCGTTGGGGACGTTCTTTAACGACTAGTCATTTAAGAACGTCCCCAACGACTATGTAGCAAAAACATGTACACCAGCATCCAAAGATGTCGAAAAATGTCGACTTTGGATGCTGGTGTACATGTTTGGGTCCGACGGGGGAGCGGGCCTAGGCAATCAGTGCATCAAGTGTAATGAGCTCTCTGAGCCGCTCCGTGCGTGTTTGCCCATGGCGTTTGGCTTTTTCGTCAAACGCCTCAAGAATCGATTCGCCCACACGTGCTGATATAACGACGCTCGGCTCATCGGAGATTGGTGGCCTTCCCAACTTGATGGTGTGACCTTTCGGCCACTCATCTTTTTCGTAGGCTTCCGCGGCTTTCTTCAACTCTCCGGGAGCAAACCCCATCATCTTTTCGAGCTGCTTAGCATCCATGGCGCCTCCTATCGATCGACATAATGTCGAGCGCCGGTTCTCGGATTCTCTTTTTGTATACAATTTTGTAGACAAAAATACAAGCAGTTCATCGGGCTAATTAGCTTGTTTTGACCTGCCTGTTCGATAGGAAATGAGCATTGACGGCTTCGATACTCCTTTGCTTTTCAGCTTGGAATTTGGATGCTCATTGAACTTCCGGAGGGGAGCCCTTTATTAAGCTATTGAGATTCTGGGCAGGAGCTCTCACTGGTCTTCGGTAATGGGGCCAGCTTAATTCGCGACACAGTGTGTCGCGAATGGGAGTAGTCGTTAGGTGTCCTTCAATGGCTACTCATATAAGAACGTTCAAGTGTCGGATTTTGTCATTTAGTGTCGCTCTCAGCGACTATTCTGGAGGGTCGTGGTCAAAAAAGGGCAAATATGAGTACTGTTGCCATTATGGTGCATTTATTTGCTATAAATTGTAGCTCCTGATGAGATTTGTTCCCATTAAGAGCTACTTTTATTGAACATATGAGGAGAAATAACGTCGTCTGCGGACGAGTGGAACGTTGAATAGTTCCTGAAGTGATCAAAATCGCTGCTACTAAACAGGTAGCAGTACTCATATTTGCCCTTTTTTGACCACAGCCCTCTCGGAAACCTTTCCAGAGGCGTCAAACAGCCATAATCCAAAGGTCTCCTCAAACAATTAGCCGGCCAAGAGCGTCCATGACTACCAAAAAGCTGTACGCCAGCATCCAAAGATGTCGAAAAATGTCGACTTTGGATGCTGGTGTACATGTTTGGGTCGTATGGGTTGGGGCCCTGGACGGACAGAGCGTGCGTACTAGAGCAGGTTTTCCTGCACCCACGCGATGATGTCGCTCGATTCGTAGAGTGGTTTGCCGTCGATGAACAGGCAGGGAACCTGGCGTTTTCCGCCGACGGCGATGAGTATCTGTTCGGCATCGGAATCGGTCGAGATATTGCGCTCGGGAATGGTCACGCCGTTATCGGCCAAAAAGTGCTTGACCTTTAAGCAATACGGGCAGCCGGTCATAACGTACAGCGCGAGCTCGTGATTAGTAGCCATAGGTCTCCAATCGGTTGAGGTTTTGATTGAAATACCCAAAGCCGCCGCGGTCTATGCGCGCGTCAACGAAGACTCGATGGCCTGGACCAGAAACGCCGTGGCTCCGGTGGCTCAGGGCTTGTCGTAGTAGTCAACAAAGCGCTGGTCGGCAAGATAACCGTGGGCGAGGCCCAGGTACGCCTCGTCTTGGGGCTCGCATCCCCAGTTGAGAGCAATCCAGCGACGATGCATCGCGACAAGCTTACGAGCCTCGTTGCTCTCTGGGTCGCCAATGCCCATGGCAATCGAGAGCTGGCCCAGAATAGCGCGTTCAAGTTCCTTCATGTCGTTCCATGTCTCGGGGTCCATGTCCAGCAACGCTTCGTTTGCTGCATCGATAGCCTCATCGCCGTAGCGCGCCCGCGCCTCGGCACCGTAGCGCGCCTCGTTTTCCTGCACGGTGCGCCAGCGCTCCAGTTGCGGCAGGACGGCGCCCATGAGCGAGACGGCTTCGTCGAGCGACATGCCGGTGTTTTGTGCCAGGCGCGGGGCACAATCCTCAATCATTGCCTCCATGGTGGTGTCATAGGTGTACTTGCCGTGGTCGTAGCACCACTTGCAGTAATGATCGGTCGCGGTGCCCGTGGCATCGGTGCCGCAGTCGTCGGGCGTGAGTATCATGCCGCAGCTCTGGCAATAGTGCTCAGGCATTTCGAGCAGGTGGGACAGCGGTTCTCCGGTTACGGCGGCGATGAGCTTCATCATGTCGATGCCCGGTGTGACCTCGCCGCGCTCCCACCGGCTGATGGCCTGGCGTGTGACGAAGAGCTTAGCGGCAAGCTGCTCTTGGGTAAGGTGATGGGCGCGACGGACAGCAATGAGCTTTTCTGCAAAGGCCATAGCGGCTCCTTTCTGCTGGTTGATGGCTTAAGCATACGCGGCGGCAGGCGCCCTTCCAAGCAACCGTTGGTTGCACGACGGGGGACCGCGGCGAAGAATTGCGCGCAACGCCCCACGCCTCCATGCCGTACAATGACCGGCATGGAACCTATCGCACGCATACATACCGACCTGCCGCAGAAGTTCGGCATTCCGCGCAACAGCTTTTTGGCGCCCCATCTGCAGGGACGAATCTTTTTTGAGCCGGAATTTGCCTCCAATGCAGCGGTTGAGGGCCTGGACTCCTTCTCTCACCTGTGGCTGCTGTGGCGCTTCGAAAACGGAACGCCCGGCGGCACGGCTAAGGATATTGCCGTCGACGCTAAAACGCAGGACAGGTCCGGCACCAACGCAAAATGGTCGAAAACCGTGCGCCCACCGCGTCTGGGTGGAGCCGAACGCGTGGGCGTGTTTGCCACGCGCAGTCCGTTTCGCCCTAATCCCATCGGGCTCACCTGCGTCAAGCTTGATCGTGTCGAGCTCACCGACGATGGTCCCATCATCCATGTGCTGGGGGCCGACCTGCGCGACGGTACGCCCATCTACGACATTAAGCCTTACATTCCGTTTGCGGACTGTCACCCGGATGCGACGGGCGGCTGGATTGAGGACGCGCCATGGCAAGAGCTCGATGTCGAGCTCCCGCAAGCGCTGCGGGACATGGTCCCGGACACAAAGCTCCCCGGCTTGATCGAGGTGCTCCGCCAAGATCCGCGCCGTGCGGGCAGCAAACACGAGCCAAACCGCGTTTACCATTTGGCTTACGCTGGGCTTGACATATCGTTTACGGTCGACGGAACCAGGTTGACGATAACCGTCATCAACGACGCGCGAGACTAACCAGCCATTCGTCCGCACCCGTCAAATTAAGCGCCAAACTCCGCTCCAAAACCGCCCACGCTGGTGGACAATAACGCCTACCGAAACAATCCGCTTTGCACGGGAGCTCAGCATGAAATACGACTTTACCTCGCTTATCGACCGCCACGGTATGGACGCCATCGCCGTTGACTCCTGGGGAGAAATTCCCGACATGGCTCCGAACGCACCCGACGAGGGCTTCGACCGCATCCCCATGTGGGTGGCGGATATGAATTTTGCCACGGTGCCCACGGTTCAGGAACACATCATTCAGCGCGCCCAGCATCCCATGTTTGGCTATTTCAATCCGCGTGACGAGTACTTCGACCGCATCATCGAATGGCAAAGCCGTCGCAACGGCGTTGAGGGCTTGGCGCCGGAGCATATCGGCTACGAAAACGGCGTGCTGGGCGGTGTCGTGTCGACGCTGCGCGCATATGTCCAGCCGGGCGATGCGGTACTGGTCCACAGTCCCACCTACATCGGCTTTAGCAAGTCTATCGAAGCCGCGGGCTATCGCATTGTCCACAGCCCGCTTAAGCTCGACGATCGGGGCGTGTGGCGCATGGACTTTGAGGACATGGAGCGAAAGCTCGCCCAAAACCACATCCATGCTGCGGTGTTCTGCTCGCCGCACAATCCCTGCGGCCGCGTATGGGAGCGCGACGAGATCGAGCGCGCCATGGATATCTATCGTCAGCACGATTGCGTGGTGATCTCGGACGAGATCTGGTCCGACATCATCATGCCCGGTCATAAGCACATCCCGACGCAGTCGGTGAGCGAGGATGCCCGCATGCGCACGGTCGCCCTCTATGCGCCGAGCAAGACGTTTAACCTGGCGGGCCTGGTCGGCAGCTACCACATCATCTATAACGAGACACTGCACGACCGCGTGTGCGCCGTGTCCAACAAGACCCACTACAACGAGATGAACGTCCTTTCGATGCACGCGCTTATCGGCGCCTACCAGCCGCAGGGCTACGAGTGGGTCGATGAGCTCAACCAGGTCATCCAGGGCAACATCGCCTATTTCTGCGATTACGTAGACGAACATTTTGAGGGCGTGTCATATTCGCGCCCGCAGGGCACGTATATGGTGTTCCTGGACTGCACCGAGTGGTGCCGCGATCATGGCCACGATATTCAGTGGCTGCTCGACGAGGGCACACGTGTGGGCGTGGGCTATCAGGACGGCCGTCCATTCCATGGACCTTGCCACATTCGCGTGAATCTGGCGCTGCCGCTTTCGCGTGTAAGGGAAGCGTGCGACCGCTTGGACCGCTACGTTTTTAATGCACGGTAAGTGAGCGCTGCATGCGGGGCTGTCTGCCAGATTGGCTGGAAGGCCCTGTATGGTAAAGCATCTGTAACCATTGAGCGCGAGCGCGGTTTTGTCTGCTATTATTCAGCTCTTGAGTCTGTAAACAGGATTGTCTGGAGCTCGATGAAAAGGCCTCGTCGCTCGGTCGCCATACCGTTGTTTGTTGCGCTTGCAGTGGTGAGTGCCTTTGTCGTGGCGATAGCTGGCTGTTCCGGGTCGAATGACGGGGCCGCGGCGTCTGCATCAGAAGGCGCGGCCGCCTCGCAGGTCAAAGACGACAACCTTAAGACGCTCAACGTCGGCAGCGACCTCTATCCGCCGTTTGTGTATAGCGACGAGTACGGCAATATTGTTGGCCTGGATGTCGATATTTTGACCGAGGCTTTGGGCCGCATTGGTTACAAGCCAAAGTACCAGCTGATCGACTGGGAAAAGAAGAAAGAGCTGCTGGCGAGCGGCGAGCTCGATTGCGTCATGGGCAGCTTTAGTATGACGGGCCGCGAAGGCGAGTATCGCTGGGCGGGGCCGTACCTTGCGAGCCGACAGGTGGTTGCTGTCGATCCCGAAAGCGATATCTACACGCTTGCCGATCTTGAGGGTAGGGTCGTGGCGGTCCAGTCCACCACCAAGCCCGAATCGATTCTGCTCAATCACACCAACCAAAACGTTCCGCAGATTAAGGAGCTCTATAGCTTTTCGGACCGCTCGTACCTGAACCCGGCGCTTGTCGAGGGCCTAGTCGACGCCATCGCCGCGCATGAGTCCTCGCTGCTTACTTACGAAAAAGACTATGGCGTGACGTATCGCATTCTGTCTGAGCCGCTGCTAGAGGTTGGTTTGGGCACCGCTTTCGATCTCAACGACACACGCGGCATTGACGTTAAGCTCACCCACGCCTACCAAGAAATGCTTGCCGATGGCACCATGGAACGCCTGGTGTCAAAGTACTTTGATGACCCTTCGCCGTTTTTGAATGTGGAGGGCCTGTCATGATTGATGCGTCCGACCACACCGCTCAGGAGCGGGGCGATCGTTCGGCACGGGAATGGCTCATCGTCGTCCTGTTGGGGATAGCGCTCTCGATTGTTGCCGGCGTGACGAGCTACGCCTACACGACAGCTCAGGCCGAGCAGCGCTTTGCCGACGTTGTCGATTACGTGGCGACACAGAGCCTTTCCTACGATGCGTTCAACAGCGCCTATGCGACCAAAAACCTGATTCGCGTTATGGAGATCGCCGGAGAGGCGGCGCGCGATATGGAGCGCGACGGCTCGGTGGATAACGCTACGTTGGAGCAATATGCTGACCAGTTTAATGTGACAGCGCTGATCGTAACGGATGCATCGGGCAACTTGGTGTCCGAGTCCTCGAAGGATGACGTGGGCTACGAGTCGCTCGCTGCGAATCTCAAAGAGGCACCTGTGCTGGAGGTGGCAGCCCATCCGCTTAAGTCCTATACCGCTCGCATTGCGCTTGCGGACGACTCGGTCGCAGACATTGGCTGCGTGGCCCGGCGGGACGGTGAGGGCATCGTTGTCGCGGTGAGGCACCAGAGCGCCAAGGCGGTCGCGAGCAATACACTCAAGTTGCAGAGCTTGCTCGATGGTTATGAGACCATCGATAGCGGTAACATCGTGATTGAAAACGACGGTAAGGTCGTTGCGACCAACGCTGTTGAGCCCGCCGTGTCAGGCGTGTTCGATTTGCCTGCGACGGATGCCATCGTTGTCAACGGCATTAAGGAGCGTTGCCTGGCTGGTAAGGTCAGATTGGTCAACGACAGCGGTGAGTGGTATCTGGGCACATTTGGTAAAGCGCGCGATTTTTACGTGTACACCTATGCTCCCGCGCAGCGTTACTTTGAGGTTGTTGCCGCTGTTGTTGCCAGTGTGTTGGCACTCTACGGCGGTGTTATAGCCACTGTTGTGTTGGTGCGCCGCCGCGCCGAGAGCCAACGCTTTGCCGACCTGTTGCTGCAGGAGCGCGACTATGGCGACAAGCTGGCAAAGGCAGCGCGCGAAGCCTCGTCTGCCAACTCTGCAAAGACGGAGTTCCTGCGTCGCATGAGTCACGACCTGCGCACGCCCATCAACGGCATTCGCGGTATGGTCGAGGTGGGCAATGCCAACGCGGACGACTTGCAAAAGCAGACTGAGTGCCGCTCAAAGATCTGGACGGCGTCGGGACTGCTGCTCGACCTTGCGAACGAGGCACTCGATATGAGCCGCTTGGAGAGCGGGCAGGTCGACCTGAATCTCGTGCCTACAGATATGGTGGCCCTCAATCGTGAGGTGTGCGATATTCTGGAGCGCCAGGCCGAGGAGCGCCTGGTGACAATTATCTGCGACCAACGGACTCTTGATCATCCCTATGCCCGGGTGAGCGTGACGCACCTCAAGCGTCTGTTGCTCAATATTGCCGGTAATGCCGTCAAGTACAACCGCCAGGGCGGCTATGTTCGCCTGGCATGCCGCGAGGTGGAGCCGGTGGACGGTGTCCCCGTCTATGAATACACGATCGCCGATAACGGCATTGGCATGAGCGAGGAGTTTCAACAGCACCTCTACGAGCCGTTCAGCCGCGAGGAACAACAGGTGGAAGGCTCTTCATCGGGAACTGGCCTGGGCGCGTCTATTGCCAAACAGTTGGTCGAGCTTATGGGCGGAACCATGAGCTTTACGAGCGCCTTGGGGCAGGGGACGACGTTTACCATTTGCCTGCCGTTTGAGAAGTGCAAGAGTTCCGAGATTCCCCAGGCAGTTCGCGTGGATGCAGGCGACAGCGACGTGCTCCAGGGCCTGCGCGTTTTGCTCGTAGAGGATAACGACCTGAATGCCGAGATCGCACAGTTTACGCTCGACCGCGCCGGTGCCGTCGTGACACATGTCAAAGATGGCGAGTCTGCCGTCGAGACGTTTGCCGCGAGTGCGCCGCACGAGTACGACGTGGTATTGATGGACATCATGATGCCCGGCATCGATGGCCTTGAGGCCACGCGTCAGATTCGAGCGCTCGATCGCGAGGACGCCGCGACCACGCCGATTATCGCCGTGAGCGCCAATGCCTTTGCCGACGACCGTAGGCTTTCGCGCGAGGCGGGCATGAACGCGCATCTGAGCAAACCCGTGAGTTCTCAGGATCTCGTTGAGGCGCTTGCGCACATAGCCGCCGACGCTTCATAAACAAATAGCTCGGTTCCAATACTGGTTGGAACCGAGCCATTTTGCTATTTGCAGGACCTGTTTTTGGGCTTACTTTTCATGGATCTGCTTGCCGCAAAGATGCTCAATCGAAATCTCGTAGAGTTGGACGCCCTTGATGTCTTTGGCGATTTCCTCCTCGACTTCTTCGGCGGAAGGGTAATACTTAAGCGCGAGCTGGCGGACTTTGTCCTCGATAAACGCGGGGGCCTCATCTACCAGACGGCAACGGCCAAAGACCACGGTACTCATAATATAGGGAGCCCAGTCATCGTCCTTGTACCACTCGTTGCCGTAAACGGTAAAGCAGACTTTGTCATCACGCCTGAGCGAATCGACCTTGTGGCCAGCCTTGGCGCCATGGAGATAAATCTTGTCGTGCTTGGGGTCAAAGAAGTAGTTGACGGGAATGGCGTATGGGTAGCCATCATCGCCGTTAACGGCAAAGACGCCGCGCTTACAGGTGGCCAGCAGCTCGCGCGCCTCCTTGTCGGTGATGGCACGTTTCTTTCGGCGTAAGGGTCTAAACATCGTCGGCTTCCTTTCTAACTGTGCATGGCAGTTGGGCACAAACTATAGCGAAACAGTTCCGTTTTGCCTGATGCGGGCGAGCATGCTTTTGAGCTTGTTAAAGTCGAGCGGTTTGGGCAGATGGGCGTTCATGCCGGCATCGTGTGCCGCCTTGGCGTCCTCGGCAAAGGCGTTGGCGGTGAGCGCGATGATGGGGATGTCGGCTGCATCGGCCTTCTCGCTCAGACGAATCGCGCGAGTTGCCTCGTAGCCATCCATACCCGGCATCATGATGTCCATCAGGATCGCATCGAAGCTGCCGGCGGGACGACTAGTGTATAGTTCGACCGCTTCTTTGCCGTCGGCGGCGCGAGTTACGACGATGCCTTCGCTTTCGAGCAGGGCCTGGGCAATTTCGGCATTGAGCTCGTTGTCTTCGGCCAAAAGAACGTTCATGCCGGCAAGCGAGCAGCTGCTTGCTGGCTCGTCCGCACATCCTTTTGCCCGAGGGTGCTTATCGATATCGAGCGGAATCTGGACGTTGAACGTACTTCCCACGCCGACCTCGCTCGAAATCTCAATCGTGCCGCCCATCATGTCTATGAGCGATTTGACGATCGGCATGCCCATGCCAGTTCCCTGAAATTTACTGCGGGCATCGTTGCCCTCTTGGGCAAACGGTTCGTAGATGTGTTTAAGAAACTCGGGCGACATGCCGATGCCGGTGTCCGAGACGCTAAAGCAAAAGAGCACCTGGCTATCATCGATCGGTTTAATCTGCGATGCAAAAGCGACAGTCCCGCCATCTTTGTTGTACTTGATGCTGTTGTCGAGCAGGTTGATGATAATCTGACGTACATGAGTGGGGCTTCCCATTACATGTGGATTGCAGAGGGGATGTGCTCTTTGATCCTGCATCGTAATATTGCGATCGGAAGCGCGGAGCTTGCACAGAACAATTGCATCGTTGCAGAGATCTTCGAGGTTAAATGAGACATGCTCAAGCGTTAGCTTACCATTTTCAATCTTGCCCATTTCTAGAATGTCGTTGATGAGTGAGAGCAGATGGTTGGCGGCGATTCGCGCCTTAGCTCGGTTTTTACGGGCGGCATCGACATCGTCTTCGTGCAATTCTTCAATTTCGATGAGCCCCAGAATGCCGTTGAGCGGCGTGCGGATGTCATGGCTCATGCGGGCGAGAAAGGCCGTTTTGGCCGCATTGGCGGCGAGTGCCTTGTTTTGCTCTACTCTGGCTCGCTGCAGGGCCCAGGTTAGAACCGCTACCCCAGCCAACAGTACACCGACGATGATGACGACAATCGAGCTACGATGACGATATATAAACCTGAACGCGTCTGATTCCTGTGCGCTATACGACGTAGAGGAATAATTGTTCGCAGAAAGCGATTCTCCGGCGTTGATGATGCCCTTGTTGACGATACTCAATAATTCGGGATTTCCGCGTCGCATAAGGCAAGAAAGTTCGGCCGTGCGTGAGAGTTCCTGTATCTCGTAGTCTCTGATATCGTAGCTATCTCGGATGGTTTCCAGCTGTGCGTTGGGAACAACGATGCAGCTTGATCTTCCGTCCTTAAGGGCAGAAAGCATGTCGTCTGCAGACGGATACTCGGTTACATTTGCATTTGGAAACATAGTTTTTAATTCGCTGCGGTTGACGATGGAAAACCCTGTGCAACAGATATTACGGAGATCCTTGTTGAGATCGCTGGTGGCGTGGATGGCGGTAAGAGAGATCGTTCCCATCGAAATCGATTGAACGGTCCCCATTTGCTCGGCAAGCCAGTAGTCGCGAAATGCCGGTAGGGCGATGTCGATATTTCCCTTTGAGAGCGCTTCCATCATTTGCTGGTTGCTTGAAAAAGCGAGCGTGTGTACGGTAATGCCAAATTTGTCGTGGAGCGTCGTAACGAGTGAGACGAGTGACCCTTCCATTTCTCCGTTTGCATCTTGGTTGCAGAAGGGGAGATTGTTGTTGAGATAACCAAGTGTAAGCGTGTTGTTATTGGCCTTGAGCCACGACCGTTCGGAGTTGGTAAGTGATGCGGATCCGCTATTTTGCGCCGAGTAGTTGGATTTGACTTCGTCGTTGTAGCGCGGGTTGGTGCGGTTGATTGCCGCCATGGCCGAGTTGATGTCGTTCATCAGATCGGGGCGGCTTTTGGGAACGGCAAAATAGTAGTCGCTCGAGCCTACGTAGAACATGGGCGACGCATCGGGCGACGAAATGGTGTCGTTCATGATGACAGCGTCGACCTCGCCGTCTGAAAGTGCCGCAAAGAGGGCACCGCCGGTGTCGATTTCTTTATAGGTACAGGTGACGCCTTCGTTGGCGAGCCACTGCTGGCCGACGAAGGTTTGCATAACGCCAGAGTTGCAGCCGATGGTGAGGCCTTGGAGTGCCTGGGGGTCACCCTTGGCCAGATCGTCGCGATCGGGCTTGGCGTAGATGTAGTAGCGCTCGGTGCCCTCGGGGTTTGAGGAAAAGAGTAACTTTTGCTCGCGTTCTACTGAATGCGAGATGTTGGGCATGAGGTCGATTTCGCCCTTCTCGAGCATGTCCATGAGCTCGGTGAAGGTGCCGGACACGTATTCGTACTGCCAGCCAGGGGTGTAGTACGAGAGGGTCTGGAGGTACTCGTAGCCCCATCCCGAGAGGCGCTCGCCCGGTGTGCCTTCCTGGAACCCCTCGTTGTTGACAAGCCAGCCGACGCGGACTGTCTTGACCTGCTGGTCTGAGTCAGCGGCAAAGGCAGGTGCGGGCAGGACGGTGCTCAGTACGGCGAGCGCGGTAAGCGCGACGGCTAGGGCGCGATATAGAGCTAAGCGAAGGACGGCGGAAGGTTTCACATGCAATCCCATCGAGTCGAGATAATACCGCATAAGGATACCAGCTCAGCCACCCTAACACCCGGCAGATGGGTAGTCATTGGGGACGTTCTTAAACGACTAGTCGCTGGGGACACTCTTTGCCGGAGTTGGCACTTAGGGACGTTCCCAATCTGTTCGACACAAAAGGAACGTCCCCAAGTGCCGGATGTGCGACAATACCGAGCAACGTGATGGGGCGTCTGGGAAAAGGGGTCGCGATGAACAAGTTGAGGACGCTTGCCGACGTGTTGCGCCAGGCTGGCTTTGCGCGTATCACCGGCCTGTTCTTTATCTTCTACCTGCTGTGCTCGACGGCCGTCTGGCTGTCCGACCCTGCGACCCTTACGTTTGGCGATGGCCTCTGGTTTAGCTTTGAGACCGTATCGACGATTGGCTTTGGCGATATCCCGGCCGAAACGCCCGTTGCCCGCGCTATCACCGTCGTTTTGAGCGTCATCAGCATCTTCTACATCGCCATGCTCACGGGTGTGGCGGTGAACTACTGCAATACGCTCATTAAACTGCGCCAAAAGGACACCATGGCGCGCTTTATGGATGATCTTGAGCATTTGGAAGAGCTCGATCGTGACGAGCTCGCTGACCTGTCGCGCCGCGTGCGCGAATATCGCCGACGCCAACGCTAGGGCGGGCGCCGCGCGTCACGATAAGGGGGACAAAATATGAATATCACCGTGTATCTGGGCGCCAGCGTCGGCAATGACCCGGCGTTTCTGCCTGCGGTGCAAGAGCTGGGCAACTGGATTGGCTCCAACGGGCACGCGCTGGTATACGGCGGGTCCAAGTCGGGACTGATGGGCGCGCTCGCCGATAGCGTGCTCGATGCCGGCGGGCGCGTGACCGGTGTTGAGCCGAGCTTTTTTATCGAGGCCGAGTTTCAGCACGATGGTATCGATGACCTGATCGTGACGAGCGACATGGCCGAGCGTAAGGCCAAGATGATCGAGCTCGGCGATGCGTTCGTCGCCTTTCCGGGCGGTACGGGCACGCTCGAGGAGATTGCCGAGGTCATGTCGGCCGTGTCGTTGGGACATCTGAGCGCGCCGTGCATCCTGTACAACTTGGACGGTTACTACAACGACCTTAGGTCGTTGCTCGAGCACATGATCGATAAAGGCCTATCGAGCTCGCAGCGTCAGGCCGGCATCTACTTTGCCGACGACCTGCACCAAATTGCATCGATTATCGACAACTAGGCCTTGGGGCCATCGCGTGTGCGGCGCCCAACGGTGCCGTTTGAGGCGTAGATGGTTGGCCCGTCCGCGCTGTGCCCGTCCTACAATAAAACGTATCTTTGTCGATTTAGACCACGGGAGGTCCCGATGGACAACCTTGCAAAACCCAAAAACCGTGCGCTGTTTTTAGTTAGCGTGGCCGTGACCGGTGCGTTTGCAGGCGCCGCGGTCTGGCTGTTCTTTTTTGCGATGGAGCACGGTATCGACTATCTATGGACCGAGATCCCGCATATGCTGGGCGTCGCTTCGCCCGAGCTCGCGAGCGGTCCGTTCGGTTTTTTGCCGTATCCGTTTTTCGTCTGCCTGCTGGGCGGCCTGCTGATCGGTCTGTACGAAAAGATGACGGGCACCAAGACCGATGACCTCAACCAAGTGATGGTCAAGGTAAAGCGCGACGGCCGCTACCCGTACGACAACTTGGGCAAGCTTTCGCTTGCGGCATTGCTGCCACTGCTATTTGGCGGAAGCATTGGACCGGAGGCCGGCCTGACCGGCGTCATTGCGGGTCTGTGCAGCTGGGTCGGCGACCGCATGCGTCGCTTTGGCGCCGAGTTTAGGCAGCTCACGCTGCTGGGTACCCAAGCTGCCCTGACGGCGCTCTTCACCGCGCCCGTGTTTGGCTTTGTGGCGCCGCTCGCCGGTAGCGCCGACGGCCAGGGCGCTAATGACGATGAGTCCGCGTCCAATGAGATCACGATCAAGCTGCCCAAGGCGCAAAAGACCGTGGTCTACGGCATTGCGATTGCCGGCGGTCTGGGTACCTACCTGCTGCTTGGCCAGCTTGTGGGCGGCGGCATGGGCATGCCCAGGTTCGAGGCCGCCGAGGTGGGCAACCTGGAGCTTACCTGGCTCATTCCTCTGTCGCTGATCGGAACAATCTGCGGCTGGCTGTACTTTGTCTCTGAGCACGCGAGCGAAGCGTTTGCCCGGGCCATAGGAGAGCGTCCTGTCGTTAAGGCAATGCTGGCTGGTCTGGCGCTCGCCATCTGCGGCACGGTCCTGCCCTACACCATGTTTGCCGGCGAGACCCAGGCCGACGTGCTCATGGAAACCTACCTGACCATTCCCGCCGGCGTGCTTATCGCGACCGGTCTGGTCAAGGCCATGCTGACGCCCGCCCTCATCAACCTGGGCTGGCGCGGCGGTCACTTCTTCCCGGTTATCTTTTCGGGCGTGAGCCTGGGCTACGGCTTCGCTATCCTTACCGGCGCCGATCCGGTCTTTTGCGTCGCCGTCTGCACCGCCTCGACGATGGGCGCCGTTATGCGTCAGCCCGTCATGGTCGTGGGCCTGCTGCTTATGTGCTTCCCGCTCAAGGGTATCGTCTGCATGATCATCGCCGCCGTCATTGCAGCAGGCATTCCGCTGCCCAAGCCGCTGCGCAAGTAGCGCGGTAGCGTACGCCGGGGACATGCCGTTTGCCGCGGATTTGTGGGGAGGGGGCGATCACGCCCTTCGTGGATCAAGACTCGCGTGCTTACAGGTCGCGTGCCCGATAGACCTTGGTGCTGACGGTGCAGCTGATTGCACATAGCGCGAGGGCAAGTGCGGCGATGCCTGCACACAGACAGCCCAGAACGGCAGGGTCGGGATTCGCTCCGGCAATCGACATGAGCCAGTTGCTGATGGGGTTGGAGGAGCTCAGTGCGGCCATGGCAAGGCATCCGAGCAGGGCAAACAGGCCGACGGAAAGGCGCAGCGCCTCCATGTGTCCAAAGCGAAAGAACAGCGGCTGCGCCAGAAATACCATCATGAGTGAGATGAGCATCGAGGCTGCCGAGGCGATTGCGATCTCAAAGACGTTTTGTCCTGTCGAGGTCACGCCCGCACTGTTGAAGAGCGGAAGGGCGATGATGTTCAAAAGCACGGCGGCGCAGGCCATGATGGCCGAGAAGACAACGATGCACAGGTAGCGGGCACAAATAATGTCTTTGCGCGAGAAGGGCAGCGTCGCCCGATAACGCTCCCATCCGTTTTGATTGTCGAAGCCGGCCAGCGAGCTCATGACCATGATGGGTGACATGGCACTGACCGCGCAGGCGCCGGCGCTCATGCCGGAATCGCCATCCGACGCGTTGGCGAGCGTCAGCACGACGAAGATGAACAAGCCGACGCCCGCAATGCTCGGGACAAGCGTGCGAACGATGGCGAGCTCGGACATAAAGGCGCGTTTCATTTCGAAGCCCCTTTCAGTATGAGGCGAAGATAGTCATCAATGGTTGCCCGATCGCAGGGAATCTCGGGGAAGGCTTCGAGCGCTTCGCGACGGTTGGGCACGAGCACGTCCACGCTATAGGCGTGGCGGGCGGCGCGGGCGCCTTCGACGCAAACCATGAGGTCGGCGGCCTGTGCTTGCGTGCAGTGGGCGATGCCGGCGCGGTCGGTAATGTCCTCCCGCGGCAGGTCAAACATAATCGAGCCGTTATCGATGCAGATGACGCGGTCGGCGGCGCGATCGAGGTCGGACGTAATGTGGCTCGAGAGCAGCACACTGTGTTGGCCGTCGGCGACAAAGGCAAGCAGCTCGTCGAGCAGCTCTTCGCGCGCCATGGGATCGAGGCCCGCGGTGGCTTCGTCCAAAACGAGCAGCTTGGCATTGTGACTGAGCGCACACGCGAGCTGCAGCTTCATGCCCATGCCGCGGGAGAGGTCTTTGACCTTTGCCTTGGGATCGAGGCAAAATCGGTCGATGAACCCGGCAAACGTTTCGCAGCTCCACGTGGGGTACGCCGGGCCTACGAGCCTCTCGATCTGGCCCACCTTGAGCGTGGAGGGGAAGGGGCACGTGTCCAGGACAAGGCCTACGCGGGAGTGCAGGTGGCGCTGCGTCTCGTCGGGCGCGTTGGTGTCGCAGCGCTGTCCAAACAGATGCACCTCGCCGGTATCGAGTTTGATAAGCCCAAGCGCGGCGCGAATAGTCGTTGTCTTGCCGGCGCCGTTTGCGCCCACAAAGCCGACAATCTGGCCGGGCTCCACGGCGAGTGTGACATCGCGTAGCGAAAAGCGGTCGCTTACGCGGCGTGAGACGCCTTTGAGTTCTAGCAAGTTTTGCATGGTATAGCCTTTCTTGCAGATGGCTACTGCATGGTTTCGGGGGCCACCAGGTCGAGCATTTCGTGCAGTTTGTCGCGCGTGACGCCCAGGGTTTCGGCCTGTGTGGCGGCCTGCGCAAGCAACTCTTCGATATGACAGAGCTGGTTTTCGCGCAAGAGCTCCTGGTTGCCCTTGGCGACAAAGCAGCCCTTGCCCTGCACGGTGCAGATAAAGCCGAGCTGCTCCAGGTCGGCATAGGCACGCTTGGTGGTAATGACGCTCACACCGAGGTCGCTCGCGAGCGCACGGATGCTGGGGAGTTTGGCTCCCGCAGCGAGTGCGCCCGAAAGGATCTGAGCTTTGACCTGCGAGGCTATTTGCTCGTAGATGGGTTTATCGCTCGAATTGGATAGGATGATGTCCACAGCGGCTCCTTAGCTGATGGGCTACACGTGTATATAACCGGTAAGCACAGTATATATACACTATGCACAGTTATGCAAGAGGCAAATACGGATTGGGCCGGCTGCCTAGGCCCCAACTGATGAATTTGTCCTGATAGGCGCCCTAGAGCGGGATTTCGCGGCTACAATAGTGCGGTTACATCGACGTAATGCACTCAATGCAAGAAAGGATCCGCATGGCAAGCCTGTCGGATGAAATCTCGTCGCGCCGCACATTCGCGATCATCAGCCACCCGGACGCCGGTAAGACCACGCTTACCGAGAAGCTGCTGCTCTATACCGGCAGCATCCAGACTGCCGGTTCGGTCAAGGGCAAGAGCTCGGCCAAGCACGCCGTCTCGGACTGGATGGACATCGAGAAGGAGCGCGGCATTTCCGTTACCTCCTCGGTGCTGCAGTTCACCTATAATGGCGCCTGCGTCAACATCCTCGATACCCCCGGCCACCAGGACTTCTCGGAGGATACCTACCGTACCCTTATGGCCGCCGACGCCGCAGTCATGGTCATCGACGGCGCTAAGGGCGTCGAGGCCCAGACCAAAAAGCTCTTTAAGGTCTGTACGCTGCGCCATATTCCCATCTTCACCTTTGTGAATAAGCTCGACCACGAGGCTCGCGATCCGTTTGAGCTCATGGAAGAGATCGAGAACGTCCTGGGTATCAATACGTATCCCATGAACTGGCCGATCGGCAGCGGCCGCAACTTCCGCGGCGTGTTCGATCGTCAGACCCGTCGCGTCATTGCCTTTGAGGGCGACGGCCACGCCAACGCCACCAAGAAGGTCGCCGAGGTCGAGGCCGAGCTGGGCGATCCGGCCATGGACGAGCTTATTGGCGAGGAGAACCACAAGAACCTGATGGACGACATCGAGCTGCTCGATGGCGCCGGTGACGAGCTCGACCTGGATGCCGTGGCCTGCGGCAAGCTGAGCCCGGCGTTCTTTGGCTCGGCACTCACCAACTTTGGTGTGGAGCCCTTCCTTAAAGAGTTCCTGCGTCTGGCCCCGACGCCGCGCGCCTATACCGATACACTCACCAGCGAGCCGGTCGCGCCCGCCGAGAACGACTTTAGCGGCTTCGTGTTTAAGATCCAGGCCAACATGGACAAGAACCACCGCGACCGCATTGCCTTTGTGCGCATTTGCTCGGGCAAGTTCGAGCGCGGCATGGATGCCTTCCATGTGCAGGGTAACCGCAAGCTCAAGCTGGCGACGGGCACCTCGATGATGGCCGACGACCGCGCCATCGTGGACGAGGCCTATGCGGGCGATATCGTGGGCCTGTTCGACCCGGGCATCTTTAGCATCGGCGACACCGTGTGCTCCGGCAAGCGCCACGTGCAGTATCCGCAGATCCCGACGTTTGCCCCCGAGATGTTCGCCCGCATCACGCAGGTCGACACGCTCAAGCGCAAGCAGTTCGTAAAGGGCATGGAGGAGCTTGCCCAGGAGGGCGCCATCCAGATCTTCCGTGAGCTGGGTGCCGGCATGGAGAGCGTCATCGTAGGCGTGGTCGGCGTGCTGCAGTTTGAGGTGCTCGAGCGCCGCCTTAAGGCCGAGTACCGTGTTGAGGTTCGTCGCCAGCCGCTGCCCTATACCGACATCCGCTGGATCCAGAACGACCCCGATACCATCGATATCCCGGCTCTTTCGCTCACGCGCGACACCCTGCGCGTCGAGGACATGCGCGGCGGTAAGCTGCTGCTGTTCACGAGTCCGTGGAACGTGGACTGGGCAACCGACCACAACCCCGACCTGATTCTGTCGGAGTTTGGCAACGTAGCCTTTTAGTGTGCCGGCGCGGTGGCCCTGCGGGGCTGCCGCGCCGTTTGCTTGCCTGATGCCGCGCGAGCGGCTATCATACCCACCGTCGTCTCAAGACCGAGGCGTCCGAGCAGTTCGGGTCCGATATCCTGCTCGTTAAACCTAAAACCAAAGGAGTACATAATGATCAAGAAGGTCATGGAGGACTACAAGGTCCTGTTGCGGAGCATTCCCGCGGCAACGGTTTCGCTGTTTTTCGTGAGCGTCATCATGATGAACCTGCTGGCCAACAAAGAGCTCATCAGCCTGCCGTATCTGGCACTCGATTGCGGCTTTGTGGTGAGCTGGGTTTCGTTTTTGTGCCAGGACATGATCTGCAAGCGCTTTGGCGCCAAGGCATCCATCAAAATCTCTATCCTCGCGCTGGCGGTCAACCTGGCCGTGAGTCTGTGCTTTTGGCTGTGCTCGCTCACGCCCGGCATGTGGGGCGCCTACTATGACACGGGCATGATCGAGGTCAACACCGCCCTTAATGCTACCATCGGCGGCACCTGGTACGTGGTGTTTGGATCTTCGCTCGCCATGCTCGTTTCTGCCGTGGTGAACTCCACGCTCAACCAGTCGCTCGGCCGTATGCTCAAAAAGAATAACTTTGCGAGCTTTGCCTTCCGCTCCTATGTGTCCACGGGTGTTGGCCAGTTTATCGACAACCTGGTCTTTGCCATTGTGGTGAGCCACACGTTCTTTGGTTGGACCTGGGTACAGGTCCTTATGTGCTCGCTGACCGGCGCTGTTGCCGAGCTGCTGTGCGAGGTCTTCCTGAGCCCCGTGGGCTACAAGGTCGTGCGTGGCTGGGAGCGCGAGAATGTGGGCGCCGAGTACCTCGAGCGCCACGCAATCGCCTAAGGAGCACATATGCGGGTTTTGATCACGGGTGCTTCGGGTGGTATTGGAGCCGCGTGCGTGCAGCGCTTTTTGGACGAGGGTCACGAGGTCGTGGGTTTTGATCTGCTGCCGGCGGCAGTCGAGCACGAGCACTATCGCCATCTGATCGTTGATGTCCGCGAGCCGGATTCGTTTCCAGACGAGCTTGAACCCCAGGTGATCGTGAACGTTGCCGGTACACAGGATTCGGCCGACGATATTGCCGCCAACCTGCGTGGCACCATCAACGTGACCGAGCACTACGCCTTTGTGGGGGAGGGGCTTGCCGCCAAGCCGGCGCCGGCCATTACATCCGTGGTCAATGTGGGGTCGGCGAGCGGGCATACGGGATCGGAGTTTCCCGCCTATGCCGCCAGCAAGGGCGGCGTTATCGCCTACACCAAGAACCTTGCAAACCGCCTGGCGCCGCAGGCCATCGCCAACAGTGTGGACCCGGGCGGCGTTATCACGCCGCTCAACCGTTGCGTGATGGAAGACGAGCGCCTGTGGAATCAGATTATGGAGCTCACGCCGCTTAAACGCTGGGCTACTGCCCAAGAGATCGCCGAGTGGATCTACTTTGTGGGCGTGACCAACCGGTTTATGACCGGGCAGAGCCTGCTGATCGATGGCGGCGAGGCCGGCCGCACCCAGTTTATCTGGCCTGAATAACAAAACGCGCCCGATGGCAAGGTTGCCTCGGGCGCGTTTTGCATCATTAATTGCTAACTTTAGCTGGGTATTATCTCTGTAAAGTGCCTTTGAGCTGGTAGACTAAACCCCGAAATATGAAAAGGGGGCATATTGGGGCTGTTCGGTTCACACGAGAAGCCCGACGCGGACCGAGCGCGTCGACTGTTTGAAGAGGCGCTTGCGCAGCAAGGGCCCAACGTTGCGCTGGTCTTGCGTGCCAGCGACTGTCTTCCGCTCTATATCACCCCAAATTTTGAACGCGTCTTTGGCGTATCGCCCGAACGTATTGGCGACGACATCGAGACGCTGTACCGTTTTATTCCCGATAGCGACCGTGTTCGCATACAGCGACAGGTGAGGGACTGGGACCACGCGACTCCGCTGAACCTTCTGTGCTCCTACCATGCGCCCCATGGAGAAAAAACGCAGCTCAGCATTAGGTTTACGATTGCGCTCATTCAAGACGGCACGCAGTACCTGGTTTCTGCAGTCGATGTGACGACCGAAAACGAGCGTATCGCCAAAGCGGAGTCCGAGCGCGATCGCGCCGTCGAGACCGCCAACGCGCGCACGGACTATATGAACCAGATGAGCCACGAGATCCGCACGCCGCTCAATGGCATCGAGGGCATGATTTCGCTTGCCCGCGAGCATCATGCAGATGAGCCTCGCCTGATGGACGACTTGTCTCGCGCCTCGCAGCTTTCGGCCTACTTGCTTTCGCTTATCAACGATATGCTCGATATGAGCCGCCTCAACAGCGGGCGCGTGCGCCTTGACGATGCGCCGTTTGATATGCGTCTGTTTGCCGACGAGATCGAGCGCTTGTTTAGCTCGCAGGCAGCCGACAAAGGGCTTACGTACTCGGTCAATCTGGAGGACTGCGAAAACGTTTTTGTCGTGGGCGACCGCATGCGCCTGTCGCAGATCGTCATCAACTTTATCTCCAATGCGGTCAAGTTTACCGAGCAGGGCGGCAGCGTTACCGTGACTCTGCGCGAGATGTACCAGGCAGACGGCGGCGTGAGCTATATGCTGCGCGTGCGCGACACGGGCAAGGGCATGGATCCTCGCTACGTCAGCAAAATCTTTAAGCCGTTTGAGCAGGAGGACCGCACCATCGCGCGCCGCTACGGCGGAACGGGCCTGGGCATGGCCATTACGAGCGCGCTCGTCGACCTGATGGGCGGCGAGATCGTCGTCGATACCGAGCCCGGTCGTGGCTCAACGTTTTCGGCCTACATCCCGCTGCGCCTGGCCACGTCCGAGCAGGTTGAGGACCTTAAACTCAAAGGGCAGACGCTCGAGACGGCTCCCGATTCCCTTGGTTCGTCGTTTACCTACCAGTTTAAGGGCAAGCGATTCCTGTTGGCCGAGGATAACGAAATCAATGCCATGATCGTGATTGAGTTGCTGGCAAGACGAGGCACGGCGGTCGATCGTGCCGAAAACGGCCAGGCGGTCGTTGAGCGATTTCAGAGCATGCCCACGGGCACGTACGATGCGATCCTTATGGATATTCAGATGCCCGTGCTCAACGGCTGGGAAGCGGCCGAGCAGATACGAGGACTTAATCGTGATGACGCCGCCGCCATTCCCATCATTGCGCTTTCCGCCAATGACTACACCGAGGACGTTGAGCGCTCGCTCGCCGCGGGCATGAACGGACATGTGGGCAAGCCCATTGATCTGAACGTTTTGAAAGCACAGCTGGCGGCCGCGACGGCAGAGGCAGCTTACCGAGGAAATGAGTAACCGTGATCGTCGAACAGTCAAGCAGCATCATCAACGAAGTGAGCCGCGCCCTGCTGGGCAAGCGCGATGTGATTGAGAAGGCTCTCATGGCCATCTATGCCGGCGGTCATATCCTGTTGGAGGATGTGCCCGGTACCGGCAAGACGACGCTGGCCCTGGCTCTTTCGCGTGCGCTGAGTCTGGACTTTAAGCGCGTGCAGTTTACGCCCGATACCCTGCCCTCGGACATAACGGGCTTTACGATGTTCGACCGCGACACCGGCACGTTTCGCTTTGTGTGGGGTGCCGTCAACTGCAACATGCTGCTGGGCGACGAGATTAACCGTACCAGCGCAAAGACGCAGTCGGCCCTGCTCGAGGTTATGGAAGAGCGCGCGGTGACTATCGACGGGCAGACACATCAGGTCCCGCGTCCCTTTGTGTGTATCGCAACCGAGAACCCGGTGGGCTCAGCCGGCACCCAGCCGCTGCCCGATAGCCAGCTCGACCGCTTTATGGTTCGCCTGTCTGTTGGCTATCCGTCGCGCCAGGACCAGATCGATATCCTCAAGGCACGTCGCTATGCCAACCCGCTCGACGACATTAAGCCCATGGTTGCCTGCGATGATCTGCTCGATATCCAAAACTACCTGGGCAATGTACAGGTTGCCGACACGGTGCTGGATTATATCGTCCGCCTGTGCGAGGAGACCCGTAATGACGATCTTGTCGAGCTGGGCGTGAGCCCCCGCGGCATTATCGCGCTCACCCGCATGGCGCGCGCCTGCGCATTGATTCGTGAGCGCGACTATGTGGTGCCCGAGGACGTGCGCGAGGTATTTAAGGCTGTTTGCGCCCACCGTCTCGTTTTACGCCCCCAGGCGCGTATTGAATCGATTGGCGCCGCCGACGTCCTCGACCGCATCCTCGCTGCCGTTCCCGCCCCGTCTATGGGTCAGGTTCGCGGCCGCTCGTAGCGGATCGTTTACCTTTTGCGTCCTACGTTACGCCCATGATTGCCAACAAGATTACCTATATCGTGTCCGTCGCGCTCCTGCTCGCCACGTTTGTGTTTACCGCCAATGCGGCCGCGCTCGCTGCTGCCGCGGCGTTGATCGCCATGCCCGTGATTACGGTGGCGGCGTGCCGTTCGAGCGTTGCCCTGCTCAAGCTTAGCTTTGAGCTTCCCCGGTCGTGTGTTGTCAACGCGCCTCTTGTATTGCGCATCACACTGGATCGCCCGCTTATGTTTCGCGGTCGTATGGAGCTGTCGTTTTCGGTTTATAACCAGCTGACGGGAGCGCGGACAGTCTATCCCGTAAGTCTTGCCCCCGCGACGGGCAGGCCCGCTTTGTTTGAGCTGGAGCTCGATTCGACCGTCTGCGGTGCGCACACGATTACCCTTGACACCGCGCGCCTGGTCGATGAGATGGGCTTTACGTCGCTTGCTCTCGAGAATGCAGACTTTCATGGGTTGTTTACGGTCTATCCCGAGGTGCTCGACATCCAGGTTGTTCCTAACCAAAGTGCTTCTGCCGGTCTTGAGGGCACGAGCTACGATCCCCATCGAAGCGGCCAAGATGCCTCCGAGGTCTTTGACATAAGGCCCTATCACGAGGGTGATGCCGTTAAGTCGATTCACTGGAAGCTGTCGACGCGTTTTGACGACATGCTGGTGCGCGAGGCTTCGCGCCCACAAGACCACGCTATTGCCATCTTGTTTGGTGCGTTTGCGTGCGACTTTGAGCACGCAAGCCACGCTGAGGTTCTTTCTGCGGTGCTGGGTTTTACCGCATCGATATCGCTGGCGCTTATACGTCAGGGATACCATCATGTGGTCGTGGCTGCCCCCGAAGGCTCTTTGGCTGTCTATCCCGTTGATGACCGACGTGGGTTCAATAGGATGCTTGATGCTTTGACGGCAACGCCGCTTGGCCCTGCCTATCCAACATCGCACGAGCACTATGCCAAGCTCGTGGCAGCAAAGGGCATTGGCAAAACGGTGCTGGTAACGGTGGGCGTCGATGAACAGGCCTATATCGAGATAGGCCGTCTGACCGATCTATCGGTACTCCATGTGTCGGATTCGGTCGAGTCGTATAGCATCGAGCACGGAGCCAACTACATTATCACGCATTGCCCGGTATCGAGTGATTCGGCCCGTATCAAGAGTCTGGAGCTCTAAGATGAACTTTGTGACTCTTACCTCGACGGAGCGCATCGCTTCGAATGGTCGCGTTGTTGCTATGTTCCTGTCGGTGGCTCCCGCGGTTTTATTGTCTGCGGGCTTCTGCTGCACAATTGCTCGGTGCCTGAGTGCAACGTACATGGGGATAATGCTGGCCGTTGCCGTTGGCGTGGCCGTTGCGCTGGGCGCTTTGGGCGTTTTGATGGCTTCGAAAAAGGCTCCCCTCTGGATTGCCTTGGCTGCGGCGTCCGTAGCGCTTTTATGCGCGCTCTTGATTCCTTCGGCACGCTGGGGCTTCTATGCGTGCGTCAATACCGTTATCGCTCGCGTCAACTCGATCTGTGAACTGTATATTCCATTGGTGGCAGACGCCGGTCTGCTGTGTGAAGCCGTGTCGCTGGCGGTGCTCGCCGGCATGTTTGCCGGCTCACTCGCCTGGCTTTTTGCCAACTTGAGCGTTTCGTGGCCCACGCTCTTAATCATCGTTATCTGCGGCTCGGCTTCCATGGCGCTGCAGCTTGGTGATTCTGCGATGTCTATGACGCTGGGCGTTGCGGGCTGGCTTGTCCAGTGCCGTGCTGACGAGTTGCGGGGCTCTACGGTAGGTTTGCCCCAGGTTCTATTTGGTCTTGGCGGCCTGTGCGTTGCATGCGGCGTTCTCTTTGCACTGACCGTTGCCCTTGTACAACCTCTTCCCGCGTTGTCCGCCCTGTCGGCGTCTGCCGTCAGAGCAGTCCAGGGCGTTCGATTTGGGGACGATTCGCTGCCCGAGGGCGACCTTTCGCAAGCGGCGGACATGAACGAAGGCGAGTCCACGACGCTGTCGCTTGCCGCCAGCAAGACGCTCGGCGACGACCTGCTCATGAAGGGTTTTGTGGGCACGACGTTTGATGGCATGTCTTGGGGGCGCGGCGACTGGATGTCCTACGAGGGCGAATGGTCCGGCATGCGTGAATGGCTGCGTCAGAACGGTTTGACGGTAGCCGAGCAACGCGCCGCGTTTGATACCGAGACCGAGCGTGAGGGCGGCGAGCCTGTCGAGGCGGTTGAGATTTCAGTCAATGCCTCGGGCGCCAACCGCAGATACACCTATGCTCCCTATACACTGCGCTCGCTGAGCGGTGCCGACGCAATGTTGACGGGCTCGACGATGCTAAGCATGGACCCTTTGCCGTCCAAAACATACAGTGTGACCGTCGATAACGTGCCATCAGATGACGTCATTGCAGATTCGAGCTGGCTGGCGTCCTCCAAGAGCGACTATGCAAAAAGCGAGCGGGTATACGCCGCTTTCGTTCGCGATAAGTACCTGGACCTTCCCGAAGAGGAGCGGGATGCCGTTAATACATACCTGTTCTCGAGCGACAGCTGGGATGCTGGGGCGAATGTTTCGGATACAGCCGTGATCAGTCGCGTGCGCACGATGTTGGCTTCGCTTGCGGGGCAGACGGATAACCCGCCAACCTATACGGGGGCGACGTCGCTTGTCGCGTGGTTCTTGGGCACGGCGCACGAGGGCAACTCTGCCTACTTTGCCACGGCGGCGACGCTCGCGTTTCGATCTCAGGGAATTCCCGCGCGCTATGTCGAGGGCTATCAGGCAGCAGATGATCAGCTGGACGCTGCTGTTGGGGCAGGCGTGGCGCTCAACTTGACGGCTGCCGATGCGCACGCGTGGACCGAGATCTACCTTGACGGTCAGGGATGGACGCCCGTGGAGGTCACCCCTGGATACTATAGCCAGACGCTCGATGCCGATAAGATTATCGATGTGGGCGAGGCATGGAGCAACGGCGCCAACGATGAGACGCTCGATGTGGGTTCGGTCGCAGGTCGGGCCGAGAATAAGCATCGTGAGGATGCGCCGGTATCGCGTGGCATCCCTGTAGTGGCCAAACTCGGAGTCGGTCTGGCCGGCGCGGCGATTGCCATCCTGCTCGCTCTTCTCGTTCGCAGGTTTGTCTTGCGCGCTCGGCGCGCGCGGGCTATCGAGAACGATAATCAGGATATATGCGTGCCGGCGCTCTACGGCTATCTTGCCCTTGTGATGAAACAAAGCGGCTTTGATGCCTTTGACGAGACCAAGCCGCTCGATTGCCTAGATGCCTTTGCTGCGGTGTTCCCCGAGATTGACCCGTGGGAATATCGCCGAGTGATTCGGCTTCATCAGGCCTATGCGTTTGGCGGCCACCAACTGAAACCGAACGAGCTGCGCACGCTCCGTCGCTTTACCGAGCGCCTGCATCAGGACATGCCGGCTTCGCAAAATGTTATTGAACGCTTCCGTCGCTACATGCTGTACGCGTTGTAGAGGGAGTAGATCTACGTGTTTTCTAAACAACCTCAACATATGGCTCCTCATAAGAACGCGGCGTCGGCCAAACTAAAGGGTCCACGGAATGTGACCGAGCGTGTTCAGCATGCCGCTAAAAATATGTATCGTGCCAAGCCCTTGGCTGCAACGCGCGTTGTGGCGGTGGCGGCTTCGGTTGCCGCGGTTGGCGTATTTGGTACAGTCGCCTTTGAGTTGGCCCAGAGTAACTTGAGCTTCGATCCTTCGGGATATATCGCTGCATACAGCCACGGTGACACGGAGTCCGGCGAGGCGTATCGGATCAGTCCGCTCTCGACGGATGCCGAGGCAAATCGTCACGACGAAAAAAGCGACAGCCGGGACACGAGCGCACGCGAGCAGCAGGCTCCGCTCGATAATGCGCAGGGACAGGCAAATCTGACGGGGCAAAGCGGCACGACCGCCTACAACGTTACCGGCAACGCCGATGGGACGGGCGTAGGGGTTGCGGGCGGCTCGGGCACCGGCACGGGTGGCGCTGGTAGCTCGGGAGGCGGACAGAACGTCCCCGTCATTAATGGGGGTGGAGCGTCTGGCGGCAATGCCGGCGGCGCAGGCGGAAACGGTTCGGGCGGTAACGGCGGTAGTGGCGGCTCGGCCACCTCGACGGCCAATTCCTACAAGTATCTTCTTGCGGACCCCGCGCCCCAAAAGGGTGCCCCCATGGGAGACACAACGTTCTTTACGCAGTTTAACGGTACAAATGGATTGATCGATCCCCATGAGGTGCAAATCTCACCCATGGAGGATGCGATCTACGACGGACAGGTGCTCGATGCTTGGACACTGTTCTGCGCCATGGATGTCCATTGGAGTGACGACAAGGGCCTCTACTATCTTGCCTGCACCAAGGATGAGTTCGCCACGTTTCCGTATTTTCGCATCAACTCGTGGACCAATGCCGCGGGCGAGCAGAATCCGGCTCTGTGCTCGAGTCAGCCGTTAACGGTAAGCGTCTCGCTGCGCTTGTCGCAGGATACGGCGTGGACGATGCGTACCGTTACCATCCAGCCGGCGCAGTCGTGTCTGTTTGTAGTCGGCCAGCCCGATTCGATGGGTCGGCGTAACGTGCTTTGGAGCACGCTGGGCTCCAAGGAGAACCTGCTGGGTGTCAACACGCAAGAAGCCTTTATGAAGCAGGCTGGGCATGTCGATTCGGAGGGTTACCTCAATGCCTTGTTGCTGGGGTGGCGCGAGAACGAGGCGGCCGTCCCGTATTTCTACACGCTGACACCCGGTCGCCATGTGGTGGTTCCCGGCGACGTCGTGTCCATCGATCCCGCCTACAAGGTACGTTTTCAGGGTTATGCTCTCGACGAGAACTATCGCTTTGACGACGACCCTACCAGCCTCAATAACTCACGCCTGCAGACGCTTGTCGATGTGGATGAGTCGGTCGTGTCGGTCGATGGCGGGGGCGAGACGCTCAGCGTTCCGCAGGGTGTGCAGGCGGTCGACGCCTATACCGACAGTCGTCAGCGTGAGGTCTTTACGTGGCAGATCAACAATCTGGAGCTGCCGTCCTCGGTGTACTACGTCAACGTCAATGCGGGCTTTCAGGTGCTCGATGCCTACCGCGTCGCCTCGGATAACCCCGTCTACGCCGCAACGGACGAGGGCATCTTAACTTCTCGCGATGGCCATGAGTACCTGGGCGTTCCCTACCATACGCGCGAGCTCGATGTTCCCGCCGATATTGCCCATGTCGTCATTCCCGATCGCAATAAGCTCGATCGTATTGTTCTGCACGCGTCCAAAGAGGGCGAGTTGCCCCAGATTGACGTGAGCAATCTGCAGGACTGCACCCTGGTCGTCGACGATGCCGCGCTGCTCGATTTTATTACCGAGCACGCGGACGAACTAGAGAATGCCTACGGCGTATACGTGTCGCCCGCGACCAGCCCCAGTGTCCAGCTCACGTACTCACAGGGGCTGGTGTACAACAGTAATTCGCAGCTCGAAGGCGATCTGTGCTATGTGCTCGACACGGGTTCCAATATTGCCCTGGTGCAGATATCCAACACCATTATGAAGGGTGCCTTTGCGGGCAATACTTCGGTGGACACGCTGGTGCTCATGCCGTGGTTTGACGATAGGGTGACGCTCGAGGACGGCAGCCTTGCGGGCGGTTCCGTGCGGACCATCGTGTGCGCAACCGACGAGCAGGTCGCGTATGTCGAGCAGCATAAGGCTGCTGCCGGTGCACCCGATGCGCGCGTGATTAAGATGAGCCTGTCTCAAGACGGATACTTGTATTATGCCAACGCCGGCAAGACGATTTTGCTGTCCGCTGCAGGCGATGAGGATGGCAACCTGTCCGCGACCTTTGACGGCACCTTGCTTACGGATGGCGGCAAGCAACTCCAAGTGGATTCCATCGCACCGTATGCTTTCTCGGGCGATGCGGAGCTCAGGTTTGTCAATCTGGGCGAGAAGACGAGTGCCATCGGCCGTAACGCGTTTGAGAACTGCCAAAACCTTCAAGGTGTGTTTATCGGCACGCCCGATAGCATTGAGGTGGGTGCCGATGCCTTTAAGGGCTGCACGGGCCTGGGCTTTGTGGCGTCGCGTGCTAAAAAGGCTGTCTTTGCCACGACCGAGAATCCCAATCCGGCCGGCTGCACCTGGTATGCGCCCGATGGCGAGCTGCAGGGCTACGACAGCCGCTTTGTCACTGTCGACGGCATTTACGATTTTGCTTGCGATGCCCAAAGCGACGACGCGCCCCTTCTCTACGGCTATTACGATGGCGA
Organism: Collinsella sp.; assembly: GCA_019414025.1. Lineage (GTDB taxonomy): Bacteria > Actinomycetota > Coriobacteriia > Coriobacteriales > Coriobacteriaceae > Collinsella. The sequence continues at coordinate 68,391 of DXMU01000019.1, forward strand.
CGAGGAAGGCAAGCCAAGCATCCTGCTCGGTGCGCCCTCGATGCTCAACGGTACGATTGAGCTGCTGCCGAGTACGATTGAGATCTTTGGCGGCTATTCCTTGTCTGGCGCCAAGGACCTGCCTGGTGCCTTTGAGGGGACCGGAGGCGCGTGGGATGTCGATTGGGCTTCGGCTCCCAATCTGGCATATATCGATCGCTATGCCTTCAGGAATTCCGGCATCGCCGGCGACCTGAACATCGATCTTCCCGATAACGATATCTACGTCGGCGTGTCGGCGTTCGAAGGCTGTACGAATCTTGTCTCGGCGTCTGTGCACGCGGCAACGATCGAAATCAGCGACCAGGCATTCATGGACTGCCCGAGGCTCGCGAGTGCATCGTTTGCGGCGGATACCAATGGCGACTACGACGCAGCTACGGGTGCGGGCTCTCGAAACTACCTGGCGTCATCGGTGTTTGGCAATGATGCCGCCTTTACGAACTTGACCGTCGGTACCGGTATCGCGACGCTGGGCTATCCATCGCCGGGTGTGGGTTTCTTCTTGGACGGCGCAACCGATGCCCAAGAAGAGGCCAGCCGCATTCACCTGTCGTTGCCCAGCGGCATGGAGCAGGACTACCTCAATGCATGGGTCTACGGACTCATTGGCTACGACGACTACGACACGTATTATGGCGTTGTGGAATTTGGCATGCTTTCCGATTGGTTCATGGGGGAGGGTCCGGAGCCGACGGCCGATGCGGTTAGGGCGCAGATGGCTCAGAACCTATTGGAGCCCGAGAATCGCCTGCGAACCATGATGGGGCTGCCGTTGGTCGAGGCTTCTACGGTTATCCAGGCGGGTGGCGATGCGGCCGAGAGCCATGAATGGGAGATAGAGGACAACGGTGACGGTACTGCCACGCTGGTCTCGGCGCCGTCCGATATCGAGCGTGCCGATCTGGCGAGCGTGTTGACGGGGCCAACCGTAATCGACTCGAACGCCTTCTCGCGCTGCTCGAACCTCACCGAGATTGAGCTGTGCGATAAGGTGGTCGGCATCCAGAGCGGCGCGTTTATGGGCTGTAGCGATGTGACGGTGACGCTGCCTTCTGGCTGCCCGCTGCCGGAGTTGCTGGGCGGGATGGAGAGCATGCCGTTCTCGTTTGGCGGCAACGTGGCGCTCGATATTGCCGAGGCCGATCGCGAATCGCTGCTCAAGACATGGCCTCGTCAGATGGTGGGAGTTGCCACGGATGACGAGGAAGCCGACTACGTTGAGAGCAAGTGGTTCGGCAACGTCAACATGGATACGTTTGAGTCGCCGACGTTCGATGTGCTCAATAAGGCTGTAAATGAGCCCATCATGGAGTGTGAGAATTGCCTGCGCTCGCTGATGGGCATGGAGGCCATAAGCGATATCGGCGAGCTCGCCGCCCCCATCGATATCAATAAGTATCCGCAGTATTGGATTGCCGGCTAGGCAGGTTATGAGACGAGGCGGCCCCAGTCGATGGGGCTGCTGCCGTTTTGCTTGAGCAACTCGTTGGCAGTGGAGAAGGGGCGCGACCCCATAAAAGCGGGAAGTTCTGCCGTGGCGCGATTTGCCGAAAGCGGCGAGGGGTGCGTAGAGGCTAAACAGAACTTGCTGCTTTCCCTGCCCGCGCCGGTCGCGGCGAGCTTGCCCTCGACCATCTGCTGGGCAAAGCGGCCCCATGCCAAAAAGACGACCGGCTGGGGCAGCTGGCAGCAGCGCTCGATAACGTAGTCGGTGAGCGTGTTCCAGCCCAGCTTGGCGTGCGAGTTTGCGGCATGCTCGCGTACGGTGAGCGTCGTGTTGAGGAGTAGGACGCCCTGCTGCGCCCAAGGGGTTAGGTCTCCCGTGGCGGGAACGGGGCAGCCCAGATCGGCTTTGAGCTCCTTGTAGATGTTGCGCAGGCTCGGCGGCAACTTGGTTTGCGTCGCAGGCACCGAGAACGACAGTCCCATGGCCTGGTTGGGCCCGTGATAGGGGTCTTGGCCCAAGATGACAACCTTGGCCTGGTCGGCCGGCGTGTAGGCGAGGGCATTGAGGATGTCGTCTTGTGCCGGGTAGATGGTCTGCTCGGCACGCAAAAGGGCGATACGCTCGAGCAGCTGGTTCGTAGTGTCACGTACCGGCTGCGGCGCATCGCCCAACCAAGTTGTTATGTTGCGGTCGCGAGTTGCGGTGTCCATGGAACTCCTTTAGGGAAGATGCTCTGTTGGCATCTATTGTAAAGGCGTCTAGAGACCTGTATGCCGCGGCTGCATGAGGACTGGGGTCTACGAGACGTGCTCGGGCGCTCCTGCCATACGAGCGTATCCATGTGCGCGAAGGCGCGGAAGCTCGACAGTTGCCGCCATGACGCCGGTGAGGATGAGGGCAGCGCCAAGGAAGGCGATGGGGCTCAGGACCTCGCCGACCAGGAAAAACGAGAAGACGGCGGAGCAGACCGGCTCGAGCGAGAAGGCGAAGCCAGTGGTTTCGGCAGGTACGTGGGGCTGCACGAGCGTCTGGGTGATAAAGCCGTAGGCAGAGCAGATGAGTGCGAGCGCAACGATAACGACGATCTCGCTCGGCGTGCTGGGAAGCGTGAAGCCGCCAAAGGTAAATGCGGCGATACCCGAGAACAAGCCGCCGAAGCCCAGCTGCCAAACGCCCAGAGCCAGCGGATCGACTTCTTCGACAAAGCGCTTGGCGATGATAATGTGGCCGGCATAGATAAAGGCCGAGAGCAGCATGATGATTGCGCCGGGATTCAGGCTGGTAAAGTCGGCGCCCGAGAGCAGCAACATGCCGCAGGTGACGATGGCGGTGCCGATGAGCACCTTGCGCTCGGGAGCGCGACGCAGCAGGGCCGCGTTGGCAAACGGCACGATTACGACCGTCAGGCTCTGCAAAAAGCCGGCGGTGGAGGCGGAGGTGAGGCTGGAGCCCAGGCACATGCAGGTGATCTCGGTTGCCATGATGGCGCCGATGATGGCGGCGCGGACCATCAGGTCACGGTTGATGCGCACCGCGTGCTTGTGGAAGAGCAGCAGGCAGGCCGCAAAGGCGATGATGCAGCGCAGCGCGACGATGCTCGTGGCATTCATGCTGTCCATGCCGATCTTCATGAGGGGGTACGAAAAGCCCCATGCGACGGGAACGGAAAATGAGAGCGCGATTGCTTTTTTGCGATCCATGGGACTCCTTTTGTTACAGAACGGTTTCGCAAAAAGGATTCTGCTCCCAGATATGGATGTAGTAAAGCGAATGTATCTTCAGTATGATTAAGAAGTACTAATGTTGGAAGAAAAAGCCCTGGCAAAACGTTTTACGGCTACATCGATGTGGAGGCACGATGGCATCGCGGTATCAGATTGTATGTATGGTGGTCGATTGCGGCAGCCTGAAACGTGCCGCCGACGAGCTGGGCTATACGCAAAGCGCGGTGAGCCAGGCCGTCAAGGCGCTCGAGCGCGAGCTGGGCACCACGATTATCGAGCGTGGCAAGCAGGGCGTCTCACTGACGCGCGACGGCAAACAGTATCTGCCGTATCTGCGCCAGATCGTTACGGCCGAGGCCGAGCTTGAGGGCAAGCGCCAGGAGTTGCTGGGGCTTTCGTCGACCGACATTCGCATTGCGACGTTTACCAACGTGAGTCGTACTGTGTTGCCGCGTGTGATCCGCGACTTTGGGGCCCTGCATCCGGGTGTGCGCTTTACCCTCAAGCAGGGCGATTACACGCGCAATGCCCAGTGGGTGCACGATGGCATGGTCGACTTTTGCTTTACAGCGCGTGGATTTACCGAGGGGCTCGAGAAACGCGTGGTCTATCACGACGAGCTGGTGGCGCTGTTGCCAGCCGTCCATCCACTGGCGGCAAAGGAAAAGGTGACGCTTGCCGACCTGGCGTCCGAACCGTTTGTGCTGCTGGATGAGGGCGAACAGAGTCTGGTGCTCGATGCGTTTGCCGCGCACGGGCTATCGCCGCATGTGACGAGTGAGGTCACCGATGACTACACCATTATGGCGATGGTGGAGGAGGGCCTCGGTGTGAGCATGCTCTACCGCCGTACCGTCGAGGGCATGCGGGCCGATAATTGTGTGCGCCCCATCGTGCATGCTCCCTCGCGCGACGTCGTGGCGGCTTGGCGCAGCTGGGACACCATGCCTATCGCCACGAGGCGCTTTATCGACTATATGAGCTCGCATATTGTCAATTAATGACTGGCGTGGCGTTGAGTGTGGTGATTAGCGGGCTGTCGCTTTGGCTTGCGCCAGACGGTAGGTGCGTGCCGGATGGCAGAGCAATACCGCCACGACCATAAAGAACGCTGTGGTGCCCAGGCTGATGGGGTAGACCATCATGATGTTCGCAAAGGTGCGGAAGTGCGGGAACACGCAGAATACCCAGTAGAAGCGGATGCCGCAGACACAGATCATGGTGATGAGGGCGGGCATGAGCGAGATGCCAAAGCCGCGCAGGTAGCCGGACATATTCTCGTAGAACATGCTAAAGGCGTATGCCGGGAAGATCGAGCACACACGGATATAGCCGATCGAGACGATGTTGGGATCGCTGTTAAAGAGCGCCAGGATCTCGCGCCCCAGACCGACGATGATGACGATGGTGGTGAGTGCGACGATACCGCCTTCGACCAGGCAGACCTTGAGCGTTTTGGTGCAGCGGTCGATCTGGCGGGCACCGTGGTTTTGTCCCACAAAGGTGGTGCAAGCCTGGCTAAAGCTGTTGAGCAGGTTGTAGCACACATACTCCAGGCTCATGGCAGCGCTGGATGCCGCCATGACCTCGGTGCCCAAGCTGTTGATGGCGGACTGGATGATGATGTTAGCGACGGCAAAGACGGCGCTTTGGATGCCGGCGGGCAGGCCGATCTTAACGATGCGCTTGAGGGCGACGGGGTCTAAGCCTAAGTCGCGTGGGGTGACGCGGACGACGGAATCGGTCTTGAGCAGACGGATAAAGAGCGTGACTGCGCTGACGGTATAGGCGATGGCGGTGGCGATGGCGACACCCGCGACGCCCCAGTGGAGCACGGGGACAAAGATGAGGTCCAGGCCAATGTTGAGGACGGTGGACACGGCAAGCGCCTGCAGCGGCATGCGGGTGATGCCGACGGAGCGGAAGATTGCGGCCTCAAAGTTGTAGAGCAAGATCGAGGGCATGCTGAGCAAAAAGACGCGCAGGTAGAGCGATGCGAGCGGCATGGTTTCGTCAGGGACGTTGAGCGCGGCGAGCATGGGCTCGGCAAAGATCTCGCCCAGTGCGATGACGACAAAGCCCACGAGTGCCATCAGAATCGAGGTATGGACGGCGCGCTTGACCATGTTCTGATCGTTGCGGCCGATGGCGTTGGCGATGACCACGTTGGAGCCAAGCGACAGCCCAATAAACAGGTTGATCATAAGACTGGTAAGCGGAACATTGGAGCCGACCGCCGCCATGGCGAGGGTTCCCTGGTCGCCCGAGAAGTTACCGATGATGACCGTGGCGATGAGGTTCGACAGCTGCTCAAGGATGCTCGTGGCGGCGACGGGAAAGGCGAACAGGGGGATATTGCGCCACAGTGAGCCGGTGGTCATGTCAATGTGCTTAGATGCGGTATCAGCCATACGCTCTCAATCTCTACTATGCGATTCGCTCCTTATTTGCGCAGACGATGATACTCCTAATCGACTAGTCGTTTAAGAACGTCCCAATGACTAGGTGGGGAAGGCGTGCGACAATGGTGGGCGTTGTGTTGTTCGCGCTAAGGAGTTGCCATGTTGTTGTGTCCCGTTTGCCATGAGCCGTTGGTGGACGACGAGCGCGGTGCTGCATGTGCGGGCGGACACCGGTTTGACCGTGCGCGCGAGGGCTATCTGTATCTGCTGCGCTCGTCCAAGAGCGGCGACTCCATGGGCGATCCCAAGTCGCAGGCGCGCAGCCGTCGTGACTTTCTGAACCGTGGATACTATGCGCCGTTGCGCGATGCGATGGTCGAGCAGGTGCGCGAGCGGGTGTCTGAACGTGCCGCGTCTACGAACGGCCCCATGACCTTGCTCGATATTTGCTGCGGCGAGGGCTACTACACCAGCACCATGGGTGCGGTGCCGGGCGTGGATGCTTACGGTTTCGACCTGGGCAAAGAGATGGTGCGCCTGGCCGCCAAGCGCGGCGATGCGACCTACTTCGTGGCCAACATGAAGGACATCCCCGTGGCTGATGGCGCCTTTGATATGGTGACCGAACTCTTTGCTCCCTTTAACGAGCGTGAGTTTTCTCGCGTGCTGGCGCCCGAGGGCTCGCTCTACACCGTGGTGCCGGGTGCCCGTCATCTGTTTGGGCTCAAAGAGGTGCTCTACGACATGCCATATCTCAATGACGAGAAGCTGCCGAAGACTACCGAGCTCGAGTTGGTCGGAACGCAGCGGGTATCTGCGAATATTACGCTCCAGACCCAGGCCGATATCGAGGCAGTGTTCCAGATGACGCCGTACTACTACCGCACGCGCCCTGCCGACAAAGAGCGCCTGGCAAACCTGGACACCCTTCAAACTGACATCGACTTCATCATCGCCGAGTACCGCCACAGCTAACAACCTGCCAAAAAGGGACAGGTTTATTTTGGCAGGGTTTATCTGGGCAAACGTAAAGGGCCGACCGCGTTGCTGCGCGATCGGCCCTTTTTAGCTGCTTGATAGCAGGGGTTATGGGAGGCAGGTGCCTACAGGCGGTCCTTGTTTTCGGCCTTAATGTCGTGTGCCTGCTGAATAAAGAACAGGTCGTACACCACGATGACAAAGGCACCATAGTTGATGGCGTCGCCGCCAAACGCGGGGAGCGTGAGCACAGCCTGCGCAATCGTGGCGATTGCGGCGACGATGCCGAGCTTAAACGCGCCGCCTACCTGCGAAGGCTTGTTGGCGCCCTTGATGCCCGCAACGCCCGCGGCGAGATCGATGAGGCCCTTGGCGACCAGCACGACCGTGGCGAGCATGGCGTACGGCCCGTAGGTGGACTCGAACTTGCCGGTCGCGATGCCGGCGATTCCAATGACGAGACTGGCGATGCCCAGAACAAAATAAATCAGGGCAAGGATTTTGAGTGTCTTGCGAGCGGCGCTCATAGCTGGTCCTTTCGATGCGGGCGCGGAGAATCTGTCGCACCCAGGTTGCGGCACATATCGTGAAGCACATTGTAGTTCAACGGGGCGATGCATGCGTTTGAAAGCGTCTCTTGCCTGTACGGTCCAACCTTTCAAAAAGGAAAGCTGGACGTAAGCCAAATCGATGGCAGCACATGTACGGCGCTGCGATGATGAGGCCGTAACAAGGAGTTGGTCTAAGGAGGAGCCATGATGTACGGAACAGGGCAAGTGCGCGAGCCGCGGTCGTTGGGAAGGCGCATGAGCGATTCCGTGATCGCTGCCGTGTGCACGGGATTGATGGCGGTGCTTTGCATTGGGATGCTGTGGACCATGTCGCATGTGGGACAATAACGGACGGTTGGGTGCCGACATGAATGGCGCCCATGTATTCGTTTTGTTTGCTAAGGAGTGTCCATGGGCGTCGTCGATCCCTTTTCTGTTGCTCGGGCCGCGGGGCTTGAGCTGACCGGGAAGTCCGAGGGCCTCACGCTCACCGACGGCACGATGGAACTGCGCGCCGATTTTGGCCGCATGCTGCCACGACTCAAGCAGGGCCGCCTGCAGCAAGAGCTGCTGGTAAAGGCTGCGCGCGCAAAAGGCATCGAGTGCCCATGGGCGATTGATGCCACGGCAGGCTTTGGCGAGGATTCGCTGCTGTTGGCGGCCGCGGGCTTTACCGTCGATCTGTATGAGCAGGATTGCGTGATCGCGGCGCTCCTCAAGGATGCCCTGGATCGCGCGGCAGATGATCCGGCGCTTGCGGCTGCCGTGTCGCGCATGCGCTTACATGCGGGCGAGGACAGCATTGCCGGCCTTCGCCATACGGCTGAGCTGATCGGGCGGGGCGAGCTTGCCGCCCCCGACGTGGTATATCTGGATCCCATGTTTCCCGAACGCACCAAGAGCGCGGCGGTGAAAAAGAAGTTCCAACTCTTGCACCATCTGGAGCAGCCGTGCGCCGATGAGGAGACGCTGGTCGAAGCTGCGCTTGCGGCGCGCCCGCGCAAGGTCGTTATCAAGCGGCCGGTGAAGGGGCCGCTGCTTGCCGGCGTTAAGCCGAGCTATCAACTTGCGGGCAAGGCCGTTCGCTACGATGTTTTGGTGCCGCCGCGTTCGTAGCTCGTGTGCGATGGCCGGCATTGCGCCGGCGCCGCGCCGATGCGGGACCTATTTCCAAGGGTGCGACGTCAGGTGCCATCCGCCGCAGTATTCGCATTTGTAGCAGGCCAAACCACGCCGCCCGCGGTTTTCGCAGTCGGCCATAACTGCCTCGGCCTCGGCACGCGTGTCGTAACGGTTTTTGCGCTCGCACGACTTGTAGCGCCAGGCTTCATCGCGCTCGGCGTCCAGGGCGTCGCGACGCTCGTCCTCGTGTGCAAACAGGTCGCTCATATCGCCGCCGGTGGCAGCGCCCAAAAACTCGCTTTTGGCCTTTGACCAGGCGGCTCGCTTTTTGCTTCCCATCTGCTTCGCGCCCCTCTTCAAACGTTGGTATCATTGCTCAATCAAAGTGATACCAATAAACGTGAGGTCGCCGCGTGATGATCAGAAAAACCCTCGATACCGACATTCCCGCCGTCATGGCTATCTATGACGCCGCCCGCGCCTTTATGCGCGCGCATGGCAACGCCACGCAGTGGCCCGAGGGCACGCCTTCGGCCGAGCAACTGGCTGCCGATATTGCCGCTGGTGGCAGTTACGTGTGCGAAGTCGACGGCCGCGTGGTGGCGACGTTTGCCTTTTTACCGGGCCCGGACGAGTGCTATGACGCAATTGAGGACGGTCAATGGCGCAGCGACACTCCGTACGCCGTGCTGCACCGTGTGGCGTCCGATGGCACCGCGCACGGCATCGCGGCTGCGATGTTTGCCTTTGCCAAGGAGCGCGCCAACCACCTGCGTATCGACACGCATCAGGATAACCTGCCCATGCAGGGTGCGAGTATTAAGGCGGGGTTCGAGCGTGCCGGCGTCGTGTATGTGTCGGACGGCACGCCGCGTGTTGCGTTTGACTGGCTGCGCGAGGCATAAGAGCGAGGGCTCATATCAATAATTCGTGCGAACGAAAATGGCCCCGGGTGGGGCTATTTTCGTTCGCTGCACTGTTTTGCAAGCCGGCTTTCGCAAGGCGCGAACCTACGAAAATCGCCGCGCGGCAACGCAGGGCGATGAGCTCGGTCGGGGGATAGGGCCCACTTCGCCCGCCGGCCCGTAAATTGTATCATCCAGTGTGGAATGAGGATGCCCGTTGTCGCGTGCGATGGGCTTACAATAAGAGGAGAGCCATGTCGAAGCAAGTGGTCGTTGGAATCTTGGCGCATGTCGATGCTGGCAAGACCACGCTGGCCGAGGCCATGCTGTTCAATGCGGGTCGCATCCGCAAGCGCGGCCGCGTGGACGATGGCGATTCGCATCTGGACACTAACGCGATCGAGCGCGAGCGCGGCATCACGATCTTCTCGTCGCAGGCCGTGCTCGACCATGGCGATACCCACGTCATGCTCGTGGATGCGCCGGGGCATGTCGATTTTTCTGCCGAGGCGGAGCGCACGCTGCGCGCACTCGACTACGCGATTTTGGTTGTGGGCGCCAACGACGGCGTGCAAGGGCACACCGAAACCCTGTGGCGCCTGCTTGCGCGCTATGACATCCCGACGTTCATCTTCATCAACAAAATCGATTTGGAGAATCCCGGCCGCGATGTTTTGCTGGCACAACTTAGGCAACGTCTTTCCGAGGGCTGCCTGGATGCCAACGAACTGCTGGCGGGCGGCGCCGTTCAGGAGGACGCTGCTGCGTTGGACGAGGCGGCGCTCGAGGAGTTTTTTGAAGCGGGCGAGCTTTCTGTCGCAACGCTGTCGCGCATGGTTGCCGAGCGCAAGCTCTTTCCCTGCTTTGCCGGCTCGGCGCTCAAGGACCAAGGCGTGGACGAGCTGCTGGATGGCATGTGCACGCTGATGCGTGAACAGGCGTGGGCCCCGGAGTTCGCCGCGCGCGTCTATCGCGTCAGCCGAGGTGTTCGTGGCGAGCGCTTGGCTTGGGTTAAAGTGACCGGCGGCACGTTGCATGCCAAGCAGATGATTGACGGACGTTCCGGTGCCGAGGCATGGGAGCAAAAGATCGACCAGGTGCGCATCTATAACGGCGAGAAGTATGAGCTTGCCCAAGAAGTTGCTGCTGGCGGTATTTGTGCCGTGACGGGTCTTGCGCACGTTCGCCCGGGGGACGCCCTGGGCGCGGAGCCCGCGGGCGATGCGCCCGTCATTGCGCCGGTCCTCACCTATACGGTGCTGCCGGGCGAATACGACGTCCATGCGGTGTTCAAGGCGTTGACTGAGCTGGCGGACGAAGATCCCATGCTCGGCGTAAGCTGGAATACGCATCTCGAGCAGATTCACTTGCAGTTGATGGGCGCCGTGCAGCTCGAGGTCGTGCAGCGGGTGCTGGCCGATCGCTTCGGTCTTTCGATTGCGTTTGAGCCCGGCGGCATTCTCTATAAGGAGACCATTTCGCAGCCGGTCGAGGGCGTGGGCCACTTTGAGCCACTGCGCCACTATGCCGAGGTGCATCTGCGTCTGGAGCCGTTGCCGGCGGGTTCGGGCGTGCAGTTTGGCACCGTGACCTCGACCGACGAGCTCGATCTTAACTGGCAGCGTCTGGCACTCACCAACGCCATGGAGCGCGATCACCTGGGCGTGCTGACCGGCTCGCCCATCACCGATGCGCGCATTACGCTCACGGGCGGCCGTGCGCATGCCAAACACACCGAGGGCGGCGATTTTCGCCAGGCCACGTACCGCGCGATTCGTCAGGGGCTCATGCAGGCGCGTGAGGCTGGCGCGGCGGTGCTGTTGGAGCCGTGGTACCACTTTGAGGTTGAGGTGCCGGGGGAGTGCGTGGGCCGGGCGCTCTCGGATGCCACGCGCATGGGTGCCGAGTACGAGCCACCGGCGATGGCGGGAGACCGGGCGAAGCTTGTGGGTCGCGTGCCGGCATCCGAGGTGCAGGATTACGCGCTGGAGGTGGCTGCCTACACGAGCGGTCGCGGGCATCTGTACCTGGAGTTCGCCGGTTATGCGGCCTGTCATGATGCCGAGCGCGTTATAGAGGCGGCCGCCTATGAGCCCGAGGCCGATCTGCCCAACACGCCCGACTCGGTCTTTTGCTCTCACGGCGCCGGTTACACGGTCAAATGGTACGACGTACCCGCCGCGGCACACGTAAAGGTCGATCCCGCCACCTTCCGCCCCTGGCGTGCAGCAGACGCGGAGTTTTTCGGCCACATGTGACAAAGGGACAACCCCTTTGTCACATGCTATTGGTATAACTCGGTATAAGTTGGTATAACTATTACCAGGGTTTGCCAATCCGAGGAGGCCGACATGAATCCAAATCCCTTTAAGCCCACGGCTGGCAAGCGGCCTCCGATGCTCATCGGTCGCGAGTCGGTCGTCGAAGATTTCGAGGAAGGGCTCGATAACGGCGCCGGAGCGCCGGGTAGGCTCATGCTCATTACGGGAAACCGCGGCTGCGGCAAAACGGTTCTCCTGCGGGAGCTGCAACGTCTAGCCAGCGAGCGCGGATGGGCGGTTATCTCCGATTCCGCTTCGCTTGGCTTATGCGACCGCTTAGCCGACGCGCTTCGCTCGAATAAACCCGTTGTGACGTCAATGGAGTTCGGGCCGTCGTTTGGCCGGATGTCGGTCGAGGCGGCGCGAGCAAAGGGCGAGACGTTACGAGGGCTGGTCAACGAGCGCCTCAAGAAGCTCGGTCCAGGCAAGGGCATACTGTTTGCGATTGACGAGGCGCAGTCTGCGTCTATCGAGGAGCTGGCGGCTCTTGCCGTTCTCTATCAGCAGGTGCTCGGAGACCAGGATGCCACGGGCTTGTCCGATAGCGATCAGCGCGGTCTTGCGCTGGTGCTCGCCGGCTTACCCAGCATGGTTGACGATCTGCTCGAAGAGCCGAGCGTAACGTTTTTGCGGCGTGCCCAGCAGCGTACGCTGGGGGCGATATCTTTGCCCAAGGTGCGCGATTCATATATCCAGACGGTCAAAGACGCTGGTCTTTACGTTGACGCGGAGACGGCGGACCTTGCGGCACACAAGAGCATGGGGCATCCCTATATGGTTCAGTTGGTGGGCTATTACATGTGGCGCTCTGCCGTCCGGCGTGGCTCTCAGGTCATTGAAAGGTGCGATGTCGAGAATGGCCATGCGGATGCCGTCTCCGAGTTCTACGAAGCGGTCGACGCGCCCCTGTATTATGGATTGCGCAGTCCGCAACGCCTCTTTATCGAGGCCATGGCTGCTGACGAGGGTAAACCGACGCGTATGGCGGATATCATTGAGCGCTGCGACCGTACTCAGAGTTGGGCGAGCAAATATCGCGCAAGCCTGATTCGCGAGCGCGTCATCGAGGCCGCCGGATACGGCCTTGTGCGGTTTACCGTGCCCATGCTGGGCGAGTACATTCGCGATCGTGTTTTATGGCACGAGTGATGTGACAAAGGGACTGTCCCTTTGTCACATTCGATTAACAGGAAGGGGAGCGATGACGGTGTCGCAACAACCAAGTGCTATTGAGGTGCGTGGCGCGCGCGTCCATAACCTTAAGGACGTCGATATCGATATCCCGCTGGGAAAGCTCGTGGGTATTGCCGGCGTGTCGGGTTCGGGCAAGAGTTCGCTGGCGCTGGGGGTTCTTTATGCCGAGGGTTCGCGTCGCTACTTGGAAGCACTCAGCACCTATACTCGACGTCGCCTGACACAGGCCGAACACGCCCAGGTGGATGAGGTCTTGCACGTGCCGGCGGCGCTCGCATTGCATCAGCGCCCCAGCGTGCCGGGCGTGCGTTCCACTTTTGGCACCATGACCGAGCTCAACAACAGCCTGCGTCTGCTCTTTAGCCGCTGCGCCCATCACGTGTGCCCGCACTGCGGGGCGCGCGTGGAGCCGAGCCTTAACGTGGCTGCGGGCCTGTCGCTCACGTGTCCGATATGCGGCCGCGAGTTCTACGCGCCGAGTGCCGAGGATTTGGCTTTCAATAGCGGTGGTGCGTGCCCTACCTGCGGCGGCACCGGTGTCATGCGCGAGGTGGACGAAGCGAGCCTGGTGCCCGACGAGTCAAAGACCATCAACGAGGGTGCAGTGCTTCCCTGGGGTACGCTCATGTGGGATCTGATGAAGCAGGTGGCAGGCGAGATGGGCGTACGCACCGACGTACCGTTTAACCAGCTCACGCCTCAAGAGCGCGATATCGTGTTCCACGGCCCGGCGGTCAAGAAGCACATTCTCTACGTTCCCAAAAACGGCGAGGGCGCCACGCCGCTCGACTTCACCTATTACAACGCCGTCTATACCGTCGAGAATGCGCTCGCCAAGGTCAAGGACGACAAGGGCCTCAAACGCGTTGCGCGCTTTTTGCGCGAGGGCCCATGCCGCGACTGCAGCGGCACGCGTCTCTCCGAGGCTGCGCGCCAGCCTCAGGTGCGCGGTATCAATCTGGCACAGGCCGGGGCCATGACGCTTGGTGATGCGGTCGAGTGGGTGCGCGGGGTGCCCTCATCCTTGCCGGTCGAGATGCGGCCCATGGCGATGGATATCTGCGATTCATTTTTGGGCGCGGCCCGTCGCCTGGTCGACTTGGGTCTCGATTACCTTTCACTCGACCGCGCTGGTGCCACGCTCTCCACGGGTGAGCGCCAGCGCGTGCAACTCGCCCGCGTGGTGCGCAACCGATCGACGGGCGTGCTCTATGTGCTGGACGAGCCTTCGATCGGCTTGCATCCCGCCAATGTCGACGGCTTGGTGGGCGTGATGCGCGATCTGGTGGATGACGGCAACACCGTGGTTGTTGTCGACCACGATACGCGCGTACTGGTGGAAGCCGACTATCTGGTCGAGATGGGCCCCGTTGCCGGAGCGGGTGGTGGTAATGTGATTGCCGCTGGCACGGTAGACGAGGTCGAGCAATCGCAGGGCAGCCGCATCGCCCCGTTTTTGCGCGCCGAGCCCAAGCGCTTGCGTCCGCAGGTGACTGACGAGGAAATGTTCGACCAGGGCCACATCCGTATGGCAACCGATACCATCCATACCGTCAAACCGCTCGAAGTCGATATCCCGCGCGGCCGTCTCGTTGCGGTGACGGGCGTTTCGGGTTCGGGCAAGACGACGCTGGTGCTTGAGACGCTCATTCCGGCACTCAAGGCGCAGGCAGATGGCGAGCGTCTGCCAAGACACGTGCGCTGGGTCGATGCCGAAGGCATTGCCCGCGCCAACCTGATTGACGCCACTCCCATCGGCGCCAACGTGCGCTCGACGGTGGCGACTTATGCCGACATCCATGATGAGCTGCGTCGCGCCTTCGCCCGTACGCCCGAAGCCAAGGCAGCCGGCTACAAGGCGGGCGCCTTCAGTTACAACACTGGCGCCTTGCGCTGCCCTACGTGTGACGGCACGGGCTCGATATCGCTCGACGTGCAGTTTTTGCCCGACGTCGAGATCGTCTGCCCGGCATGTCGCGGCTCGCGTTATGCAGACGCGGCTTCGCATATCCATCGCGAGGGCAAGGACGGGAGTCTGCTTACGTTGCCGCAGCTCATGGACATGAGTGTGGACGAGGCCCTCGACGCCACGGTGGGACTCAAGAAGGTTCAGGCGCGCTTGCAGACCTTGCACGACCTGGGCCTGGGCTATCTCACACTCGGTGAGCCCACACCGGCGCTCTCGGGCGGCGAGGCGCAGCGTCTTAAGCTTGCGAGCGAGATGGGTCGCGTGCAGGATGATGCCGTATTCGTATTCGACGAGCCCACGATCGGCCTGCATCCGCTCGATGTTCAGGTGTTGCTGAACGTGTTTGACGGTCTCGTTGCCAAGGGCGCCACGGTTATCGTGATCGAGCACGATCTCGACCTTATCCGTAACGCCGATTACGTGATCGACATGGGCCCGGGCGGTGGTGGCGCCGGCGGGCAAATCGTCTGCGCCGGTACGCCAGGCGACATCGCGGCCTGCTCCAAGAGCATTACCGGTCGCTACCTATAGACAATGAGGCAAAGGGACAGCCCCTTTGCCTCATTGATGCCTATTTCACGCACTGAGCGGCGAGATAGTCGCGGAAGAATGGCAATTCAAAAGCGACGATTCCGCGCCCGCGTTCTCCAATGATGCCGGCATCTATCATGCGGCGTCGGTAGCGGGAGACCTGCTGCGGCGAACGCTTAAGGCGCTCGACAAGGTCAGCGGTGGTGGACTCTTCCTCGTCATCGAGCATGGCGATGAGGAATCGCTTGTCCTCTGCAGTGAGTTCCCGATAGGTTGCCGCAAGGATTCGGTCGTCCATCTCGTCACGCGCGATTTTGATTCCCAGGTCAAAGTCGCGTGACGAGATTTCCTTCGAATCGCTTGTGAGATCCCAGGCACGGTAGCCTACGAGTTGCAATAGGAAGGGAAAACCAGAGATCGAGCGAACGGCTCTATCGATTCCCTCAGCATCTGCCAGGCGATCGTTTTCCTGAATTGTGCGAATCAAGGCCTCGCGTACGTCATAGTCGGCAATGCGACCCAGATGATATTGTTGGGCGCGGCGAAGGAACGAGACCGTCTTGTGGTTCAGCAACGTCGAGACGTTGTTGGGAAGTCCCGCCATGAGCAGGGCGACGCGTTTCCCATCGGTCACAAAGTGCTGATACGTCGCTGCAAGCTGAATCATCTCGTCGAGTGTCGGGTCCACCTCGTCAACCGTGACGAGCAGACCGGTGCCCGCCTCGTTGAGCTGGTCGATGATGTCGCTCATGCGATAACGCCAGGTTGAGGCATCGTGAACGCGATTGACCTCGATGCTGCCGAGCGGTGCAATTCCGAGGCCGGTGACTTCGAAGTGGGTGGACGAGTCGATGAGATGGGCTGCGGCACGTTTCGTCCCGAGCTCGATTTCCTCAAGCATTCCCGGGAGCGCGGTCGTCTTTACGGCTATCCAGCCGTGGGATTCCGCCCTTGTCGCGAGCGACGACATGAGAGCGGTTTTACCGGTTCCACGCGCGCCCGAGAAGATCGAGGTCAATTCTGGGCGCCTGCGCTGGCTCAAGAAGGCACGGTCCAAATCCCGAATAATCTGTTGTCTGCCAGCGAGATGGGCAGGAACCTCACCAAAACTAGGGGTAAACGGGTTTTCGAGGTATTTCACAAGGCTCTCCTTTCACACCGCCGTTTAACTTCATTTTACTTTAGTTAATTCTGATTAAAAATGAGGGCTCTTTATCTAGAGCATCAATTAGGCGTGCGTGCCATCGGCGTGGCGCTTGAATGTAACAAAGGGAAAGTTCCTTTGTCACATTCCCGGAAAGCCTGTTTGGCGCAGAGCCTCGTAGAGGACGATGGCGGCGCTGTTGGAGAGGTTGAGTGCGCTGATGCGGTAGTCGTTCGGATTGACGAAGTTGCCGCAGATGTCCTGTTGAAGGATGGCCTCGTGGCTGTCCTCGGTATGCCCCAGCGATTCCTCGTGGGTTTCCCAGGCCTCGGCGTTGTCAAGCGAATCGCAATCGCGCAGCATCGGGATGCGCTCGCAGCACGTGGGCGCTGCAGCGAGTAGCTCCTCGGGAATGCCCGAGCTCTCGCTGCCAAAGACCAAGTAGTCGCCATCGCGGTAGGTACTCTGCGCATAGGTGCGGCGTGCCTTTTTGGTCAGCAGATGCAGGCGTTCGTCGGCAGGGGAGAGGTCATTGCGCGCAAGGAAGTCCTCCCAGCCGGCATAGGTCGTCACGTCCAAGTTTTGCCAGTAGCCCAGGCCGGCGCGACGTACCGTCTTGTCGTCGAGCGAAAACCCCAGCGGCTCCACCAGATGCAGGCGGGTGCCGGTAACCACGCAGGTGCGGCCGATATTGCCCGTATTGGCCGGAATCTCGGGCGCATACAGCACAATGTTGAACATGAATCTCCTTGGCTCAGAACGAAAAACCACCACGAAGGGCACCTTCGTGGTGGTTTGGCAGTTACATAGGCGGAAAAATGCCCGCTTGGATAAACCTAGGCGCGGTGCCAGTCGGTCAGGCAGGCATCGAGGGAGGCGATGAGCGCGTCCTTGTCCATGTGACGGCCGATGATGCACAGGCTCGTCATGCGGTCGCCCGTCTCGTCGTCCCAAATTTGCATGATCTCGGGGTTCTCGTCGATGATCTTCTGCTTCTCGCCCTCGGGCGCGGAGTCAACGAACAGGCCGTTCTCCATCAGGCGCATCTGGTGGCCGGCCTGCTCAAACATGTAGCACATGTCCGGATCGCCGGTCTGCCACAGCGGACCCTTGACGCGGATGACCTCGTCGGGCCACTCCTGCTCAACAAAATCAGTGAACTTCTGCAGGTCAAACGGCTTGCGGCGCGAGTACACAAAGGTCTCGATGTCGTACTCGAGCACTTCGGGGTCGTCGTGCTCCTCGGGATGCTCCATGGCCTCGATCCAGGCGGCGGAGTTGTAGGCGCGCATAAAGTCGAAGCGGTCGGTATCGAGCAGCTCCTCCATGGGGACCTCGCCGTTTTGGGCCTCGACGATCACGGCGTCCTTCTGCAGGCTGCGCACGATGGCCTTGAGCTCGGCGATCTGCTCGGGCGTCACGGTATCGGTCTTGTTAAGGATCAGCGTGGAGCAGAACTCGATTTGCTGGATGAGCAGGCTTTCGATGTCGTCCTCGTCGATATCCTCAGCCAGCAGGTCGCGACCGCCGTTGAACTCGTCGTACATGCGGGCGCAGTCGACCACGGCCACGATGTTGTCGAGCGCGAGCTTGGGCTCGCCGCCCACCTTGGCCTCGTCGCAGAAGCTCGAGATGGTGTAGGCGATGGGGATAGGCTCGCAAATACCCGATGCCTCGATGATGATGTAGTCGAACTTGCCCGAATCGGCAATGCCCTGCAGCTGGTTGGCCAGGTCGTCCGAAAGCGTGCAGCAGATGCAGCCGTTGGTGAGCGGGATGAGGTCGTCGGTCTCGGAAAGGCCGCCGTCGGCGATAAGACTGGCGTCGACATTGATCTCGCCGATATCGTTGACGATCACGGCGGCGCGGATGCCGCCGTCGTTAGCGAGGATGTGGTTGAGCAGCGTGGTCTTGCCGGCACCGAGGTATCCGGTAAGCATGATGATCTTCACGGGTTTGTTGGGCATGTGCCCTCCTTTGTTAGACATGGCTTACAGTTGAATCTTATGCCAAACGCCTGCTCTTATACCCACGCGCCGGCAAATAACACAGGCTACTCCCAGGCTCCCCATACATCGGGGCAATAACCGACGGTGGCCTTTTTGCCGTTGCGCACGATGGGTTCGGCTAGAACCTGCTGGTTTTCGAGCAGTTTGTCGAAGCGCTGGCTAGGGGTAAGGTGCTGGATGAGCGCGAGCGTCTCCTCGTCCTTGGCCTTGGGGTTGAGCAGCTTGTCGATGCCGCCGACCGCCTGCATCACGCTCGTGAGCTCGCCCTTGCTCATCTCCTTTTCCCTAAGGTCAATAAACTGCACCTTAATGCGGCGCTCTTTGAAGAAGCGCTGTGCTTTCTTGGTATCGAACGACTTCTTAGTCCCGAAGATTTGAATATTCATGGCCCCGCCGCTCTATCGAATGAAGTTGGTCGTTGCGTGATCTGCCTCGGGTGCGTTGATGCCGGCGGCACGTCCTGCCTCGATGCAGCGCAGGAGCCAGGCCATGTTCTTGCCGATGTTTCGCATGGTGGCAAGGCCTTCGGCATCCCCATCGGCGTCGCCGGGCACGCGGCCAAATACGTTGTTCCAGTAGGTGGAGGCAACTACGGGCATTTGCTTAATGGTGAAGTACTTGTTGAGCACATCGAAGGTGGTCGACGTGCCGCCGCGACGGGCGACGGCGACTGCGGCGCCGGGTTTGTGCTCAAAGGCATGCCCGCCTGCATAGAAGGCGCGATCGAGGGCCGAAAGGATGCGGCCGCTGGGGTGCGCGTAGTAGACGGGCGAGCCAAAGACAAAACCGTCGGCCTGCTCGGCGGCAGCGATGAGCTCGTTCACCACGTCATCGTCAAAGGTGCAGCGACCGCCAAGTTTGCCACACTGGCCGCAACCGATGCAATCGCGAATGGGCTTGGCACCCAGCTGAAACACCTCGGTATCAATGCCTTCGGCATTGAGCTGCTCGGCGACCTCGGCGAGTGCGCGGGCCGTG
The DNA here is from genome assembly GCA_019414025.1 of Collinsella sp. Taxonomy (GTDB): domain Bacteria; phylum Actinomycetota; class Coriobacteriia; order Coriobacteriales; family Coriobacteriaceae; genus Collinsella. The sequence goes on from DXMU01000019.1 coordinate 87,708, forward strand.
TTGCCGTTTGCCTTGGGGCTGCCATTGACCAAAAGAACCTTCATCACAAACTCCCTCTGCTGTCGGTGACTTCTGCAGAGGATTATCGCACGAGCGGGCAGATGGCGTGGGGCACGATGCCGGCCCCGAGGGCCCACGGCAGGCACGCTCACCAGGTACGAGCGGGATACGGTCCAGAGGATGTTGGAGTGCGGGGCCTCGTGCGAGCAGATTGTAAGGGGTCTGGGCGGGTCGCCCTCGATGGCGAGCTTTGAGGCCTTGGAAGGCGGGCTGCTGCGGCGGCTATGGTTTATACTAAGGCGGTTGCTATCGAGTAATTCATACTTGGTTTGATTCGATTGTGAATGCGTAACTAGGATGGAAAGCAAAGGAAACTCTATGGAAACAGAGGATGCTGTTTGCTTGATGACTTCGATTGCCTTGATTGTCCTTTCAATCCAATACCGAAGAGGAAGATGGCTCTGCTCAATTGCTGGATATGATGTCAAAAAAAGGGAGAGCGAGATTGATATACGCCCTTACGCAAAGCTGATTTCTTCTGTGACGTTATGGATGGGGCTGCTGTTTTTCTTGTGGGCGGTAGAGGGCTGGGTACGCGATTGGAATACCAGCGTTTTTGAAGTTTTGGTTCTACTTCTGTTCAGCTTGGCCTCTTTGTCGTTCGTGCGGCTCGTTAGGTTTGTGTTTATGAGGCGATAGCCAGCGGAAGTGGCTGGACGACAAAATGGACCAATGCAGCCAATTGTCAATAGAATTTGATAGGCTTGGCTTAACAGATTTACTCGAGGGCATATCCGTGGCGGGGGATAGGTTCTATCTTGTTGAGCACTTATTTGCATCAGGCAAAGTAAACCAAGAGTATCGAAACGGTGCCCCCGGGCCCCGGGAGGGACTGCGGGGACGTTCGGCTAACTGCGGGTACGACCTATTTGCCCAATGTGTTCGGTTGAGATCGGAAATTAACCATCATGCGCCCCATAACGCTAGTCCAGCTTGGTGCCCGGTACCTGCGGCGCCTCTTTAATCAGCGCATTGAGTTCGTTCAAAATGGAAACGGGCTGTCGGTCGACGGCGTCCAGATGAAGCGTCGCCACGCGAAGGGGCGGCTGATATTCAAATGAGCCAAGGAGCACGGGCGATCCCAAGAACCGTTCGATTTCGTCTGCAACCGCGTCGGTCTCTTCGGGATCAAGCTCGTCAAAGAGCGCCACGAACATCGGTCCGGTCGAGCGGAACAGACGACCCTTGCCGCGCGAGCAATCCATGAGGCAGGCGGCGCTTTCTGCCAAAACGCGGTCGCCTGCATCAAAGCCAAAGCGGGCATTGACCTGTGCGATTTCGTCGATTTTAATGGCGATCAAGCCCGCGTTTCGTGCCACGCGACGCATCTCGCCAATGGCGCTGACCAGGGCGTGGATATCGCCCAGACCGGTCACGGAATCGGTCGTATCTGCCAAGCTTCGGTTGGTGACAATGCCCACATACATGTTGGGCTCGGTATCGGTGCCGTCCAGGCGGTAACCCGTGCAGTCGCAAAGCGCGTATTTTCCGGCGGTATTCATGATGCGATACTGCATGCAGTGGAAGTGCCACGTGCCGTTTACCACCATATCGAGCTCGGCACGTACGTTGTCGCGGTCCTCGGGGTGAACACGGGCAAGCCATATATCGAGCGAGTTGTAGGGATGCTGGGAGGGTAGGTCAAAATCGCGCACGGCATTAACCGACCATTGCGATTCGCCGGTGTCGAGGTTAATGATGAACGGATAGCGTGTCTCGGAGCTCATGGAGATCGCTTGGAACACTCGGTCGTTGCAGAGAGGCTGATCTGTGACCGGGTGTTGCGGCACGTTGTCTTCTTCTGGCTGTTGTACACGGTGCATGAGCTTGTAGCGATACATTTTGCGGTCGGCGTCCTTTGTCATCTGGCGACGCGTATCGCCTGCAAGTGGGTCGACGCGCGAGCAGCCAAAGCTAAAGCTGGCGATCATGGGCGCCTTGCCGTCCGATGTTGCCTCGATAAGATTGGCACGCGTCCGCTCCAGGCGCTGCTCGAGCTCGGCTTCGTTTGTCGTGGGGGATATAAGTACAAATTCGTCTCCACCGATACGGAACAGCAACTCATCGTGCTCCATTGTCTCGGTGAGTGCGCGGCAGATGCTCAGAATGTAGCGATTGCCCTCGGCGTGGCCAAACTTATCGTTGCAATGCTTGAGGCGATCGATGTCAATATAGGCACAGGTGAAGGGGGTGCCTTTGCGCCAGAGCTGATCGACATGGCGGTCGAGTCCGCCACGGTTGCCAAGATTGGTGAGCGAGTCGATATAGGCGCCGTGCTCAAGCAACTCACGTTCTTGTTGCAGGATGGCGAGCGTTTTCTGCAGTTGCTCACCGATGGCACGCAGCTCCGGGGGCAGCGCGGCAACATCGAGCTCGGTGGTTGAGGCCCCGTTCGCAAGTCGCTGAAGATGAGCGATGATTGATTGCTCGCCCAGGCGATACGACTCGTTCATGATGGATTGCCTCCTTGGATGGAACAATGGTTTGTATCTTACTCCCAATTCGGTTTAGATTGGAGTATTAGTTAGCTCATGGGAACAAACGCTCCCCTCGACGGTGGCGTTTTGCGTGCGAGCGTATTAGTTGTCGTTGCCACCATCGAGCAATGCCTCAAAATCCTCCGCCTGCATGGGGCGGTAGTAGAGGAATCCCTGAGCGTAGCGGGCGCCCATGTGGCGCAGCATGTTTGCCTGCTTGTCCGTCTCGACGCCTTCGATCACAACGGGAAGATGGAGTGACTGCGCCATCTCGAGCATTGATGAGATGATTTGCACGCTGCGGCCCTCATCGCCGTTATCGGGCACAAACGTGCGATCGAGCTTGATGACGTCGACGTTGACGTTCTTGAGCATCGCGAGCGTGGACTGGCCGGTGCCAAAATCGTCCATATAGGTCGAGAAGCCGCGGGTGTGCAGGTCGGCCGTTAGTTTATCCACGGCCTCGGACTCTCCCGTATAAGCTGTCTCGGTGATCTCGATGCGCATGAGCTCGGGCGGCAGGTTGTATTGGGCGGCGAGCGCTCCCATATGCTCGGCAACGTTGCAGGCGAGGATATCCACGCGCGACACATTAAGCGAGATCGGAACCACGCGAAGCCCCCGATTGATGCGCTCGCGCAGCCACAAGGCAACGCCCTGCCAAACGTATTTGTCGAGCGTCACCACAAAACCGCTTTCTTCGAGAGCGGGGATAAAGGTGGCGGGCGAAATGAGGGAGCCATCCTTGTCGATCCAGCGCGTGAGCGCTTCGGCGCCAATGATCTCGCCGGTTTCCATGTCGACCTGGGGCTGCAGGTAGTAGGTAATACGGCCGTTGGAGAGCGCGTACTGGAATTCGGTCAGCGTGCGGTGGAACGCGATTTCGCGCTCGTACTCCTCGGGGCGGAAAATGGCAATGCGCTCCTTAAAGTCGTTTTTTGCGCGCCGATTGGTAAACATGGCCTTGGCCTGCGCATCGATGGTGATTTTCTCGTTGGAGTCGATGGGGTAGACGCCCATGGACGGCCAGAATCCCACGCCGTCATCATACTTGGCCACGGCCTGGCGAACGCGGCTATAGATCTGATGGACGGTGTCGTGTTCAAAGGGGATGAGTATGCAAAAGTCGTCTTGGCCCCAGTACCCTGCGACGCCCATGTTGGCATTCTCGATGTCCTTGAGGACCGTGCCCACATCGGCGAGCATGCGGTCGCCCTCGGCCTGTCCGTGCCATTCGTTGAACAGTCGCATGTGTCCCATATCGACGGTGGCGATACACCAGGCGCCGTTGCGCCTTGTCTCGAGAAATTCGTTGGCGCGGCGCATAAACTCGCTGGGTCGATAGAGACCCGTGAGCGAATCGATGCGTTCGGCGATGGCGCTTTTGCGCTCCACCTCGGGTATGGGGAGGCTGTCGTTGGGAACAAGCCCGCCGGCCGTGCGAATGCGACGGTCGAGTTCGCCTAAAACGGCGGCCGTTTGATTGGTCAGGTGCTCGTAAAAGGCCGGAACGACAAGACAGACGGGGGTAATGGTGTCGTCCGCGATTCGAACGGGAGCGAAAACGGCCTCTTTGAGATGTTGGATCAGTTGCTCGAATGCTTCGTGATCCAAATTGTTGCTAAGCACGACGAACTGGGCGTTGCGTGAGCGGAAGACGCGACTCCTGCCGCGAGTAATCGACAGCATGCGGCCTGCGTATTCGGCGAGCATGTTGTCGACGGCCTCGGCCCCGTAGAGCTCGTTGAGCTTTGCCGTGCCGCGAACGCGCACTGCTATAAGCCCCGTCTTGCAATGGTCGCGACGGCAGGCATCGATAGCGTTGATCAGCGTGCGCTGCATTCCGAGGCCCGTGGCGGCGTCGACGGTCTCGGCAAGCGAGTGGTTGACGAGCTCGCCGACATAGAGCGAGGGGACATTTCCGTCGCCGTCGATACGAAACCCGCGAGCACGGCCGAGGATGTAGTCGCCGGCGGCATTGCGCACGCGGTACTGCATGACGTGGCGATGTTTGGAGCCGTCATAGATTTGGTCGATGTCGTTGGTATAGGCCTCAAGGTCATCGGGATGGACACGCGTTTTCCAGTAATCGTGGCAGTTGTCTATATGCTCCGAAGGAAGACCAAGATCGCGCAAGGCGCCTTGTGACCAAAGGGTTCGATGTTTGTCCAAGTTCTCGATAAAGAAATATCGGCCTTCGTTGAGCATCGAAAGGGCGTCGAAAATGCGATCGCTTATTTCGAAGTCGTCGGTGTGGGCTTGTGCGATATTGCGTCGATCAAGGTGCACGGCATGACGTAGCTTGTAGTCGTACATGCGATGGTCGGCATCGTTCGTCAAGCGATTGGGGGCTTCGCCCAGGGCGGGGTCGGCGTGTGCCACTCCGTAGCTAAACGAGTGAGGCATCTTGGAAGCGTTGTTTTCGAGCAGTACCGTTCGGCAGTGTTCCAGACGTTCGGCAAGGTCGTCCTCGGTCGCAATCGTAGATAGGATGGCGAACTCGTCGCCCCCCAGACGAAATGCCGCCTCGTCCACCTTCATATACAGTTTGAGATAGAGGCTCACCTGCAAGATATAGCGGTTGCCCTCGTCATGTCCAAAGATGTCGTTGCAGTGCTTAAGGTTATCGATGTCGATAAACGCCATGGTCACGGGCAGTTCCTGCTCCCAGAGTTCCTCTAAGGAACGGGTAAAGCCGCCGCGGTTGCCAAGTCCGGTGAGCTCGTCGGTAAAGGCGGTCCTGATCAGATCGTCCTGACGCTCCAGAAGGTCACGGATGGTCTTTTCGAGCGTTTCGGTATTATTGCTGGCGTTATCCATACTGTAAGCGGCTTTCTGAGGTCGGGGCGGATTGCGTCGGGCGAGCTCGTTGTGCACATGCGTTGCTGCTCAACGCCTTGCGTGTTTCCAAGCCCCCGCCTTGCTGCGTCGTTGGGTTTATTTGTCGGTTCGTGCTCTCGGCTGATAACTACTGAGTAGTATAAACAAGTGTATGGAATTATGTAGGGGTGCCCATGTTGCGGGCGGCCATTATTCGCCAAACGGTAACGCGACGATGTTCGATGAAAATGCGACTGAGACGATATTTGTTGATGGGTATACTTGTTCCGTTTTAAAACGCAGGAACGGAGATGGTCGCATGGCACAGTCAAATATGACGAGCACGGTGGGGCTGGCGCTCGAGGGAGGCGGCTACCGCGGTATGTATACGGCGGGCGTGCTCGACGTTTGGATGGAGCACGGTTTGACCTGCGACCATATGGTGGGCGTCTCGGCGGGCGCGGCATTTGGCTACAACTTTAAATCGCGCCAGATCGGCCGCGCCATTCGCTATAACAAGGTCTATTGCACCGACAAACGCTATGCGAGCGTGACCAGCTGGCTGCGAACCGGCGATATGTTCAATGCCGATTTTGCCTATCACGAGGTGCCCATCGAGCGCGATCCCATCGACCTGGAGGCGTATCGCGCCTGCCCCATGCGGTTTACGTGCGTGTGTACCGATATCGAGACGGGCAAGGCCGTCTACCACGACCTGCCCTATGGCGACGAGCGGGATATCGAGTGGATCCGGGCATCGTCGGCGATTCCCGTGGCGACGCGTCCCGTTGCTATTGACGGGCATAAGTATCTGGATGGTGGCGTGGCCGATTCTATTCCCAGTGCATGGCTGTTTGCGCAGGGGTATGACCGCAATATCGTGGTGCTCACGCAGCCGGCGGGCTTTGTGAAGCAGCCCAACAGCGTGATGCCCATGCTGCGTCGCGTGTTCCGTCACTATCCGGAGTTTGTCGCAGCGCTTGAGCGTCGACATGAGGTCTACAATGCCACGCTCGATGACCTGGCACGTCGCGAGGCTGCCGGCGAGATCTTTGTGGTGCGGCCGAGCGAATCGGTGAAGGTGCCGTCGCTGTGCCGCGAGCCCGATGAACTCGAGCGCATCTACCAGATCGGCCGTCGCGATGCGGAGGCGACCTTGCCGGCGTTGGAATCGTATCTGGCGGGGTAGGGACTACGCCGGAAACTGCATCCCGTAATCAGCGTTCAGACTGGGACGCAGTTTCCCGCTGGTCCTCTATGCGGAAAGCGCATCCCAGAATGGACGTCCAAACTGGGATGCGCTTTCCGCTCTTGAAGATATGAGGCTGCGGAGCAGCTGCTCGGCATAGGTCTATGCTTGCTGCCAGGTATCGACGAGCTCCTCGGCTGCGGCGTAGGGGTCGTCGGCGCTGCAGACGGCGCTCACCACAAAGAAGCCGTCGACGCCGGTGGACTTGAGTTGCGGCAGATCGGCCGTCTTGACGCCGCCGCCCACCACAATGGGGACGGGGCTTGCCGCATGGAGGGCGGCCAGGTCCTCAAAGCTCTTGGTGATGATGGAGCCGTCGGCCGCACGTCCGCAGTCGCGCTTGGTTTCGGTCTCGTGGAGCGGGCCTACGCCCAGGTAATCGACCAGGCTCATGTCGGCGGTCTTGACGTACTCGAGCATCTCCTCGCAGCGGGCCGAAAGACCCACGATGGCATCGGGGCCCAAAAGTTTGCGGCAGACCTCGACGGGGATGTCGCTCTGGCCAACATGCACGCCGTCGACGGCAATACCCTGCTCGCGTGCGGCAAGTACGCAGTCAAGGCGGTCGTCGATCAGCAGCGCGACCTGCCCGGTTTTGCCGGCCTGAGCGATGGCCTGCGCGGCATCGCCCGTCAGTGCGATGATCTCGCGGGCGCTTGCCACCTTGGAACGCACCTGAATGCAGGTAAAGCCGGCGTCGAGCGCCTGGGCCACCACATCGCCCACGGGGCGTCCGAGGGTGTTTTCGGGGCCGAGTACCAGATAGGCCGAGATATCAAGGTTGTCGCGGATGCTCATTGTGCTTCCTCCTGCTTTTTGATCTGTGCTTCCATGCGCTCGAGCTTGCCGGTCATGGTGTCGGTAAATCCGGGTCGAATATCGGCTTTGAGCACGACTTCGGTGCGGATGCCCTTGCTCGCCAACACAAAGGTTGCGTCGCGCACGACCTGCATGACCTCGTCCCAGTCACCCTCGATCTCGGTGAACATCGAGGTGGTGCGGTTGGGAAGGCCGCTCTCGCGAATGACGCGCACGACCTCGGCGACCTCGGCGGACAGTTCATCGCCGGTGCCGCACGGGGCGATGGCCACGGCGACGAGTGTGTTCATGCCGGCATTGGTTGCGGGCTCGGACATGGCTTATGCCTCCTCGAGCTCGAGTCGGTTATCGGCGATGTCCTGGGCGGTCGCGCGGTAGAGCTCGTCGATAAAGGCGACCTTAAAGCTTGCCGGGGCGTCGGCGACGGCGGCGGCACGCGTGCCGGCAACGTTGTAGACGGCGGTGCCGCAGACGGCTGCCGTAAACGGGTCGGCGGCGCAGGCGTACACGGCCAGCACGCCGCCCTGCGAGCAGCCGCAGCCGGTGATCTTGGACATGAGCGGGCTGCCGCCGTGGGACTTGGCCACGGTCGTGCCGTCGGTAATCAGGTCGACTTCGCCCGAGACGACCACGGCGCCGCCGGTGTAGCGGGCGAGCGCCACGGCGGCATCGCGGGCGGCGTCGACCGTGTCGGTGGTATCGACGCCGCGTACGCGGCTCAGATCGGCCGCCTCGCCCTCAAGACCCCACAGGCCGGCGAGCGCAATGATCTCGGAGGCATTGCCGCGCACGATGGCGGGCTTGTACTGCTTGAGCTCGTTTACCAGCTGGGTGCGCAGGCTACCGATGCCCAGGCCCACCGGATCGAGCACCCAGGGCTTGCCGGCGTCGTGTGCCGCCTTGGCCGCTCGGGGAATCGTCTGCTCGTAGATGGGGAAGAGCGTGCCCATGTTGAGATAGATGGCGCCGCCGCCGGCAACGAGTGCCTCGCCTTCGTCGGGCAGATAGACCATGGCGGCCGATCCGCCCACGGCGAGCTGTGCGTTGGCGACAAAGTCGATCGTCACCGTGTTGGTGATGGAGCCGGCCATCGGATTGGTGGCGCGAATCTCCTCCACGGCCTTGACCATATGCTGCTTAAGCTGTTCCGAATCAATCACTGCACATGCCTCCTTGGCATAGAAAAGGGGCGCTGTGCATAGACAGCGCCCCTGTAAAGGCGGCATGCTCCCTACGCCAGCATTAACTGACAGGTTCAAAGGATTGGGCCCCATGCCCTCTCAGCCTTGTGGTTTGCACCGCCGGCACTCCCGCATCGAATCTGTTGTTCCCTATACTAGCGCACCTGCCAAAAAGGGACAGGTTTATTTTGGCAGGTCGTTACAATAGGTAGGACCGATACGAATGGGGGCCTTATGATTAAACTTGTGCTGACCGATATGGACGATACGCTGATTCCAGCCGGGCATGACGGCGCCAGCGACTACGCCATCGAGGGCATTCATGCCATGCAGGCGGCGGGTCTGCACTTTGGCCCGGTTTCGGGTCGCCAGCCGTCCGCGATGGGCTGGATGTTCCGCAATTGCGTCGAGTGCTTCTCGACCGGCGCGTTCTGCAACGGCCAGGTCATGTTTGTGGACGGCGAGGCGGTGGCCTCGCATGCGACCGACAACGATGCCCTGACGCGTCTGGCCGATTACCTCGAGCAAGAGACCGACGATACGTATCTGAAGGTCTACAGCCTGGGTGATGACTTTTGGGATAACGATGCCTATTGCGTGACGAACGACCCCGAGCGCGTACGCCGCGCCATGGAGTCGGGCGGCAACGCGTGGCTCAAGGGCGAAGAGGCCCCGTGCCGTCCTGTTGTCGATGATGCCCCGGTGTTTAAGGCGAATATTTGGAGTGCCCGTTCACGTGAGGAGCTCGTGGAGCTACGCGAGCGCGTTGCCGCCGAGGTGCCGGAGCTCTCGCTTGTGTTTCCCAACAACCGCGTGCGCCTGTTTGACATCCTTCCGGCCGGTTGGGACAAGGGCTGCGCTGCGCTGGAGCTGGCGCGCGCTTTGGGCCTGACGCCCGACGAGGTGGCCGTGTTCGGTGATTCCGATAACGATCTGCCCATGATCGATGCCGTTCCCAACTCCGTTGCAGTCGCCAATGCCAACGAGGCTGTCACGGCTGCCGCGCGCTGGCATATCGGCGCTGCGGCAGACGATGCGGTTGCCGGGGCTCTGCATCAGATTGCCGCCTGTGCCGCGACGGGGGAGATGCCGCCGTTTATGCGCCTGCCGGGTACTGCCGACGCGAATCTCACTAACAGCTAAGGAGACAGCCATGAAGCTCCAGCAGCTCAGATATGTCGTCAAAGTTGCCGAATGCGGCAGCATTACCGAGGCCTCGCGCCGGCTCTTTGTGTCGCAGCCTTCGATTACCGCGTCGATTCGCGATCTCGAAAACGAGATGGGTGTGCACATCTTTGAGCGCACCAACAAGGGCGTCATTGTGTCCGAGGAAGGCGAGACCTTCTTGGGCTATGCGCGCCAGGTGCTCGACCAGGCCGACCTGCTCGAGGGCAAGTACAAGGGCGCATCCGAGCAGGTGCCGCACTTTAGTGTGAGCTGCCAGCATTATTCCTTTGCCGTCAACGCGTTTGTCGACGTGATCCGCGAGTTCGATGCCGCGCGCTACGACTTTACCCTGCGCGAGGAACAGACCCACGAGATTATCGAGGATGTCGCGCACATGAAAAGCGAGCTGGGCATCCTATATCTGTCCGAGCACAACCGCGAGGTCATCGAGCGCATGCTGGTGGCCAACGAGCTCGTGTTCGAAGGACTCTTCTGCGCCACGCCGCATGTCTTCGTCTGCGCCGACCATCCGCTGGCGGACCGCTCCAGCGTGACGCTCGAGGATCTGGAAGACTACCCGTTCCTGTCCTACGAGCAGGGCAGCTACAACTCGTTTTACTATTCCGAGGAGCTGACCTCGACGTTCGAGCGTCGCAAAAATATCCGCGTGCGCGACCGTGCGACGTTGTTCAATTTGGCCATGGGCCTCAACGGCTACACGGTATGCTCGGGCGTGATCAGCCACGAGCTCAACGGCCCCGGCATTATCTCGATTCCGCTCGACGTGGACGAGTACATGGAGATTGGCATCATCACGCGCAAGAACACGACGCTTACGCGCTACGGTCGGGCCTATATCGACGCGATTCGTCAGCATATCTAGGCTGCTGTGCTCCGCACGGTTCAAGTCTCTTTATGACAGTCCAGACTGATATAGGAAACATCTATATCAAACTGTTATAAACGTATATTTTACGATGGTCATATGAGCGCTCATACTCTGTCCCAGTAAAGCAACCAATGCAAAGGGAGATATCTATGAGCACTTCGATTCAACCGAACGCGCCGTTTCGCGCCGATATCGTCGGCAGCTTTCTTCGTCCGCAGGCTGTAAAGGACGCCCGTGCCGCCTATGTCGCGGGTAAACTCGACGCTTCCGGCCTTAAGGCCGTCGAGGACGATGCCATTCGCGATTTGGTGGCCAAGCAGAAGGCCGCCGGCCTGCAGGTGATCACCGATGGCGAGTTCCGCCGCAGCTACTGGCACCTCGATTTTATGTGGGGCCTTAACGGCATTGAGCGCCGCACCTCACGCACGGGTTATATGTTCCATGATGAGGAGACGACGGCCGACACCGCCGTGGTTACTGGTCCCATTAGCGGCGAGAACCACCCGTTCGTCGAGCATTTTAAGTTCGTCAAGGCGCTTGAGGGGGAGGGCCAGGTCGCACGCCAGACCATTCCGGCGCCGATCCAGACGTTCTCTGAGGTCACGCTCGATCGCTGCGACGGCCAGCAGGAGAGCCTGCGCGCTGTCTATAAGACCGATGAGGAACTTGCCGACGCCATTGCGGCCGCTTATCGCACGGTGATCGCCGACCTGTACGCAGCAGGCTGCCGCAACATCCAATTTGATGACTGCACCTGGGGCATCTATTGCGATACCGACTTTGTGTCCAAGACCGGCATGAGCCCGGTTGACCTGCAAAAGGTGAGCGAGCTGGGCGTGGCGCTCAACAATGCCGCCATCGCGGGCAAGCCCGACGATCTGGTTATCAACACGCACGTGTGCCGCGGCAACTATCACTCCACGTATGCCTTCGAGGGTGGTTACGATCCCATTGCGCCGTACCTGTTCGTACATGAGAACGTTGACGCGTTCTACCTTGAGTTCGATACGCCACGCGCCGGTGGCTTTGAGCCGCTCAAGTACGTTGCTCCCGGCAAGAAGGTCGTGCTGGGTCTGGTGACCACCAAGGCCGCTGAGCTCGAGGACGAGGATGCCATCGTCGAACGTATCCACGAGGCCGCAAAGTATGTGCCGCTCGAGAACCTGTACCTGTCGCCCCAGTGCGGCTTTGCCAGCTGCGAGATTGGCAACAAGCTGACCGAGGACGAGCAGTGGGCAAAGATTGCGCTGGTCAAGCGCATTGCCGAGCGCGTTTGGAAGTAACGCTACCGCTTGCAGGTGACGGCGCGCGCGAGACATGACGTATCACGTACAATGGTCCGGATCGTATCGTTCGGGCAGGTTATCCGATATGCCTGATCGCCCTTCCATCATGAAAGGACTTCCATGTCCCAATCCTCGACGCCCGCCGTCACCGATGCCATCTACGATGCATCATCGCTCGGCCGCCCGCGCATGTTCGTGTTGGGTTTGCAACACATGTTTGCGATGTTCGGAGCCACGGTGCTCGTGCCCGTGCTCACCGGCCTTTCCGTTTCGGCGACGCTTCTGTTCGCCGGCATCGGCACGCTGCTGTTTCATTTTCTATCGCGTGGTAAGGTGCCCGCGTTTCTGGGCTCGTCGTTTGCCTTTATCGCGGGTTATGCCGCCATTGCGCCCAACGGCGAGGCTGAGCTTTTGCCCTACGCTTGCCTGGGCGTAGCTTGTGCCGGCCTGCTCTATCCGGTGCTTGCGGCCCTGTTCCGCGCCTTTGGTGCCAAGCGTGTCATGCGTTTCTTCCCGCCGGTGGTGACCGGCCCCATCGTCATTTCCATCGGCCTGATCCTAGCGAGCTCTGCCATTGCCAACTGTCAGACCAACTGGCTTGTCGCCGTTATCGCTGTGGCCGTGATCATCATCTGCAACATCTGGGGCCGCGGCATGGTCAAGATCGTGCCGATTCTGCTGGGCGTGGTGGTGAGCTATGCCGTTGCGGCTGCGTTGGGTGAGGTCGACTTCTCTGGCGTCGCAGCTGCCCCCTGGGTTGGCTTGCCCGTCGTGTGGGACAACACCGTGTTTGCGCTCTTTGGACCGCAGTTCGATAGCGGTCTTGCCACGACGGCCATCATCACCATCATGCCGCTGGCCTTTGCAACTATGATCGAGCATATCGGCGATATCTCCGCCATTGGCTCTACCTGCGAACGCAATTACATTGCCGATCCCGGTCTGCACCGTACCCTGCTCGGCGATGGCCTGGCGACCATCTTGGCATCGCTTTTTGGCGCCCCCGCCAATACGACGTATGGCGAGAACACCGGCGTGCTTGCCCTGACGCGCGTGTTCGACCCGCGCGTGATTCGCATTGCCGCCTGCTGCGCCATCGTGCTTTCGTTCTGCCCCAAGTTTGCTGCTGTGATCGCTGCTATGCCGGCGTGTGTAATCGGCGGCGTGTCGCTCGTGCTCTACGGCATGATCAGTGCCGTGGGCGTTCGCAACCTTATCGAAAACCAGGTCGATTTCCAGAACAACCGCAATGTGCTGGTTGCGGCTTTGGTGCTCGTGCTTTCGCTCGGCATTGCCTACAGTACCGCCGGTGCCATCGTGCTGGAGCTGGGCGGCGTGACGATTTCGCTTTCGGGCCTTGCCGTGGGCTCGCTGGTGGGCATTGTGCTCAACGCCATCCTGCCCGGTAATGACTTTGAGTTCGATACTTCCGAGCTTGAGGAGACTGCCGAATAGTAGCTGCGTTCAGCCAAATTAAAAATGGCGTCCATGCGTATGTACGCGTGGACGCCATTTTTAATGCGTCAGTATCCAGTGGATGCCGCGCGCCATGCGCAGGTCAGTTTGGGTAAAGTGGTTGCCGGGGTTGAGCTCCAGCGTTGTTGGAATGTCATGCTCGATAAACAGCTCTTCCATCGCACGCGTATCGTCGAGTACGTGCCGCATCATGCGGTTGGGCGTCTTGGTTTCCTTTTTACCGAGCGACAGATAGGCGGCGTCGGGCGTGGCTGTCATCGTGCGCTCTCGCGCGTAGTCGATAAAGCCGGGGAACCACAGCGACCCCGATGCACTTGCCGCGCGCTCAAAGACGTCTGTTTGCCAAAGTGCCCACAGGGAAAAAAGACCCGCCAACGAGTAGCCGGCAATGCCGTGCCAGGTGGGCGGGCAGGGAAGCGATGATTCGGCCTCTGGGATTATCTGATTCAGCAGTTCATCGAGAAACTCAGACGCCTGTCCGCCAAAGGACTCGGCATCTCGTATAGTTCCCTCACATTCCCAGGGGCTCAGCTCGCGATTCCAATCGAGCCCTCCAATGGCGACAAGGGTGAATGGCGGGCAGTCGAGCTCTCGGCAGCGCTCGTAGACTTCACTACCGTCGCCCATAACCACGGGGAGGTAGATGACGGGCGCGCCTTCCACACACTCTGAATAAACGGTTATCTGCTTATGATGCGCTTCCAAGGCAGGCTTCTCTCGGTGTTGTGATATTGACAGCCTCAATTGTCGCACGCTGGCACGGGGGCAGACGCTAAAAGAAAGGCGCGGAGCCGCTCGATGCGATTCCGCGCCTTGTTGTTTTGCTTTAGCAGACTATGCCGCTACGCTACAAAGAAGTAGACGAGGAAGGCGAGGGCTGCGATCCACATGAGCGGCTTGATCTTGGAAGCCTCGCCCTTAAAGAGCGCGACGACTACGTAGGCGATAAAGCCCAGACCGATGCCGGCAGAGATGGAGTAGGTGAAGGGCACGCCGGCGACAATCATGAACGCCGGGAAACCCTGCGACACGTCGGACCAGTCAATCTCGGAGGCCTCGCTCATCATGAGGTAGCCGACGTAGACCAGAGCACCGCAGGTGGCGGCGCTGGAAACGATGGTGACGATGGGGGAGAAGAACGCGGCGAGAATGAACAGCACGCCGGTGGTGACGGAGGTGAGGCCCGTGCGGCCACCGTCGGCAGCACCAGAGGTGGACTCGACGAAGGTGGTGATGGAGGAGACGCCCATGAAACCGCCCACAGCAGCGGCGGCGGAGTCGACGATCAGAATCTCCTTGATATTCTCGACGTTGCCGTCGTCGGTGAGGAACTCGCCCTGCTTGGCCACGGCCATCGCGGTGCCCATGGTGTCGAAGAAGTCACTCATGAGCAGCGAGAACGAGATGACGAGGAGCGCGGGGTCGGTAAGGACCTTGACGATGGCGGGCACGCCGCCGGCGTCGGCGATGGGGCCACCGATGCTCGAGAAGTCGAGCGGGGCGATGATACCGGTCGGAGCCTGGGTCACACCTAGGGGGATACCGGCGATGACGGCGACGACGATGCCGATGAGCAGCGAGCCGGGGACGTTGCGGCAGGCGAGGGCGACCGTCACCAGGATGGAGATGATGCCGACGATGAAGGTGGGGGAGGTGATGTCGCCCAGACCGACGAGTGTACCGGCGCCAGCGGTGATAATGCCGGCATCGCACAGGCCAATCATGGCGATGAACAGGCCCAGACCCACCGAGATGGCGTGACGCAGGACAACCGGGATGGCGTCCATGATGGCCTCGCGCAGGCCACAAAGCACGAGCAGCAAGATGACGACGCCCTCAAGGAAGATGACGCTCATGGCCACGTGCCAGTCACCGCCGCAGACGGTGGTGGTGATTCCGGCGATCATCGCGTTGACGCCTAAGCCCGACGCGCAGGCGAGCGGGCGGTTGGCGAAGATGCCCATGCAGATGGTCATGATGCCGGCGCCCAGGCAGGTGGCGCAGGCGAGCGCTCCCGCATCGATGCCGGCGCCCGAGAGCACCGCAGGGTTGACGGCGATGATGTAGGCCATCGCCAGGAATGTTGTCAGTCCAGCGCGAAGTTCGGTCCCGATTGTGGACTTGCGCTCACTGACGTGAAAAAGTTCATCCATGCATACCCTTTCCTTGTTCGGCCCCGAGTTTAGGCCGATCGACACGAACTCAACTACTATATCGCCTTTGAAAGGTTGATGTTCCTTGCATGTTGATGTTCGGCGCTTTGTAGCAGACGGACGGTATTATTCGCATGAAAATGTGTGGGTACCGTATACTTAAGCAGTTACAACGACCCCTATGGAGGAACGTATGATTAAAGAGCTCTGCCACGACGAGGCTATTCTGTCCCAGCGTTGCGAGGTTGCGACCGTCGAGGACGAGTCGGTGGCACAGGACCTGATCGATACCATCAAGTCGCTCGACGATGCCGGCTGCCTTGCCGCCAACCAGATCGGCGTCACCAAGAAGGTCTGCGTCTATCTGGACGACGCCGGCGAGCCCCATGTGCTCTACAACCCCCGTCTGGTGTTTGGCCTGGGTGCCAGCAAGATGGAGGAGAGCTGCCTGACGCACGAGGAGGTCACCAAGTCCACGCGCTATATCAAGTGCAAGGTTGCCTTTGACCAGATCGTCGACGGCAAGATGAAGGAGTGCCGCCGCGACTACGCGGGCTTTGAGGCGCAGATGATCCAGCATATGATCGACCACTGCCAAGGTAAACTTGTCTAGGGTGACTACAGCACCGCACTTCGTCTCTTTTGGCCCGGGCATGACATTGTTGTCATGTCCGGGCTTTTGTGTTTAGCGCCTTTTTGTTTGGAGACAATGAAATTAGCAAGAACGTAAAGCTAGGAGGCACTATGTGTACGAGTATTCGATTTACCGATAATTCTGGCCACATGTATCTGGGCCGCAATCTCGACTGGAGCTTTGACTACGGCCAACAGGTTCGCGTGATGCCGCGCGGGTTTCACATTCCGTATTCGTTTATCGACGACGCGACAGCGGCGCACGCGGTGATCGGTATGTGCATCGATTACAGGAACTACCCTATGTTCTTCGATTGCGGCAACGATGCGGGCCTCGCCGTGGCGGGTCTCAATTTCCCGGGTTATGCCGAGTATGCCGAGGGCCCTGTCGACGGCAAGACCAATATCGCGGCCTATGAGTTTCCCCTGTGGGTGGCAGCGACGTTCTCGACGGTCGATGAGGTCGAGGCCGCGCTGTGCGACACGGTGATTGTCGCCAAATCTGCCGGAGAGGGGCTGGGCGTGTCACTGCTCCATTGGATTATCGGCGACAGCCAGCGCAGCATCGTGGTCGAGATGATGGCTGACGGCCTGCATGTATACGACGATCCGGTCGACACCCTTGCCAATCAGCCGACCTTCCCGTGGCATATGGAAAACCTACGCACCTATATCACCGCCACAAGCGATTTTCCGCAGACGGCGACATGGCGTGGCGCCGAGCTCAAGCCCTATGGAGCCGGTGCCGGCATGCGCGGCATTCCGGGCGATTGCTATTCGCCGAGCCGTTTTGTAAAGGCGGCGTACCTCAATGCCAATTACCCGCAAAAGGAGAGCGAGACCGAAAACGTCGTTCGCATGTTCCGCTCGCTCGAGGGCGTGGTGATGATCGAGGGAGCGTCCAGGATGGGCGATGGCAAGTTCGAGAAGACTATCTACACCGGATGCTTTAGCGCGCGCACGGGCAATTATTACTACGCGATGTATGGGGATCCGTCGATTCGCTACGTGAGCCTGATGGATGCCGAGGGCGCGAGCCCCGATAGGCTCGTGGTTCCCGAGCCGCGTCGTTCGTAGCCGATAGCTTTACCGCAATGCAAAGCGGCCCTGCATCTCCCGTGAGGTGCAGGGCCGCTGTCGTTGATTTGTGACGTCGCTAGAAGTTGGCGTCGTTGAGCTGTTCGTTCTCGAGGCCGTCGAGCTGTTGCTGTTCGGGCGTATCGGCGACGCTCTCGAGCAACTCGGTGGGGTCGACGTTCATGTCCCTACCGGCTTCGTTGCCGTTGACCAAGTCGTCCGAGAAGATGTCGACTTCCATTTCCTCGGCCTCTTCAATCTGAACCTCGAGCGGCACCTGGGTGCGCACGAGCTTAACGGCCGGGCGCATGCGGGCAAACAGCGGCACGTACTCGATGATGATGGCAGAGTTCTCGAGACCGTACCAGCGCGCCGGGCTTCCGCAAGCGCGGCGGACGGCGTACTTGATGGCCATCACGCGGTGGTCATTGCGGTTGATGTCCGTTTCGGGGGCAAGCATCTTGCGCAGCATGCAAAAACGGAAGTCGCCCACGTTGCCGCGCGTCTCGTAGATGGAGTAGGTGTGGTGCTGCGGCGGCAACTCACCCGAGGCCATCAGGTCGCCGACGATCTGGCGCAGGTAGGCGTTGATGCGCTGGTTGACCTTAAAGCCCAGGTCCAAGCGCACGCGGAACAGGAAGTCTGTGCCAAAGGTCTCAACGGAATACTCGTGCGTATAGGGCTCGTCGGTAACGTGTACGTTGATGAACCAGTATGCCTTGGCGCGCTTGGGATGTTTGTCCAGGATGGAATAGAGCACGTCGCGGTCGAGCGTGAGCGGGTCGGGGCTGTTGGTGAGGAACACCAGATTGTCGGCGAGCACGGGGTAGGTCTCGTCATTGCGCAGGCGGTTGAGCTGGTCGATGTACTTGGAGACGGGCAGCAGAATCGTCTGCGTGCGCTCGATGGCGGTGCCGCGACGCCACACATACATAAGGCCGAACAGCAGTGCGGCCAGGAAGATCATGACGTAGCCGCCGTCAAAGAACATGGTGAGGCACGAAGCGAAGAAGCACAGCTCAATGGCACCAAAGAGCAGGGCAAAGATGCAGGCGCCCAGCTTGTGCTTGAGGATGCCGGCGATATAGCTCGTCAGCAGCGTGGTGGTCATGAGCATGGTCACGGTGATGGCGAGGCCATAGGCGCTTTCCATGCGCTCGGAGTTCTGGAACAACAGCACGATGAAGATGCAGCCGACCCACATGATGTTGTTGACGAGCGGAATATAGAGCTGACCCTTGGTGTCGCTGGGGTAGTGGATGCGTAGGTGCGGCATAAGGTTGAGGCGCGTTGCCTCGGATACCAGCGAGAACGAGCCGGTGATGAGCGCCTGCGAGGCGATGATGGCCGCCACGGCCGAAAGCACAATGGCAAAGGGGCGCAGGGGCTCGGGAAGCATCATATAGAACGGGTTAACGATATCCATCGCGAGCATCTGGGGGTTGGAGTTATTGGCGAGTAGCCAAGCTCCCTGACCCAGATAGTTGAGGATAAGGGCCGCCTTAACAAATGGCCAGGATGCATAGATGTTTGCCTTGCCCACGTGGCCCATGTCCGAGTAGAGTGCCTCGGCACCGGTTGTCGACAGGAAGACAAAGCCGAGCACCATAATGCCCGAATGGTTGATGGGCGAGAACAGGAACATAATGCCGCGGATGGGGTTGAGCGCGCGCAAGATGGACAGGTTGCCGAGCATGTTGAACAGACCGGCGCCTGCCAGGAACAGGAACCACAGCGTCATGAGCGGGCCGAAGAGCTTGCCGATTGACGAGGTGCCGGCGCGCTGCATGGCAAATAGGCCGCAGATAATGATGATTGTGATGATGACGACGTTGGTCTGGCCGTCGCCCAGCAGCGCATGGCCCCATTCGATGGTGCGCAGACCCTCGATGGCTGTGGTGACCGTGACCGCGGGGGTGAGGATGCCGTCGGCGAGCAGTGCCGCGCCGCCGATCATGGCAGGTAGGATCAGCCATGGTGCCACTTTTCGCACCAGGCTAAACAGGGCGAAGATGCCGCCTTCGTTGTGGTTGTCGGCCTTCATGGCGATTACCACGTACTTGACCGTGGTCACGAGCGTCATGGTCCAGATGACGAGCGAAAGCGCGCCCAGGATCATGTCCTCGCTGACGGTACCGATGCCGCCGTTGTTGGCGACGATTGATTTCATGGTGTACATGGGGCTCGTGCCGATGTCACCATAGACGACGCCGAGCGTTACGAGCAGCATGCCAGCGGAGAGGGGGATGGCTCCGTGCCCGCCTTGCCCGTGCTGGTCTTGGAGGTTTGCCTCCAGTTTATTGTGTGCCACGAGGACTCCCTTAGACATCCGGTTATCTGTCTAGGACAAAAAACTTTATGCCGTCTTTATACATACAAGAGCAGTTTGGCACATCGGGTTATTTTAGACAATAATCCTCAGCTGGGGATTATTTATCTACCCAGGTAGCATTTCAAAGCAGGGGCTTTTAAGCACGTACTGTCTGGGCGATGCCAGCCTTGGCGTTTGCGCGTTTGCCGGCGAGTTCGCAAAAAATCGCGCCGCCGATGATAAGCGCGGCGCCCATCAGGCGGATCGGTGTTATGGCTTCGCCCAAAAGGACGGCCGAGAACGCGACGGCCGAAAGCGGCTCGAGGTAGCCGACGACCGCGACGGTCTGGACGGGCAGCTTGGCGACGGCACTAAAGTAGAGCAGGCAACCGATGCCGGTGTTGACGACGCCGAGCATGACGACGGTGCGCCAATCGATGCCTGCGGCGATGTCGGGGGAGAAAAACGAGGGAGCGCCTTGGGTGACGAGCGTAAGGACCAGCGCGGTCACAAAGGCGGCGCTCACCTGGAGCGCGGAGTTCTCGAGACCCTCGATGTGCGGCGCACCCTTGCTAGCGATGACCATCAGCGCATAGCAAAATGCCGAGGCGATGCCGCAGACGATGCCCGCAATGGGCATGTTGCCGCCGAGACCTTGCGCTGCAATGAGAAAAGCGCCGCAGGCGACGGCGATAAAGCCGGCGATTTTGCCGCCGGTCAGTTTTTCACCAAAGATGAGTGGGGAGAGCGCCATGACAATGATGGGGCCACAGTAGTACAGCAGCGAGGATACGCCGACGCCGATCGTCTGGTAGGCACGGAACAGAAAAATCCAGCTGGCACCCAGCGCGGCTCCCGACAGAAGGAGTGCTGCGGCTTCGCGGGGACGAGATGGCGCCTGCAGTTTATGGCGTTGGGTGATGGCAAGGATAGTGACAAGCGAGAGGGCGCCCAAAAACGTGCGCAGTAGCACGATATCGGAGCTCGGCAGCGCGATGGCAGCGGCGATGATGCCGTTGGAGCCAAACAATAGCAATGCTGCTAAGTACGTAAACAGTCCGTTGTCCATGCGCTTCCGTCCCCTCTATATTCGAGCATGTTCACTATGGGCGAACTGGCAATAGAAGAAAAGCGAATATAATGCATGGCTAACATGACAAAAATTCATGTAAAGGTGGAGGCGTGTCGTGGAAACGAATATTCAAAAGATGCAGGTGCTGCTGGAGACGGTGCGCGCCGGAAGCTTTACGCGTGCTGCCGAGCGCCTGAGCTATTCGCAGTCGGGCGTGAGCCGTATGGTGGCCGATCTTGAGGCCGATTGGGGCTTTAAGGTGCTCGACCGCAGTCGCGAGGGCGTAGTGCTTTCTGCCGACGGGCGGCAGGTCATGCCGGCTGTCGAGGCGCTCTGCGAGGAATTCACTCGCTTGCAGCGACGGGTGGATGAGATGCGCGGGCTCATGCGCGGCAAAATCTGCATCGGTACGTTTTCGAGTGTGGCGACCCACGTGCTGCCGCCGGTGATTGCGCGCTTTCGCGCCGATCATCCGGATGTCGATTACGAGCTGCTGATGGGTGATTACTCCGAGATTGAGCAATGGGCGGCGGAAGGCCGCTGCGACCTGGGCTTTATCCCGCGTGAGCCACGAGAAAACGGCATGGCATCGCGGTCTTTGGTGCGCGACGAGTTGATGGCGGTAGTGCCGGCAGATTCTTTGCTTGCCACGGCGGAGGTCGTTTCTCTTGCCGATTTAGCCAACGAGCAGTTTATTCTGCTAGAACGCGGCACCGATGACGAGATTACGCCGCTGTTCCGTCGGGCGGGGCTGACGGTGTGCTCCAAGCTGTCGACCTGGGATGATTATGCGATTATGGCTATGGTCGAGGACGGCCTGGGCGTGAGCATTCTTCCCGCGCTCATCTTGCGCCGTTGTCAGTTCGATGTTGCCGTGCGTTCGCTCGAGGGACATCCCCATCGGCAGATCAATGCCATATATCGAACGGCCGACGTTTCGCTTGCCGCCGCCCGTTTTCTCGAATACCTCTAAACGTGTACACGCCATTGTTTGCTTTGGGCAGATCTCGGAGTCCGATACATTTTCTTATGAAATTGAACTTTCGAATGAAGCGCCGCGTTATACTGCTTGCTAAATTGAACCATGGTTCAATTCGTGTTCTATAAATTGAACTTTGCCAGCAAGGAGGTTCTAGTGGCCCAAGAGACGTTTAGCGATCGCCTGCGACAGGCTATGTCCGATCGCGACGTTCGCCAGTCGGACGTGATCCGCGCATCGGAGATGCTCGGCAAAAAACTCGGCAAGAGTCAGATGAGCCAATATGTGAGCGGCAAGACGATCCCGCGGCGCGATGTGGCTGAGCTGCTCGCCCGTATTTTGGAGGTCGATGTTACCTGGCTGCTTGCCGGCGACGCCGATCAAGGCGAGGCATCATCACCCCGCAACGATTCCAAACCCGAACCCCATCCCTCAGCTCAAATTGCAAGGAGCACCACCATGCGTACTTTTTCTAAATCCACCAAGCTCGATAACGTCCTGTATGACGTGCGCGGTCCCGTCGTCGACGAGGCCGCCCGTATGGAGGACGAGGGCGAGCGCATCCTCAAGCTCAATATCGGCAACCCGGCGCCCTTCGGTTTCCGCACGCCCGATGAGGTCATCAAGGACATGCGCCAGCAGCTGCCCGACTGCGAAGGCTATTCCAACTCGCGTGGCCTGTTCTCCGCGCGCAAGGCGATCATGCAGTATTCGCAGATCAAAGGCCTGCCCAACGTTCAGATGGAGCATATCTACACGGGCAACGGCGTGTCCGAGCTCATTCAGCTTTCGATGAACGCGCTGCTCGACAATGGCGACGAGATTCTGATCCCCAGCCCCGACTATCCGCTCTGGACGGCGTGCGCAACCCTTGCCGGCGGTCATCCCGTACATTATCTGTGTGATGAGCAGGCGGATTGGTATCCCGACCTGGAGGATATGGAGTCCAAGATTACGAGCGCGACCAAAGCCCTCGTCATCATCAACCCCAACAACCCCACGGGTTCTGTCTATCCGCGCGAGGTGCTCGAGGGCATCGTCGAGATTGCACGCAGGCATCAGCTGATGATCTTTGCCGATGAGATCTACGACCGCCTGTGCATGGACGGCTACGAGCACGTCTCGATTGCCTCGCTCGCCCCCGATCTGCCCTGTGTCACCTTTAGCGGCCTTTCCAAGTCGCACATGATCGCGGGCTATCGCATTGGCTGGATGGTGCTTTCGGGCAACCAGCGCTGCATGAGCGACTTCATCATGGGCATCAACATGCTCTCCAACATGCGCCTGTGCTCCAACGTGCCGGCTCAGTCGATCGTCCAGACGGCGCTCGGCGGCCATCAGTCCGTTAACGACTACATCCGTCCCGGCGGCCGTGTCTACGAGCAGCGCAACTTTGTGTATGAGGCGCTCAACAAGATTGACGGCATCTCGGTGGTTAAGCCGCGTGCGGCGTTCTACATCTTCCCCAAGATGGATGTTAAAAAGTTCAACATCACCGATGACGAGCAGTTTGCCCTCGACCTGCTGCACGAGAAGAAGATTCTGATCACGCGCGGCGGCGGCTTTAACTGGGCAGAGCCCGATCACTTCCGCATCGTGTACCTGCCGCGCATGGAAGTACTCAAAGAGTCCCTCGAAGACCTCGCCGACTTCTTTGACCATTACCGCCAGAGCTAGTGGGATAGAAGTTCCGCACTATGAAAAGCTCCCTGCAGTTGCTTTGCTGCAGGGAGCTTTCTTGAATCGGCGGAACTAAATAACGATCCCGTTGCAGTGGTCGATTTCGTGCTGGATGATCTCGGCGGTGTAGCCCGAGAAGTTTTTGATGCGGTGGACGAAGTTCTCGTCCAAATACTCAACCTTAATGCGGCGATAGCGGGTACAGGGACGCTCGCCGATCAGCGAGAGACATCCTTCGCTCGTCTGATAGGCATTGACCTGCTCAAGAATTTGAGGGTTGTACATCAGGAGTGTCCTGTTGCTGTCCTTTACGCAGATGATGCGTTTGCGCACGCCGATCATGTTGGCGGCGACGCCCACGCACTCGCGCTCATGCTCGTGGAGTGTATCCAGGAGGTCCTGCCCGGTCGCGGCATCGTCGGGTCCCGCGTCTTCGGAAGGCAGGCGCAAAAAGAACTCGGATTTCATGATGGGCTTAATCATGGCGGGCTCCTCATGTCTTATGCTTTCGTGGACTTTTAATAATAGCGCGGAAGGAAAGCTGCGCGTCCGCGTTACAATCTTTCAACGTTGGACCATGTTGCCAGATTCGTCGTGTACGGCGTCTGGCGTAAGTCTAGGGCTCATTATTCGCCCTGGGCTGTTCCTCTGGGGCGATGCGACTGTCGTTCCAAGAGGAAGGAAATGCATGGGGAGCAAATCTCAGCAACAAGTTCAAGTAGCGCCATCGGCCACTGCGGCGATTCTCGTCGTAATGTATATTGCAGCCTTTGTTGCCGCGTTTAACGAGAACATCATTAACGTGGCGTTGCACGACATTATGGCAGCCTTTTCGGTGAGTGCTACCACGGCGCAGTGGCTCGTCTCGGGCTACATGATTGTGACGTCGATCTTTACGGCCATCATGGCCTTCCTGTCCGGCCGTTTCTCGACGCGCAAGCTGCTGTTTTTCGCATGCGGATGTATGGTCGCCGGCGAAGTCCTGTGCCTGTTCGCTCCGTCATTTAGCGTTTTGCTGCCAAGCCGTATTTTGCAGGCTGCGGGATCGGGCATCTTGTTCCCGCTCATGATGAACGTGGTGCTGTCTTGCGCTCCGCGCGAGAAGCTCGGTCTGTATCTGAGCCTGGGCGGTGCCTGCATTACGCTAGGGCCGGCGTTTGGACCCGTAATCAGCGGTCTTATGTGCACGTTGTTCGGCTGGAGGGCGGTGTTTGTAGTGCCGCTGGTGGGCGGCATCGTGGTCGCTGCGGCGGGCGTTAAGCTTGTTCAGAATGTCGGAGAGCGCTCGAGCACCACGCTTGATATTCTGTCGGTTGTTTTGCTCGCTGCCGGCATTACGGCATTCGTGCATTCCGTAGGCGAGTTCTCGACCAATCCGATTGCCGGCATCGTGGCGCTTTTCGCCGCCATTGTGCTGCTCGGCCTGTTTGCGGCCCGTCAGCTCAAGCTCGAGCATCCGGTGCTTAACGTGCGTCCCATGGCGAGCGTTCGTTTTTGGCCCGCGTGCCTGCTTGTGGTGGTGTCGATGATGACGACGTTCTCGATGAGCGTTTTGTTGCCGCTCTATTTTGAGGGCGCATACGGCATGACCGCACTTATTGCGGGCTTGCTCATTTTGCCGGCGATTGCCTGCAACGCCGTGACCTCGATTGTGGGCGGACGCGTGATGGACGCCCGTGGCGCATGGCCGCTGCTGCCGGTCGGCTTTGCCCTGATTGCCGTGGGGCAGACTGCCATCTCGATGACGGCGGCAAGTATGAACATCGGCGTCGTCGTGGCGCTGACCGTTGTGGTGTATGCCGGAGTCGGTTTGGTGCTGAGCCCCTCGCAAACGGCCGGCTTGGAGACGCTGCCTGCCGCTGAGCATCCCCACGGAACGGCATTGCTTAACACGTGGAACATGATTGCCGCATCGTTTGGCCCATCGCTGTTTATCGGTCTGCTCTCGAGTTCTGCGGCGACTGCCGGCGCGGCTGGCGCTGCGACCGACGTTGCCCAGGCGATTGGATTTGCAACTGCCGTGCGTGTGGCGGCTGTGATTGCCGTGGTCGGGTTCGCGACGTCGCTGGTGTACGCTCGTCGCGAGTCGCACATGTCGCATTAATGTGTGCACATAGATTCTGCAGCTAGATTGGATGGCAACACCATAAACTAATGGACGTTTTGCCGAGAGGCATGAATGTTTAAAGCGCAAAGAGTGCGCGACGGGCCCCGCGAATGGGGCGATGATGCCCGAGAGGGCTAAGAAGGAGTCTCATGTCCGAGAACGAAGAGATCATGAACGAGACCGAGAACGAGACCATGGCTGCCGAGGTTGAGGCAGTCGAGACCGTGGAGACCGAAGCTGCCGAGGTTGAGGCTGCTGACGAGGTTTCCGCCGAGGAGGAGGCCGAGGTTGTCGAGGCCGCCGTTGATTACGATGACGAAGAGCTGATGGACAAGATGCAGAAGGCCGCCCGCCTGCTGCGTAGCCGTCGCTTTGCTATTTCCAAGGAGGAGGAGGCCAAGGCCGAGCGCATGGCGAACATCGAGCGCGCCATCAAGCTTCTTGACCTCAAGCCCAAGATGGAGCAGAAGGAAATGTCCGACCTGCTGGGCATGCGCCTCCGTGAGCTCGATGGCCTGATGGCCGAGGCCGAGGCTGCCGATCTGGTCGGCCGCATCGACGACGCCGAGGGCGATATGCGCAAGATTGTTGTCTTCGCCGCCGAGGATGCCGCTGAGGGCCTGGTCGAGCTTGCCAACAAGAAGGAGAAGCTCCTGCCCGAGCTTTCTTATGAGGAGGCCACCGAGCTGATGGCCGCTCTCGATAAGGTTATCGCTCCGCTCGTCGCCATGGGCCTGGACGAGGACCGCGGTCCTCGCGGCGGCCGTGACGACCGTGGCGGCCGTGGCGGCGACCGTGGCGGTCGCGGCGGCTTTGGCGATCGCGGTGGCCGTGGCGGTGACCGTGGCGGTCGCGGTGGCGATCGCGGCGGCCGTGGCGGCTTTGGTGACCGTGGCGGTCGCGGCGGCTTTGGCGGCAACCGTGGTGGCTATGGCGATCGCGGCGGCAACCGTGGTGGCTTCGGCGGTAACCGTGGTAACGACCGCGGCGGTCGTGGTGGCGACCGTGGCGGCCGCAACGGCGGCGGCTTCCGCGGTAACCGTTTTTAGTTACGGCGTTTTACCAAACGCCGTAACGGGCCGACGCTGCGCGGGCCGCATTTGGACAATCTGACGTTCAACTTCAAGGGCGCGACCAGAAGGTCAGCGCCCTTTCG
This sequence comes from Collinsella sp., assembly GCA_019414025.1. Classification (GTDB taxonomy): domain Bacteria; phylum Actinomycetota; class Coriobacteriia; order Coriobacteriales; family Coriobacteriaceae; genus Collinsella. Next base: position 114,300 of record DXMU01000019.1, read on the forward strand.
TTTCACGTCACCTTGCCTCAAATGCGACCCGCTCGCTGTCCGTCCTCTGCCTGCGGCGTTGTCTTGCTCCGGATGCGGCAGTTAGGGACGTTCCTTTTCTGCCGGCAGCTTGGGACACTCCTTGTAGTCATTGGGGACGTTCTTAAATGACTAGTCGTTGGGGACGTTCTTGTTTGACTAGTCATTCAAGAACGTCCCCAACGACTACATAGCATGAGAGTGGATAATCTCCCAGTTTGGGCTCGCATTCAGGCTCAAAGTGGGAGATTATCCACTCTCGTTTCTGTTCTGCCTACATTTGTAGGAACAGTTCGTGGAGGCGGGTGTCTTCGTCGAGTTCGGGGTGGAAGGTTACGCCGAGCTGGTTGCCCTGGCGCGCGGCGACGATACGGCCGTCGACTTTCGCTAAGGCCTTTGCGTCGCCGTGGACCTCGACGATGCGGGGCGCGCGGATAAACGTCAGCGGCACTTCACCGTCGATGCCAGCTACCTGCCCCTTGGTTCGAAAACTGCCGAGCTGCCTGCCGTAGGCATTGCGCTCAACGAGCACATCCATGGTTGCCAGGCGCGGCGTGCCCTTATCGTCATGGGCGGCAAGGTCGTGAGCCAGCAGAATCAGGCCGGCGCAGGTGCCCAGGACGGGCATGCCTTCAACAATGCGGGTGCGAAGCTCCTCGAGCATGCCCAACTCATCTAGCAGCTTCCCTTGAACGGTAGACTCGCCGCCGGGAAGTACCAGACGGTCAAAGTCCTGCTTTAAATCAGCCGCCTGCCTCAGCTCAATACAGCGCGCGCCCAGCTCGGATAGTCTTGCCTCGTGCTCGGCAAATGCGCCTTGGACCGCCAGCACGGCGACCGTTTGGTCTGCATAATCGCTCATGTGCGATCCTTTCTGCTGGACTAGCGCCCGCGCTCTTCCATGATAATCTCGATCTCGTCGGCGTTGATGCCCACCATGGCCTCGCCCAGGTCCTCTGAAAGCTCGGCAATGAGCTTGGCATCGGTGAAGTTTGCCACGGCCTTGACGATGGCGGCTGCGCGCTTGGCGGGGTCGCCGCTCTTAAAGATGCCCGAGCCGACAAACACGCCTTCGGCGCCCAGCTGCATCATCAGCGCGGCGTCGGCGGGGGTCGCTACGCCGCCGGCGGCAAAGTTCACGACGGGAAGCTTACCCGTGGCATGGACCTCGCGCACCAGCTCGACCGGAACCTGCAGTTGCTTGGCTGCCTCAAAGAGCTCGTCGTTGCGCAGGGCAACAACGTCACGGATCTGCTTTTGGATCTTGCGCATGTGACGCACGGCCTGAACGACGTCGCCCGTACCCGGCTCACCCTTGGTGCGAATCATCGTGGCGCCTTCGGCAACACGGCGCAGCGCCTCGCCCAGATCACGGGCGCCGCAGACAAACGGCACGTCAAACTGGGTCTTGTCGATGTGATAGACGTCATCGGCAGGGGAGAGAACCTCGGACTCATCGATGTAGTCGATCTCGATGGCCTGCAGGACCTGCGCCTCGACGATGTGACCGATGCGGCACTTGGCCATGACGGGGATGGAGACGGCCTCCTGGATGCCCTTGATCATCTTGGGGTCGCTCATGCGCGAGACGCCGCCTGCGGCACGGATGTCGGCCGGGATGCGCTCGAGGGCCATGACGGCGCAGGCGCCTGCCTCCTCGGCGATGCGTGCCTGCTCGGGCGTGGTAACGTCCATGATGACGCCGCCCTTGAGCATCTGCGCGAGCTCGCGATTGAGTTTGACGCGGTCGGCCTTGCTGTTCTGTTCTGCCATGGTTGCTCCCTTGGTTGGCATGTGCATTGCTTGACGGAACATCCTATCGGGGAGCTGGGTATGACAAAATACTCAGTTTTCGAGATAATTACAAGGTCAGACTAATACCAGATTGAATGACTTAATAAGGTCAGGTGATAGGCTCATGCTTGACTACAATTTGGAAAAACGCGGCGAAGCATCGCTCTATGAGTATGTTTACCAGCAAATTCGAGATGATATCGTAGCTGGACGCATTGTGGCGGGGGAGCATTTGCCGTCTAAGCGCGCCTTTGCCAGTCATCTGGGAATCAGTGTTATTACCATCGAGAATGCATATAGCCAGTTACTTGCCGAGGGCTATATTTGCTCAATACCACGTCGTGGCTACTACGCTTGCGAGCTTCCGGATGCACCGGTTTTGACTTCGGCTGCGGAGGGCATCGACCGAGATGCCGTCTCTGTGGGCCCCAGCGTGCATGATGTCAACGGACAGGTCGAGCGATTCGATGCGCTTTCTCCTTCTGCTTTGGAGGCGGCGCGGCTTTGGCAAAGCGCGCTACGGGCGACGCTGGCATCCGAAGACGAGCGCGAAATCTTTTCGCCCGCACCGGCGCAGGGCACTGCTCGGCTGCGACGCGCAATTGCTCACCATCTGCACGGGACAAGGGGTATGAATGTCGACCCCAACAACATCGTTATCGGTGCGGGCGCCCAGCTGCTCGATACCATGTTGGTTCAGTTGCTTGGAGCCGACAAGGTGTATGCGGTTGAGGACCCGGGCTATTTGCGTCTGACGCGTATCTATCAGGCTATGGGCTGCCAAGTTCGACATATCCCGTTGGATGATGAGGGCGTGGACTTGAGCACTCTGCAGAAAAGCGGGACCGATGTCCTTCACCTGATGCCGTCCCATCAGTATCCGACCGGCCTTGTGACGAGCATTGCGCGTCGCTATGCGCTTCTGAGCTGGGCCGCCGAGCGACCAGGTCGGTATCTCATCGAAGATGACTTTGATTGTGAGTTTCGCCTTGCTGGCAAGCCGATTCCTGCGCTCGCATCGATCGATGCCGCCCAGTCGGTTATTTACACCAACACGTTTTCGAAGAGCCTGTCATCGGCGTTGCGTCTAGCGTACATGGTGTTGCCCGATGAGCTAATGGAGCGGTTTAGGCGCAACCTTGGTTTTTACGCCTCGTCGGTTAGCTCTGTTGACCAGGTCGCTTTGGCTCGTTTGCTGGAATCGGGTGATTACGAGCGACATGTGAACCGCGTGCGCGTGCGCGCTCGCGAGGCGCGCGATGGCCTGGCGGCGCTTGTGCGGAAGGCGTTTCCGGCAGGGGAAGTCTCGATCGAGCATGCAGACGCGGGCCTTTACTGTATCGTGGTTGCGGAGCGTGGAACGGGCGGAAGCACTTTTGCACGGGCCCTCACGCGCTCGAGCATCCCTTTTATCGATATTGGTGACTGTTTTTGGTGTGCCGATGGCGCATCTGTCCCTGAAAACTCAACTCAAATTCTTGTTCAGTATGACGATCTGAGTCCAAAAGTGCTAACTAGCTTGGAATTGCAGCTAATGGGGGGGCACTCTGCAACCTAAGTGAGTAGACTTTTAGCACTTTGGCGACCAGGCAGTTTTGTAACAAGCTATCTACCTGCGGTTTTGAAAAGCAGGATGACCGGCCTGCTCGGGATGTTCAAAAAAGTCTACTCACTTGCCGCGCAAAGCTCCTGCATGAGAAAAAATGGGGTTTTCAACAGGGCTTCGTCCAGCTCTCGGCAAGCTTTTGGCCAGTTGGGGAGTGCTGTTGAAAACTTGGCAGTCCGTTCGGCGCCATTTTTGGTGCGTTCGCGCCAATACGTGACTGACTGGGTTGAAATTCGTGTTTTCCTGTGCCTATGAAGGATCTACTTTGTGACATATCGGCTTTTAGGTACTGGCGTTTGCCTCCTCAAGTCCGCGCTTTGTGTCCGCCGCTTCCACGGCCGGAAGAAGACCGGCAGCGATATGACCTTGCCCGTAACCCGACGGCTGCGGTTGTGCTCGGCTTTCCGTTGTATACATTGGTCCGGACGAGAAACAAGCGGACTTGTCCTGCCAGTATCAGGCAGCGGCTGTTTCTTGGTGAGCTCCCCAGGGAATCCGTGCTGGAAACGGAGCATGGGTTTTTGGTTACATCTCCTCTACTGACGACATTCATCATGTCGCGGCATCTGACGGATCTTCAGCTTCTTTTGGTATTGGCGGAGATGTGTGGCTTGTTTGCGGTGTGTGCCCTGCCGGCGGCACTTGAGGCGGAGCTTTCGCGTGCAATTGATTCGGGCGCGATTTCGACAACGTTCGGTTGGGTGCGCTGCCCGTCCGAGGACGGCATCGCCTCAAATTTATGGCGTCGAGACGCTTTGGTTTTGGGCGGAGACCTTGACCGTTTTTGTTCAGATGTTTGCGGGATGCGTTACGGCAATAGATTTATGGCGGTATCGCAACTCGTTCCATTGGGTGCCGCGTCGCCTTTTGAGGTCGAGGCGTTTTTGTTGCTTGGACTGCCGCGAGCCCTGGGAGGCGAAGGGTTTTGCGGCATAGAGCTCAATGTCGAAGTGACGTTAAGCACAAGTGCTCGAGCGATTGTGGGAAAGTCCCGTGTATATATCGACCTACTTCTTTCTTCGCCGGACGGTAGGCGACAGGTGGCCATTGAATGTCAGGGAAAGGCCTCGCACGGACGCGCAGGGGATGGCTTGCGTGACGCTGACCGCATGACGGCCCTTCAGGCCATGGGCTACGATGTGCTTCTCCTTACACACAGACAGATATCGGATGAGGATAGATTCCGCGCGATCGTTAAGGCCGTATGCAGGATGCTCGATGCTGAATATCGTGATAAAAGCTCGGATGAGCAAAGGGCTGAGGCATTACTCCGGTCTGAACTATTCATTGACTGGACAAAATTGGGAGTAATCGACGGAAAGATGCCCGCTAGACACAAAATGGCTCGATCGTGGACGGCTGCGAATCTAAGTGAGTAGACTTTTGGCACTTTGGCGACTAGGTCGTTTTGCAACAAGGCATTTACCTGCGGCTTTATAAAGTGATATGGATGGTCTGCTCGGCAAGTTCCAAAAAGTCTACTCACTTAGTTTTTGACGAGAAGCCGATGCCGAAGGCGGTCCTATTTCAGGTAGTTAACAAGTTTGTGAGGCACGAAAAAGGCCCGAACCATGCGGTCCGGGCCTCATCGAGCTAGAGGCTATGTCTCAGGTTGCTGGCTTAGCCGAAGTAGCGCTTGAGCAGGCCGGCGAAAGCCTTGCCGTGGCGAGCCTCGTCGCGAGCCATCTCGTGCACGGTGTCGTGGATGGCATCGAGGCCAGCGGCCTTGGCGCGCTTAGCAAGATCGGTCTTGCCGGCGGTGGCGCCGTTCTCGGCCTCAACGCGCAACTCGAGGTTCTTCTTGGTGGAGTCGGTTACGACCTCGCCCAGGAGCTCAGCGAACTTGGCAGCGTGCTCGGCCTCCTCGTGGGCAGCCTTCTCCCAGTACAGGCCGATCTCGGGATAGCCCTCGCGATGAGCGACGCGCGCCATGGCCAGGTACATACCGACCTCGGAGCACTCGCCCTCAAAGTTGGCGCGCAGGTCGGCAACGATGTCCTCGGAGACGCCCTCCATCTTGGCGACGCCCACGACGTGCTCGGCAGCCCACTCGAGCTGACCCTCCTCCTGCTTCAGGAAGCGAGAACCGGGAACGCCGCACTGGGGGCACTTGAAGTCCTCGGGCAGCTGGTCGCCGTCGAACTCTTCCACATAACCGCAAACGGGGCAAACAAACTTCATGATTCGATCCTTTCGATCGATGGCGATTGTGCGCTCGTCCGGTCCCGTAAGGGCCCTCTCCGGACGTGCGTCTTGACGAGTTCTATTATCCATAAATGCAACCAAATGTGAAGCCTATTAGGAATGATTTTTAATAAAACAATTTTGAGATATGAAGATGTTGATTGATTAACGATTGGCAGGCCGTCTTTGACCGCCGCTGAGTACAATCGGGCGAGCAAATGTTGACCTATCAACAAATGAAGGAGTTTCCTTTATGCATCTAGCCCGTCGTGCCTGGTGCCGAACATATCAGACGGTTTTTCGCATTGAATTGCCGATCCTGCCCTATACCGAGCCGCGCATTTTAGAGCATGCCGAGGATGTGCCCGCGGTGCTTCAAAAGCGCTCGATCCAGAAGGTCCTTATCGTGACGGATCCCGGCATTGCCCGTCTGGGGCTCACGGCACCGCTCGAGACGGCGCTCGCATGCAGGGGGATTGGCGTTACGGTCTATGCCGAAACGCGTGCAAACCCCACGGTTTCAAACGTGGAAGAAGCGGCGTCCCTGTATCGAGAGAGCGCCTGCCAGGCCATTATCGGTTTTGGCGGAGGATCGGCCATGGACTGCGCCAAGGGCGTGGGTGCACGCATCACGCAGCCAAGCAAGCCCATCAACAAGATGCGCGGCCTGCTGCGGATTCATCGTCGCCTGCCGCTGCTTATCGCCGTTCCCACTACGGCAGGCACGGGAAGCGAGGTCACGCTCGCGGCGGTTATCACCGATGACGAGACGCACTACAAGTACCCCATTAACGACTTTGTGCTTATCCCGCGCTTTGCGGTGCACGACCCCGAGTTTACGCGCGGTCTGCCCGCCTCCATTACGGGGCAGACGGGTATGGACGCCCTGACGCATGCCGTCGAGGCCTTTATCGGGCGAAGCACCACGCCCTATACGCGTAAGATGGCGCGACAGGCGGTGCAGCTCATCCACGACAATTTGCTCGAGGCCTATGAGCATGGCGACGACATGCGTGCGCGTCGCAATATGCTTTCGGCGGCGTATAAGGCGGGCGTTGCGTTTACCCGCTCCTATGTTGGATACGTTCACGCCATCGCACACAGCTTGGGTGGGCGTTACGGGATTCCGCACGGCTTGGCCAACGCTATCATCCTGCCGCACATGCTTCGCGCTTATGGTGACGCCGCCGCCCCCAAGCTTGCCGATCTTGCTCGCATGGCGGGCATTGCGCCGGCTACCGCGCAGGACAGTCTTGCGGCCGAGGCCTTTATCGATTGGGTCGACCGCATGAACGAGGCCCTGGGAATCCCCAAATATGTCTTGGGCATTCGCCGCTCTGACATTCCCGAGATGGCGGTGCATGCCGATGCCGAGGCCAATCCGCTATACCCCGTTCCGCTTCTAATGGACCGCTTGGAGCTCGAGCATATGTACGAGGTCGTTGCAGGTGGTATGTTTGAGGACGAGAATTAGGAGGGTCCATGAACACCGAGGAAATCGCGCGCATCGTTGCCGATCAGCGCGCCTATTTTAAGACGCACGCCACGTTTGATGTCGACGCTCGCCGCCGTGCGCTCGTGCGCCTGCGTGATGCGGTTCGTGCGCACGAGGCCGATATCGCCCATGCGCTCAAGACCGATTTGGGAAAGTCGCATGACGAGGCGTATATGTGCGAGATCGGCACGTCGCTTTCCGAGATTCGCCATCAGATCGCGCATGTGGCTCGATGGAGCCGCCCGCGCCTGCGCCCCTGCGACCTCGCCAATGCTATTAGCGTGTGCAAGACGCAAGCCGTGCCCTATGGCGTCACGCTCATCATGGCTCCATGGAACTATCCGTTTTTGTTGACGCTCGAGCCGCTCGCCGGCGCCCTTGCCGCGGGCAATACCGTGGTCATCAAGCCGAGCGCCTATGCCCCGGCTTCGAGCGCGGTGCTCAAGCAAATCTGCAAAGAGGCATTTGATTCGCGCCTGGTAACGGTTGTCGAGGGCGGGCGCGCCGAGAACGAAGCGCTGCTCGATGAGTGCTGGGACAAGATCTTCTTTACCGGCAGCGTTCCGGTCGGCAAACTCGTCATGGAGCGGGCAAGTAAAAACCTGACGCCCGTGACGCTTGAGCTGGGCGGAAAGAGTCCCTGCATTGTGGATGCGACGGCAAACTTGAAGGTCGCGGCACGGCGCATCGCCTTTGGTAAATGGCTCAACGTGGGCCAGACCTGTGTAGCGCCCGACTATCTGCTGGTCGACGTGCGCGTGCACGATGAGTTGTTGGGCCTCATCAAGGAGGAGGTCCGCCGCATGTTTGGCGAGCATCCGCTCGACAACGAGGATTACGGCCACATCGTCAACGCCAAGCATTTTGCGCGCGTGCGCGGGCTGATTGATCCCGACAAGGTTGTGCTGGGAGGCACGGCGCGCGAGTCGTCGCTCAAGATTGAGCCGACGATCCTAGACGGCGTGGCGCCTGGGGACGCCGTAATGCAGGAGGAGATTTTCGGCCCCATCTTGCCGGTGCTGACGTTTGAGAGCCTAGATGAGGCTGAGGCGTTTATCACGGATCGTCCGACGCCGCTGGCCCTATATATCTTTAGCCAGGACCGTGCGACCCGGCAGCGCTTTGTGCACTATGTGCCCTTTGGCGGCGGCTGCGTCAACGACACGATCATGCATCTGGCTACGAGCCATATGGGCTTTGGCGGCATGGGCGCGAGCGGTATGGGGCAGTACCATGGCCGCGAGAGTTTCGATACGTTTAGCCACAAGAAGAGCATCGTGAACAAGGCAACCTGGCTGGACGTGCCATTCCGCTATGCCCCGTATGCAAGCTGGAAGCACAAGTTCGTGCGCATGTTTGTGCATTAGAATCAGATGACTTAGAGACAAGCAAAATGGCCGCCCCCGCGTAAGCGAAGACGGCCACTTCTCACGATGCAAACGTGCACTGGAGTTGGCAAGACCCGCTGCAACGGGTGCCATCCGTGCCTCTATCTTATCTGCAAGCGCTCTGTCTCGCAAGCGTTGCAGCAAATGGGTGAAAGGTGCGAGCGGGTGAAATATTGTCCGCACGGGCCCGTAAGCTTCTCAGTAAGGTTAAGTGCCGGTTTATTCGGTCGTTAGAGGAGTTGCCATGTACGAGCCTTCACGTGTTCTTTTGTCGTTTCATATTGCAGGATTTCAGTATGCCGATGGCGCCTTGGTCTTGGGCGATCTTAAAGTGGGCGATAAGCTGACGCTGTGTGCCGAGCGCGATAATCCCCATGACCCCGAGGCGGTTGCGATCTATTACGGCAACACCAAGCTTGGCTATGTTCCGGGAGACGAGGTTGGCCCGCTGTCCTTGATGATGTATTACGGGCATGGGGACGTATTTGAAGCCCGTGTGCAGCAGGTTGCTCCCGAGCGCAGCCCGTGGCATCAGGTGCGCGTTGGACTCTATGTGGTGGATGCCCGCTAGTCGGCAATGGAGGCTGCCATGTTTGATGACGATGGTCTGTTTAATCTGACGGATGACCCGTTTGAGTGGGATATGCTGCTCGACGATGATGAGCTGGAGCAGGACCGGAAGAAGCGGCAGGACAAGAACGCCCAGGGTGACGCGTCGAAAAAGAAAGACAAACGCCGCCGAGGTCCGTTCGACGGGCTCTTTGGCTAACCGACGCGCCAAAGCGTCTGTATACTAGGCACGTGTTAGACACGTTGCGAAATGAGGATACAGACGATGATGTGGTTTACCGCCGACCTGCACCTGGGCGATACGAATATCTTGCACGATATGGATCGGCCGTTTGATTCGGTCGAGGAGATGAACCGCAAGGTCATCGATGCCATCAATGAGTGCGTGGCGACGGACGACCGTCTCTATATTTTGGGTGACTTTACCTATCGTTTGCCCCTGGCGGAGGCAGTGCGCCTGCGCGAGCGTATCAAATGCCAGAACGTGGCGCTCATTCGTGGCAACCATGACGGCGATTGGGAAGATCCGGACGTACCGCAGATTTGGGATGAGGTGCGCGATTACCTGGAGGTTGCCCCGGGCTATGCCAAGGGCCATCGTCTGGTGATGAGCCACTACCCCATGCTCAGCTGGAATGGCAAGGCGCGTGGCGCCATCATGCTGCACGGGCATATCCACAGCAGGGGAGACCGCACCAACGCGCGCAACCGCGATCGCGAACGTCCCATTTACCGCTACGATGTGGGCCTCGACGCCAACAACTACAAGCCCGTAAGCCGAGACCAGATCCTGAATTTCTTTGGCCTGTAGCTCGCAAACCGCCACGAAGGGGACAGGCACCTTTGTGGCGGTTCTGGCGCCGTTGCCATTATGGCAGAGGCGCCTTTTTTGTCCGCGCGGCGCGGTAGAGTGTAGACGGTTTAAATTTGCGTCCATCGAGGAGCTGCCATGAACGAGATCAAGTGCCCGCATTGCGGCGAAGTGTTTAAGGTCGATGCGTCCGGCTATGCAGATATCGTCAAACAGGTGCGCGATGCCGAGTTCTCGCGCGATCTTGATGAGCGTGTGAAGGCGGTCCAGCGCGAGGGCGAGCAGGCGCTGGAGCTTGAGCGTTCGCGTTCGGCGTCTGCCCTGCAGGAGGCGGAGTCTCAGCGCGACGCTGAGCTCGTAGAGCAGAAGAACGCTGCGGCTCAACAGCTGGCGCAAGAAGTCGCCAAGCGCGATGCCGAGCTTGCCGAGCTACGCGCCAAGCTCGAGGGCGCTGCCGCAGAGCGCGAGAGCGCAAGCCAGCGCGCGGCGGTTGAGGCCCGCGCCGATGCTCAAAAGGAGAATGCCGAACTGCAGCGCGAGATCGACAAACTGCGTGCGCAGTTGGGGCGCAAAGATGATGAAGCCAGGCTTGCCGAGGCAGCGGCACGCAATGCTGCTCAAAACGACCTGTCCGCACGTGATGCCCAGATTGCCGAGCTGCAAGCCAGGCTCGCCGCGGCGGACAAGGCCCAGGAGATGGCGCTTGCTGCTGCTGCGGCCGAGTCGCAGCGTGAGCTCGAGGCCGCTCGCAGCGAGGCCGAACGTACGCTTGCTGACTATCGCGCGAAGGTTCAGGAGAAGTTTTCCGTCGCAAAGGCTCAGTCCGAGCAGGAGGCCGAGGGTCTGCGTGCTCAGCTGCGCGAACAGGAACTGACGGCCAAGATGAACCTATCGGAGGCGGTCGCCGCGGTGGAGCGTGAGCGTGACGAGGCCCGCGCCAAGCTCACGAGTGAGCTGGCGGTGCGCGATTCACGCGAGGAGCAGGCCAAGGCGGCACACGAGCTCGAACTTGCGCAGACCAAGCGCGCGAACGAGGAACTGATTCGCTACAAGGATGAAGAGATTGAGCGCCTTAAGGACATGAAGGTCCGCCTGTCCACCAAGATGGTGGGCGAGTCGCTCGAGCAGCACTGCGAGACCGAGTTTAACCGCCTGCGCATGACGGCGTTTCCCAACGCGTATTTCGAGAAGGATAACGATGCATCCGAGGGTACCAAGGGCGACTTTATCTTCCGCGAGTGTGACGAGAGCGGCAACGAGATCATTTCGATCATGTTCGAGATGAAAAACGAGAACGACGAGACCGCGACCAAACACAAGAACGAGGATTTCTTTAAGAAACTCGATCACGATCGCCGCCAGAAAGGCTGCGAGTATGCGGTGCTCTGCACCCTGCTGGAGCCCGAGAGTGACCTCTATAACGCGGGTATCGTCGACGTGAGCTACCGCTATGAGAAGATGTACGTGATCCGCCCGCAGTTCTTCATTCCCATGATTACGCTCCTTCGCAACGCCGCTATGGGTTCGCTTCGCTATAAGCAGGAACTGGCGGAGTACAAACAGCAGAATATCGATGTCACGAACTTCGAAGCCAAGATGGAGAAGTTCAAGGATGGCTTCTCGCGCAACTACAACCTGGCGAGCAAGCAATTCGAGTCGGCAATCAAGGAGATCGATGCCGCCATTAAGCAGCTCGAGAAGACCAAGGACGATTTGCGCCGCAGCACCGAGAACCTACGCTTGGCCCACAACAAGGCCGATGAGCTTACCATTCGCAAGCTCACATGGGGCAACAAGACCATGAAGGCAGCGTTTGACGAGGCACGCGAGGCTGCGCCAGAGACAAACGATGAGCCAGCCGAGGCTGATTCGTATGAGGTCGAGGATGTCGAGTAGGGGATAGCGTATCGCGCAAAAAGCGGGCCGCTGGCAATGTTGCCAGCGGCCCCGCTTCGTTCCATTCCATTGTGCCCGGCTAGTCCTCGAGCAGGTCCTCGATAAAGCCGACGCGGTAGTTCTTGAAGATGACCTCGCCGCCGTCTTGCGTGGCGTCCAGATCGACATCGCCCATGATGCCAAAGTCGTGGTCGCCGTCCTCGTCGGCAAAGATCTGGTGCACGTGCCATACGTGCGCGGTCTTCTCGTCGGACTCGTCGATGGAAAACATCGCGGCGCTGCGGGCATCTCCGTCGGTGAGGATTTCCTCGTGCTGCTCATGGTAGGCATCGAGCGCCTTTTGCCAGCGAATTTCGCTCATGCCCCAGTCGTCGTCGAGTTCGCCCAGGTCGCGAACGTGCTCGCGGGCGGCAAGGGTCACGCGGCGGAAGAGCGCGTTGCGCACCAACAACGTGCAGCCGCGACGGTCCGCCACGACCTCGTCGATGCCCTGCGGCGGCGTGGCGTCGAGGGCTGCCGGGTTGCCAGCGTTCTCCCACTCGTCTACCAAGCTCGAGTCGACCGAGCGCACCACAAAGCCCAGCCACGAGATAATGTCGCGCAGGCGCTCGTCGCGCTTCTCGATGGGCACGGTGCGGTCGAGTGAACGGTAAGCCTCTGCCAGGTAGCGCAGCAAAATGCCCTCGGAGCGGGCGATGCCGAGCTTTTGAATGTAGCCCTTAAAATCGCTCGCGCTTTCCAGCATATCGCGCAGGACGCTCTTGGGAGAGAGCTGGTAGTCGTTTGCCCAGGGTACTTCCTGGCAGTACTTGTCAAAAGCGGCGTCGAGCAAATCCTCGAGCGGCTTTTCGTAGGTGACATCCTGGATGCGCTCCAGGCGTTCCTCATATTCGACGCCGTCAGCCTTCATTTCGGCCATCGCGCGGTCGCGCGCTGCGCGCTCCTGAGCGCGCAGCACCTGCTTGGGATCCTCGAGCGTTGCCTCGACCATTGAGATCAGGTCCATGGTATAGGTCTCGCTCTCGGGATCGAGCAGCTCCAACGCGGCAAGCAAAAACGGCGAGAGCGGCTGGTCGAGCGCAAAGTCCTCGGGCAGGTCGACCGTCAGCGCGTAGTCGATGTCCGGCGCGGCATCAGCCGGAGCGTCGGGTGCGGGCGGTACCTCGGTGCGCACGACGACGCCGGAGTCGATGAGCGTGGCGAAGATTTCGTCGGCGCGAACCTCGAGCTTGGCCTTTTCTTCGGGGGTCTGCAGGCTTGTCTCGATGAGGTCGTGCACGCGGGCGCGAGCGTCACCGCCCTGCTCGACCACGCTAATCACCATGGAGTGTGTGATGCGAAGGCGCGGCTTGAGCGTCTCGGGCTGCGTCTCGATCAGGCGCTCAAAGGTCTGCTTGTTCCAGGTGACAAAGCCCTCGGGGGCCTTCTTCTTTTTAATCTTGCGGAGCTTTTTGGGATCGTCGCCCGCCTTGGCCATAAGCTTGGCATTCTCGATCTCGTGCTCGGGTGCCTCGGCGATCACCATGCCCTCGGTATCGAAGCCCGAGCGACCGGCGCGACCAGCGATCTGATGAAACTCACGGGCGCGCAGGCGACGCATCTTGTAGCCGTCGAACTTGGTGAGCGCGGTGAGCACCACGGTATGGATGGGTACGTTGATGCCGACGCCGAGCGTATCGGTACCGCAGATGACGGGCAGCAGGCCCTGCTGCGCCAAGCGCTCGACCAGCAGGCGATAGCGCGGCAACATGCCAGCATGGTGCACGCCGACGCCGCAGCCGAGCAAACGCTTGAGGATCTTGCCGAAGGCCGTCGAGAAGCTCGTGCCTTTGGCGGCTTCCTTAATAGCCTCGCGCTGCTCCTTGCTGGCGATGCCAAAATTGGCGAGGGATTGCGCCGTCGCAAGTGCGGCGTCCTGGCTAAAGTGCACGATGTAGAGCGGGGCCTCGCCACGGCGCATGGCGAGCTCGACGGTGCCCTCAAGCGAGGTCGTCACGTAGTCGTAGCTCAGCGGCACGGGGCGTGGGGCATCGACGACCAAGTCGCAGGTAGCGCCGGTGTGTTCCTCGAGTGAGGTGGCGATGGCAGTGACATCGCCGAGCGTGGCACTCATGAGCATAAACTGCGTATGGGGCAGGGTGAGCAGCGGCACCTGCCAGGCCCAGCCGCGGTCGGGGTCGGCAAAGTAGTGGAACTCGTCCATGGCCACGCAGCCCACGTCGGCGTCCTCGCCCTCGCGGAGCGCATCGTTGGCAAGGATTTCGGCCGTGCAGCAGATGACGGGTGCCTTGGTGTTGATATGCGTGTCGCCGGTGATCATGCCGACGTTATCGCGGCCGAGCACCTGTACCAGATCGAAGAACTTTTCGCTGACCAGGGCCTTGATGGGGGCCGTGTAATAGCAGCGCTTGCCCTGCGCCATGCCCATAAAGAGCATGCCCAGCGCGACGAGCGATTTACCCGATCCGGTCGGTGTGCCTAAAATGATGTGATCGCCGGCGGCCAGGTCCATGAGGGCCTCTTCTTGGTGGTCCCACAGCTCAATGCCGCGATCGCTCGTCCATTCAAAGAAGCGTTCGAAGGCTTGATCGGGCGTGAGCCATGGCTCGGGCTCGCTGCCGTCCTCGGGCTCCCACCAGGTGGGGGAGAGCGCGCCGAGCGAGCCAAACTCGGCTTCGGTTCCCGTGCCGCCCGAGAATGAGCTGGCAGCGCCGGCGCCGGAGACGGTGCTGGCGGCGGTATCTGTCGTGGTCTGTGCCATATGGTTGCTTTCTCTCGCGATTGTCCGCCAACTATTATGGCGTAGCGGCGGCGTGGGGTGCCAGCGCGCGAGAAAATGCAGGAAATGGGCGTTCTGCCCAGCCGTTTAGTGTAGTCGCTAGCTAAGTGAGTAGACTTTTTGCGATATTGCGAGCACATGGCTTTTGCACAAGGGTTCTACCTGCGGTTTTATGTTTCGCTATGCGGGCTGTGCTTGGCTATTGCAAAATAGTCTACTCACTTAGGTTTGAGGGCCGTTCGCTGGCGCCTATTTGCGCTTGTTTGCCAACGCCGCGACCATCAGAAGCCCCTAGGACTCTTGCGGTAGACGCTTCTTGCCCTTGCGGGCACGGTTTCTAAAGTTCTCGACGGCCTCTTCCATGCCCAGAGGCACATAAGCGAGCTCATCGAGGTTATCGGGCAGGTAGCAGGCTAGGCTTTGCTCCTGCGCGCGGCCCGCCGCGAGCTGTTCATCGCTGGGCTGCGCGCCGGGTGTGGCGCAAATGCCATAGACGGCGGCACCCATCTCGCGCGTGCGGCACTCGTACTCGGTCTCGGGGTGCTCGGGATGGTCGCGGCGGACGTTGTCGCTTACCCAAAGCGTGTCGTAGCCGGCCGCGGTAAACTGCCCTAGGGCGTAGTCGCGCAATGGCTTGCTGTCGGTGCGCAGCGTGACGGTGGCGCCGGCTGCAAAGAGCGGGCGGTAGAGCATCAGATGGTCGACATGGACGAGTCGTTTTTTGGCGTACTTGGCCTTGGGCTGCGGCGTGGGAAAGTTAATGGTGATGACATCGAGCTCGCCTGCGGCAAACAGCTGCGGCAGCGATGCGGCGCCTCGGGGCAGGACGAGTGCGTTGGTCAGTTCCTGCTCGCAGATTTTCTGTGCGGCATAGGCGATGCAGATGGGCTCCTGGTCCATACCGATAAAGAGGGTGTTTGGCTCGTGGACCGCGCGCTCTACAAGGTACGTTCCCTTGCCACAGCCAAGATCCAGGTGAAGGTGTTCAAAGGGCTTGCTGCCTGCGGGCGCACAGGCCTTGCGCCAATCTCCGGCATAAGCCTCGGGGTTTGTCTCAATCGCATCGGCGTAGCGTTCCAGGCGCTCCTCGAGCACAAAGTTCTTAGGCGTGCGAACGTGGACGGCTCCCATGAGGCTCCTTGGTCATAAGTATGGAACGCATAGCTGCACGTTCCGTCAATGGATTGAAAAAGGGCGGGCATAGTTTGCCCGGAAGATGCGGTGCGGCTCGGCGGCGAGTCGTCGATGCCTACAGGCGCTTGAGAATCACATAGCGGTTGAGCTCGCCGCTACGACCGTCGGCATGGAAGCGCTCAAGCTCACGCACGGGGACCTCGCCGCTCTTGTAGAACGTACGGACGCCGCGCACCAGGTCGGTGATCTGCTGATCGTCAAAGTGATGGCAATAGCGGTAGGCGTGGCGGTCGTTTTGCCAGCCAATGAGGTGGTCGCCGGCTTCAAACTGGGCGGAATCGTAACCCTCAAACGGCGGGGTGAGCTCGGCGCGGGCTTCGGCGCGAACAGCCTTGCGCGCCATGCGCTCGTCGTTCATAAACTCCCAAAAGCTGATGGCGATGATGCCGCCCGGGCGCGTCTGGCGCACCAGGGCGTCGAGCACGCGTACACGGTACTCGCACGACGGCACATGGTGCATAAAGCCAAAGCAGACCGAGATGTCGGCGAGCGGGGCGTCGAAAAGCACGTCGGGCGTCTCGGCGGGGTTGAGCTTCATAAGGGCGTCGAGCACGTCGAGTTCCTGGAAGTGCAGGTTGGGAATGCGCAGCGCGTGGCCATGTGCATCGATGGCCAGGTCTTGGCACGAGTCGACACCATAGAACTCAAACGGGCAGCTGGCATCTGCCGAGGGGTTTGCGCCATCGACGCCCTTGGCGGCAAGTGCGCCGCCGGCGGCAAAGTTCTCGAATCGCATATTGCCACAGGCAAGATCGAAGACGCGGACGGGATGCTCGATCGTGGCGACGTCGAGCTGTTCGAGCGCGATATCCATGGTGCGTACCCAGCCGGGCCACGGGGCCTGGCGCGTATCGGAAAAGGAAGCGGAGTGCTCGCGATAGAACGTGTTGTTGAGCTGGATGAGCGATGAGGCGAAATCGCGGTTCACGGCGCGGAACTCCCTCCGTTGGCGGTGCGGAATAAACAGTACGACCATACTACCGTTAACGCCGCAACGGGGACAACCAAGCTACGGGTCATTGCTTTGTTTGGACACATTTCCGCAGCTCATATGCGCCCGCAACCGCCGGTTGTCAAAAATCTCACTAGAATAGGTGGCATGCTTTTGGCGGTGGCGGATAGATTTTTAACTGTGCAAGGCGCCTTAAGAACAAAAGCGGTCCGGCGGTACGGCTGGCATCACATAGGAGGAACCATGAATGTAGAAACTGCGCAGCGGCTCGCCGACCTTCGCCGCAGCAAAGGCTTTAGTCAAGAAGGACTGGCACGAAAGCTGGGACTGTCGCGCCAGGCGGTCAGTAAATGGGAGCGCGCGGAGAGCTCGCCCGATACCGAGAACCTGATCTCGCTCGCCAAACTCTATGGTGTGAGCCTGGACGAGCTGCTCAATCCGAGCGACGAGATCGAGGACGATATCGAGTTTGAGAACGAGGACCGCGCTCGTCAGCGCGAGGCCGAGGCGGCAGAGCGCGCACGCACCCATGAGGCGGCGGCACGAGCTACCGAGGCGGCAACACAGGCGAGTGACGCCGCCGCCAAGGCGGCGCAGGCGGCAAGCTGGAGTGCGCAGGCTGCCAATGCGGCGACGGCTCAGGTGACGGGTACCGGTGCGGCTGGTTCGACTCCGGTGAAGGGTCCGTTCCAGTCATTCCCGTATTGGGCCGTGTGCTGGCTGCTGTTCTTTTTACTGATGTTCCTGTTTGGTGCCGGCCCCTTTGCTGCGCTGATCTTCTTCACGATTCCCATCTATCACTGGGTGGCGCGTGCACTCGATGGCGATTGGGCGCGCGGGGATATTCAGGTTGGTCCGGCACCGGTGGCGGTCAGGGCCCAGGGGAAGGATACTTCTGCGGAACCTGATGCTGACGTGGCTACCGCGGCCACCGCTGAGCCATGTGCCAAAGAAGGTGACGAATGATGAAGCTTTCGCATGAATCCAAGCTGCGCCTGGGCGTCGGCATCGGAGCGTTTGTACTGATTATCGGGCTTGTTTTTGGCGTTTCGCGGACTTTGATTCATTTTGATGGCCCGTGGGATCTCGACGATGTTATACCCGGCTTGTCCGGTATGGACGATGTGGTTGATGACGACGATTTTATGAACGATGGCGGTAACTATTCCGCTCGGCCTCAGCAGCTTTCGTGTACGACTTTTGACGAAGACGCGTTCCAATCGCTCGACTTGGATGTGACGTCGGGGACGGTCGAGGTTAAACGTGTCTCTGGCGGACCGGTACGTGTCATCGAAAGCGGGCGCGTTGCAAAGGGGGCGTCTGCTACCGATGCTGCCACTCAGAATCTGGTTAAGATCGAGGGCTCTACACTCAAGATTAGCCAGTTCGACTGCGATGACGAGCGCGCCCATGACCGTAAGGTCACCATTGAACTGCCGCGTGAGCTTGCCGATAACATGATGGGCATTACGGCAAACGTGGGGTTGGGAGACCTGACGGTCGCGGACATTGCGTGCCACGACTTTGATTTGACGTTGGACTCTGGAGACGTTGAGTTTACGGGCACCGTGACCGATACCCTGAATGCCGAGGTCGGTTCGGGCGATGTGACGTTCGAGCTCTACCAGGCCCCCGCGAAGTCGATGGACGTGAGTGTGGGCTCGGGCGATGTGGAGATGACGGTTCCGAACTCGACGGGCTTTAAGGCGAGCCTCACCTTGGGCAGCGGCGACTTCGAGAGCGATTTCCTTCCGCTTGGCTACGACGGCGAGACCATTTTGAATCTTGAATTCGATAACGGCGATAAGTCTGCTACGTATCGTTTTGAGGTCGGTTCGGGCGACATGTCGTTTGATTCAGAGTGACGGGTGGTTATTGAAGACTTATAAACCATAGACGCGCTGTTTGATGGAGGCGCCGGAGCCGTGACGGGCTTCGGCGCCTTTGCCTTTACAATGGGGGCATGGAACAGATTATCTTGAACATACTTGAGGCTCTGCGTCGCGGCGAGATCGTGGACGACAAAGCGCTCGTCAAATTGATACATGCCGAGGCGCGCCGCGAGGGTGCCGACAAACGCGATTTGGCCAAGCGCCGCCTGCTGCCGTTTTACCAGCGGGTTAAACGTGAGGAGCCGGCTCGGTGGGCTGCGTGGAATGTCGATTCCGATCTGGAACGTCAACTGCTGCAGGTGCTGCGCATGAAGCCGCGCCGCACGGCTTCGGGCGTGGCGACCATTACCGTCATCACCAAGCCCTGGCCGTGCTCGGGCGATTGCCTGTTTTGCCCCAACGACCTGCGCATGCCCAAGAGCTATCTGCACGCCGAGCCGGCATGCGCCCGTGCGGAGCAAAATTGCTTTGACCCGTATCTGCAGGTGAGTGCCCGTTTGACGGCGCTTTCGCAGATGGGGCATGCGACCGACAAGATAGAGCTCATTGTGCTCGGTGGCACCTGGAGCGACTATCCGCAAGGGTATCAGACATGGTTTATGTCAGAGCTTTTCCGTGCGCTCAATGACGATGCCGTCGCCGGCGTGGCTGCCAACCCCATGTTGGCGCGTCCGGGCATCAGCCGTGCCGAGGCGGGGCGTCTACTCGATGACGTTCCCGCCGATGCCCTGCCGCCGGTGGTAACAGAGCGCCGTGAGCGCTATCGGGCTGCCGGTATTGCGACCGACGAGGCCGAGCTTGCGAGCGGTGTTGCCGACGAGCAGGGGCGTGTGGATGTTGCCGTGGGCGGCTATAACCGCGCGGTGAGTCGTCTGTACGGCCCTGGTACGCCGTGGGGCGAGGTCGCCGAGTGGCAGACGACCACGATGGAGGAGCTTGAACGTCAGCAGCGCATCAACGAGACGGCGAAGCATCGCGTGGTCGGGCTCGTTATCGAGACGCGCCCCGATGCCGTGACGCCACAGGCGCTCACGCTCATTCGTCGCCTGGGCTGCACCAAGATTCAGATGGGCATCCAAAGCCTTGACCAGCACCTGCTCGATATCAACGAGCGTCGCATTTCGGTGGCGCAGATCGAGCGGGCGTTTTCGCTTGCGCGCCTGTTTGGCTTTAAGATCCACGCGCATTTTATGCTTAACTTGCTGGGCGCCACGCCCGAGGGGGACAAGCGCGACTACGAGTGCTTTATGACCGAGGGGGCCTTTATGCCCGACGAGGTCAAGGTCTACCCGTGCGCGCTCATCGAGGGCTCGCGTCTGGTGGGCTGCTATGAGCGCGGCGAGTGGCGTCCCTATACCGAGGAAGAGCTGCTCGATGTATTGGCCGACGACATCGTGGTGACGCCGGCGTTCTGCCGCATCAGTCGCATGATCCGCGACTTTAGCTCCGACGACATCATGGTGGGCAACAAGAAACCCAACCTGCGCCAGCTCGTTGAGAACCGCTTGGCGGCTCGTGGGGAAGGCGCGACGGTGCGCGAGATTCGCTATCGTGAGATCAGTACCGCGGGTGCCGACTTGGACGAGCTATCTCTTGATGAGGAAGTGACGTACGAGACACCGGTGACTTACGAGCGCTTTTTGCAGTGGGTGACGCAGCAGGGCAAGATCGCGGGCTTTTTGCGGTTGTCGCTGCCCGACCATTCGTTTGTTGCCGCGCATGCGGACGAGTTGCCGACGACGCCGGACGAGGCGATGATTCGCGAGGTGCACGTGTATGGCATGGCGGCACGCGTGGGTGACCAGGGCCAGGCGGCGCAGCATCACGGGTTGGGGCGTTTGCTCGTAGAGCGTGCGTGCGAGATTGCCCGGGATGCCGGCTATGCGCGCATCAACGTGATCAGCGCGATTGGTACGCGCGAGTACTATCGCCATCTTGGATTTTATGACCATGGCCTTTATCTGCAAAAGGAGCTCTAGATGAACAAGCCAAGTGTTTCTGCCGGCGTCGTTGCCGGCGTTGCTCTGGGGGCCGCGGCGCTTGGTGCGGCCGCTGTCGCTGTTCGTGCTGCCTGTCTGCAAGTTGCGCGAACCCGCAATGGGTTGGCGCGTGTGAAGCGCGTGCACGATGAGTGCGGCGATGAGATTCGCGTGTTGGTGCAAGGCGGCGTCTACCAAAGCGCGAGCTATGTCGGTGAGCGTTGGGCCGAGCCCGTCTTTGCGTACTATCGTGCGTTTGACGACGTGTTTGAGTCCGAGGATGCGATGCGCGACGCTTATGGTCACGGCATCGACCGTATGCTTATGCTGGGCGGCGGCGGGTTTGCCTATCCTAAATTCGCCCTGATGTCGCACGAGGGCTTGCGCATGGACGTCATCGAGTATGACGGAGAGATTACGCGCCTGGCGCGCCGCTGGTTCTACCTAGACGAGCTGGAGCGCGCGGCGGGCGATCGCCTGCGGTTGATAACCGCTGAGGCTCGCTCGTATCTGGGTGTGACGAGCGTGGGCCATCGTCGCTACGACGTGGTCGTGAGCGATTGCTTTGGCGGTGCCGAGCCCGTGCGCGAGCTGGCGACCGTTGAAGCGTTGCGTTTAGTGCGGGGCAGCCTAAATGTTGGGGGCGTCTACGTCGCCAATATCGTGAGCGCAAACGAGGGGAGCGACGTGACGTTCCTGCGCGACTGCGCTGCCACGGCACTCGAGGTATTCGCCCATGCCTGGGTGGTCCCGTGCGGCGATGCGGAGTTCGGCGGCGAGGAGAACTACCTGCTCATCGCCAGCGACGGCAACTACGCCTTTGCCGAAGCCGTGCCCTTCGACACCGACTTCATCGGCACCGTTCTTCACGACAAATAGGTCTCCCCGTCCCAAAAAGACTGGTCTTAGGCGTGGTCGCGCCAGCCGAGAACGCGCTGCTTCATGCCTTCGATGTCGAGCACGCCTTCGGCAAAGCCTTTGCGCACGAGCTCCTCGGGAACGTACTCGTCGTAGCGATCAAAATAAGGCACCTCGCCGGGATAGACGAGCTCGATGGGATTGAAGTCCTTCTCGGCCTCGGCGGCGAGCACCTCAAAGAACGTCTCCTCGTCAGCCTTCATCTTAAACTGCATAAAGTACGGGCGCGATGGGTCGAGTCCGCGAAGGCCCAGCTCCGCGGCACATTTAATCTTGAGCATACGTTCGAGCGCCAGAAAGGCGTAGCTGCCCAACCAGGGGAAGAGCACCCAGGTATCGCCGCCCAGGTTGATGAGTGGCTTGGTCCCTGCGCCCGAAATCTCGGCCGTATGGCGAGCCTGCGCCAAGCGGGCCCGCGCGTTACCCATAAGGTACGGATATGCCGCGTGCTCGTTGAGCGCCTTGCGCATGCGCTCGAGTACATGTGTGTTGATATCACCGGGGCAGTCGCCAAAGTAGGCCGGCACACGGCCCTTGACCTGCGTGGCAAAGACGGTATGGCGCTTCCAGTCCACTTCCTCGACAATCCAGCAGTGTCCGGCGATGGCGATGCGCTCACCGGGCGGTGGCGGGTTGACGATCGTGCCCAATTCGGCCGACTCGCTACGAACGGTGAACTCCTCGTTTTCCTGGAATACGGCGTAGAACTTAAAGTTGTTAATGATGCGCTCTCCCGCGAGACCCACGATGAGTCCGCCGCCCTCGGTGACCTGGATATGGTCGATCTTAATGAGGTGACGAAGCAATACGCGATAGTCATCGGCCGAGATGCGATGGAAATAGCTGAGCGTGAGCACGCGCTGGGCAAGTTCGGCCGGCGTGAGCTCGCCGGTGCTGGCGAGGGTCGACATAGTCTGGTGATAGAGCAGGCTGTAGGGGAGTCGATCGAGCTCGGGCGGCTCGACCCACTTTTCCTCGCGATAGAGTTGTACGAGCGCGATACCCTGCAGGAGCTTCCATGGAATGGTTTCGGGCATCATCGTGCGCGGTTCGGGCTCTTCCTCGCGCATGACAAACCACATCTCGGGCGGAAGGTCGCGGCGTCCCGTGCGGCCCATTCGCTGCAAAAAGGAGCTGACGGTAAACGGCGCATCGATCTGGAACGCGCGCTCCAGGCGGCCGATATCGATACCGAGCTCCAGCGTAGAGGTGGTGACGGTTGTCTGCGCCTGCTCCTCGTCGCGCATGAGCTCCTCGGCCGTCTCGCGCAGCGATTCCGAAAGGTTGCCGTGATGGATTAGAAAGCGGTCGGGCTCGTGTCGACTTTCGCAGTAGCTGCGCAGCATGGAACACACGGCCTCTGCCTCCTCACGCGAGTTGGCAAAGACCAGGCACTTGCGGCCGCGCGTATGCTCAAAGATATAGCCCATACCGGGGTCGGCGTTGTCGGGCGCCGTGTCGGTGGGGTTGAGAAGCGCCTGCTCGGTCGCTCGTGGGATGTCGACTTCGCCCTCGGGGGCCGAGGAAGTGCGACGGTCTTTGGGAGCGGCCTTGCCCCGTGCCCGCTCACGACGTTGACGGCGTTCCTCCTGTGTAAGCTGTCCGCTGTGGCGCACGTCTTGGGCGCCAGCCGGCAGCGCCGCGGGCGCCGCCGGCTCAATACGCTCGCAAGCAAGCATCTCGGCTTCTTGTGGACCCGTGCTCTCGAATCCCCACTGCTGTGCCTGGGGACCCGAGTTGTAGAAGTGCTCCATGGAGATGCGCCACACGCGGCGCGGTTCCTCAAAGCGGGGGATGATGCAATCGCGTCCTGTTCCCTGTGAGAGAAAGGCGCCCGTGCGCTCGGGGTCGCCGATGGTGGCAGAAAGGCCGATGCGGCGGGGCTGCACGCCCGCCATGCGCGAGAGGCGCTCGATAAGGCAGAGCGTCTGACCGCCGCGGTCGCCGCGCATGAGCGAATGAACCTCGTCGATAACCACATAGCGCAGGTCGCAGAACATACGAGGGATTGCCATGTGCTTATGGATCAGGAGCGCCTCGAGCGACTCAGGCGTAATCTGCAAGATACCGCTCGGTTTTTTGATGAGCTTAGCCTTGTGCGACTGCGAAACATCGCCATGCCAGTGCCAGACGGGGATATCGGCCTCTTCGCACAGGTCGTTGAGGCGGACGAACTGATCATTGATGAGTGCCTTGAGGGGGCCGATGTAGAGGGCGCCAACGCTCGCGGGCGGGTTCTCCCAAAACTCGGTCAGGATGGGAAAGAAGGCTGCCTCGGTTTTGCCGGAAGCCGTGGATGCCGTCAGGAGCACATTGTCCTGAGTGTTAAAGATGGCATCAGCTGCTGCAACCTGGATGGAGCGTAGACTCTCCCAATCGTGGGAGTAGATGAAGTCTTGGATAAACGGGGCGTAGCGGTCAAAGGCGTTCACGGGGCCTCCTTTCAAAAACGAATCTCTCAATGCGGTGGGCAGTGGCTTGCTGCATTACTGCCTCGACGTTTGCCCAGATAAAACCTGCCAAAATAAACCTGTCCCTTTTTGGCAGGTTAGATGGTGAATTCGGCGAAGTTGCGGTCGCCGCCTGCGGTATCGGTGTCGCCTGTTGCGGCTGCCGGCGCCAGCGCGTCGCCGCCGACGCTTTGCAGCAACTCGGCCACATTTGCATCGGGGTTCTGACACAGGATATCGAGCAGCTCGATAAAGTCACGAATGACCTCACGGGGCGTCAGGTGCGTATCGGCTCCCACGCGGCCAAACTCAATCTTGAGAAAGTTCACCAAGTCGTTCTCGGTAAGCGTGGGCGTCCAGCCAAAGTAGCCGGCATGGATCTGCATGAGCTTTTCGATGAGCACCAGCAGCTCCTCGTAGGTGAGCGGCTGCAGGCGGATGATGGGCGCGAGCATGTCTTTGAGATCATCTCGCGCAAAGCGACCCTGAGCGAGTCGGCTGCGCAGAGCTTCGTAGGAGAACACGCCGCGGCGGCGGTCTTCGATGGAGGTTGGCGTGCCGCCCATGATCATGCCCAGGTACTGCGCCTTGCCCTGGAGCGTGTCGTTGTACATAGTCAGGATCTTCTCGTAGTTGTATTGGCGCGTGATCGCGTTGGGAATCTTGTACAGATTCACGAGTTCGTCGATGAGCACCAGCATGCCCTTGTATCCGCTGCAGACCAAAAAGCGTGCAATGAGCTTAACGTAGTCGTACCAGTCGTCATCGCTGATGATGGTCGAGGAGCCCAGCTCAGCGCGTGCCTCGCTCTTGGTGCGGTACTCGCCGCGAATCCATTTGGTCACGCGGCTCATAGCCTCTTCATCGCCCTCGGATACGGCCATGCGATAGCGGCGGAGCATGCGGGTGAAGTCGAAGCCGTGGACCATCTCCTCGAGCGGGGCCAGTTGGGCATTGACGACCGACTCGTCGACGTCGGCACACGAGGCGACCCAGCGATCCAAAATAAGGTTGAGCGCACCACCCTCGGGGCGCGTCTTGGTCGATATATTGCGGATGAGCTCGCGGTAGGTGGCAAGGCCCTGTCCCTGACCGCCCTGCAGGCGGCGCTCGGGCGACAGGTCGGCATCAGCGACGACGAATCCCTCGCCCA
The DNA here is from genome assembly GCA_019414025.1 of Collinsella sp. Classification (GTDB taxonomy): domain Bacteria; phylum Actinomycetota; class Coriobacteriia; order Coriobacteriales; family Coriobacteriaceae; genus Collinsella. Next base: position 139,379 of record DXMU01000019.1, read on the forward strand.
TGGCGTGCGTGCGGATGGTCTGGAGCAAAAAGCTCTTGCCGGCGCCGTAACGACCGACTAAGAAGCGGAAGCTCGCGCCGCCATCGGCGATGAGACTCAAATCGGTGAGCAGGGCGCGAATCTCGACCTCGCGACCCACGGTGATATAGGGAAGGCCGATGCGCGGGACCACGCCGCCCTTGAGCGAGTTAAGGATAACGGCGGCGACGCGTTTGGGTACACGGGGCGCTGCGGATGCGGTATCACTCATGGTCTAGGTATCCTCTCACGTCTGCTTCGTAGTCCTCGATAATCTGCGGCCCTGCCGCGCTAAATTCAATTACGGTGTCGCCCACCAGGTCAAAGAGCGCCTCGTTGATGCTGTCGACGAGCATGTCCTCGCTCTGCCCCGATTGCACTACCGCCGATTCCGCCTGTACTGCGTTGTGCTCGAGCAGCGCGCGGAGATAGGCGTCTGCGGCAGGCGTGAGTTCGTTCGTGGCGTCAGCGGGCGCAACAGCTGCGAACGCGGGCGTCGGCGCGAGAAGCGGTGCCACGACACCAAACTGTTCGGTGGATATGGTTGGCTCGTCGGTCTCGTCCTGCCGAATGGGTGCCGCGACCGCCTCGACAATCGCGTCGGCTACGGGCTCGGCTTCCGGTTGCCCTGAGTCCGCTGCCTCGGCTTCCACAGGTGCGCCGTCCTCGCGCTCTTCGTCGATTAAAAGTGCTTCGCGCGTTTGTGCGGCGGCGCTCCGAATGTGCCCCAGCTGACTCAGATCGATATCGATCTTGACGGGCTGGTGTGCGGCGTCCCACGAAAGCCATGCCATGATCTCGTCATCGATAATCTTGGCCAGATATTTGGGGACCTTTTCTTCCTTAAGGGGATGGGCGGGGTCCAGCGCCAGGCGCAGGCGTTGGTCGCAGGCGCGCATCATTTCACCGAGCTTGCTGCTCTTTTGCCTACTACCATGGATACGCATACATTCCCAAAAGCCGTTTTGGCAACGGTAGATGTGGATGGGATCCAGGCGGTATTCGCAGTCCTCGTGGCGCTCGGGCGCAAAGAATACGGCCGAGGCAAACATGGTGTAGGGCATGGCCGTCTCCTCCCCAAACAAGCTCGCTACGATGCCGGTCTTTCGGTGCGTGTCATAGTAGCGCGCCATGCGGACATACACGGCGCATGCCACGTGGCGCAGATCGCGGTGGTGGCTGCGGTCGAGCCGCGAGTTACTTAGGTTGTACGTGGAGAGGGCGTTGATGGCGGCCATGAGTCGCTCCTCGCGCACCTCATCGGGCGGAAGGGGGAGCGTGGGCTCGGAGGTTTTGCGACGCTTAGGGGTCTGGCCGGACGGTGCCGGTACAAGGTCTCGTGCCGCGCGCCGCAGTTCGATAAGGGCGTTATCGAACATGACGGTTTTAGAGTCGCGAAGCAGCTTGGGGTCGAGCCCGTGGAACACGGCGTAATCTTGCAGCCACACGCGCGCAAACCGGTCGATGCCGGGCTCGAAGGCGCGATAGACATCCCAAAAAGCCTTGATCTTGTTAAAACCATCGAGTGGATTATCTACGCCAATGCCGCAGATCAGCTCATAGAGATACAGAAAGGCAAAGGACGTAGACGTTTCCTCGACGGTTCCGCGGCGCACTTGGGCACGCCAGGTAAAGTAGCCGCGCAGTTGCCGGTCGCTCATGGCGTTGTAGGTGGGAAAGTGCGACTTAAAGGTGCCGTTGTAGGGACAGTCGTCCTCAAAGTCGGCCATCAGCAGGCCCTGGCGGTAAAAAAGCTCGGCTTCCGAAAGCCAGCGGCCCGCACCGCCCTTGGGGTCATCCTGCCAGCGCGATATCTCGCGCATTTTACGGTACTGGTCGGGGAGGAAATTCTGCATCTGTCGGCCGGTTTTGAGAATCGGCTCGTCTGCGTAGGTTTCGTTTGAGAAGCGGGCGGACTGATGGGTCCGGGCCTCGGCCATAATGCGCTCGATGAGCATCTTGATGTCCTGGTCGGCCACCGCTCCTCCTCTCGAACGCAGCTACGGTGACCTCATATCATAGCACAGCATCAAACAGATGTTCGAGATACCGCTGCGTTGCTAGATTTAGAACAGGAGGGCGTATATGACGGCGATGACGACGGAGGGAAGCATATTGGCCGTGCGGAAGGTCTGAGGACGGATGAGGTTGACGCCGACGCAGAAGATGAGCATGGAGCCTACGAGCGAAAGGCTGTTGAGGGCTGCTGTGGTCATGATGGGGGAGAGCGCGCCGGCAAACAACGTGATCGTCCCCTGGAACACGGCGACGGGCAGGGCGGAGAAGATGCAGCCGCGGCCAAGCGAGGCCGTCATGGTGCAGACGATGATGCAGTCCAGTGCGCCCTTGAGGGCAAGCGTTGACCAGTCGCCGAGCAGGCCGTCCTGGATCGATCCCACAATGGCCATGGCGCCGATGCACACGGTGAGTGAAGTCGAGACAAAAGCGTTGGTGAACTCGTTATCGCCCTCACTGCCAGTCTTGCGCTTGAGCCATTCGCCAAGGTTCTCGATGGCGCCCTCCAAGTTGATGGCCTCGCCGATGAGCGAACCGAGCGCAAATGAGACGATGAACATGGTGGTACCGGTGGTCGCTAGCGCCTTTCCATCGATGATGAGCATCTTTTGCATGGTGCCGCCCAGGCCGATAAACAGGACGCACAGCCCCGATGCTTTCATGAGCGTGTCTTGGATGCGCGGTGTAATGAAGCGGCCGCCCGCTAATCCCAAAAGACCGCCCGCAACTAAAAGCGCAACGTTGATGATTGTTCCCAAGCCCGGCATGAGCCCTCCTGTATTGATGCCAACGTGGCAATCGTAGCAGAACGAAATGCGAGGCACATCGCGACTCATCTAATACGTTATATAAGTGGTATTAGGAATGATGCGCAGCATTTAAGCCTCAGGTGGTTGTCGGGACATAGGGGTAGTAGTCAAAGCGCAGTGTCATAAGCCGCTGCGGGGATTCAATAGCCGCGGCGATGATATTGGCATCGCGGGCACGATCAAACCCTTCGAGTTCGATCTGATACGAGACGTCTTGCATAATGTCCAGACGTCGCCAGGCTAGAAGTGTGTCGCCATCGAATTCCAAGGTCTTGCCTCCGTCTGGGGCAACGGCGTATAGACGCAGTTTAGCGGTGGTTGCAGGGTCGACAACCGTGACCTTTTTAATTTCGTTTCGAGTATTCTTGGCGCCCAACAAGGTGAGCAGTGTTGGGGCCACGACCTCGCCCGATGGCAAAAAGACGACTTCGATGGATTCGGGAAATGCGATGATGGCCGACTTGCGGACGGGCTGATTGGCGGCGGCAACTTCGATGTTTGCAGCATCGATGACCTCTGTGTGGTCGAGGGCGGCAAGCACGCAGCAGTTACCTTCATCGATCTCCTGAGGATCAGCAAGTCCCAGACTGTCCGCGAGCTCGGGATCGTTTGGACCGGTAGCGGGCTCATTCGGTGCTTCGAAAGAAGCTGGGACGCTGTTTGTCGGCGACGGCGTGTCGCCCGCACCTGCTTCTTTGTCCGTGCTCTCTTCTTGTATGGTTGCGTTGATGGGTTCGTCGTTTGAGGGGAGCGTCTTGGCGTCAAGCGCGGAGGGGACAATCCCGATGGCTCCGGATCCGTTCCACTCCATCTCGAGAAGCGCCGGGTCGGCAAGAATGCGTTGCCTGCTTTGCGCGTGGGCATCGATTTCAATAGGGCCTGCCTCTATCCCTCGTGTAAGGCTGAGTGATCCGGCTGACTTCTCGAAATGAGCGTCTGTGTCTTTGGTGCTGACGGCGTAGAACAGCAGGGATGCTTCTCCCGCCGCGATGGCATCGGTGCCCGCCTTGGTCAGCCGCAGCGATGCCGTGAATGAGAGGGTGGGCTGCACATCGTCTGCATTCGCGGCGGCGCAGCCCAGACATATACCGCCTCCTTTCTCGAAAAACGCACCGTCGAAGGCGACCTTCGCTCCGTTCGCCGAGTCATCGACCGAAGCGATATCGATGCGCAACCCCAAATCGCACGGATCGCCATCTGCATCGAGCACAATCGAGCGCCATGTGCAGACGGCGCACCCCGCCTGGGAGCCGTTTGCCTTGTTCGAACGATTGATATCCACGACTATCGAGCCGTCCGTATTACGACGAAGGCATCCCGAGGTTGAGATTGCGGCCTGTGCGAACGAAAAACGCTTGCACGCAATGGCGCTCGACGGATTTGGTGCGGAGCTTAGGGCTGCTGGTAAGGAGTCTGCCATGACGGGAGTCGCCCAAGCGGCGACAGGCGTTCCGGTTGCGAGCGCGCCGCAGAGTGCGACGACGGGCAAAAGGTTCTTCGATGCCATGGGGTCTCCTTAGCTAATTTAGTGCGGCCTGTCCGTGTTTCGTTTCTGGCTGCGTTTGATGTGCAGACCGAGGCCGGCGGTTCCCGCACCTGCTGCCGTGGCGCCTGCTGCCAAGAGCCATCGTCTGTCGTCTGTCTGTGCCAACGGTTCCTTGCAGTTGCCGCGGTCGAGCTCCGAGAGGTCGACCGTCACTTGCGTGGCGGCCTGCGCCTGTTCTTGCTGGGCAAAGGCCATGGCTGGCCCAAACGCTAGGATACTGACGGCGGCCAGGGCGACGGCCTTATGCCGTGTGCGCACCGGGCTCGACCGTCCAGGTGATCGTTGCAACCTGATCGCCTTCGCCGGTTACGCGGAAGATGTCGCGCGTGACGCGGGCGACGTTTCCGCTTGTCTTGAGCTTAATTTTGTCCGTGCCGCCGGCAATGCCCTGGTAGCCCATGTCGAAGGCTGCATTCTTGGAAAGATCGAGGCCCGTCTCCTGCATTGCGGCGCTGGCGTTCTGGAGTGCGCCGTCGGGGCCGACCTTAAAGTCGATGGAATTCTGCGCGGTTCCGGCCTTGGCGTCGGCGGCAATGGTCCAGGTGTTCATGGCGTCGATCTTCATGTTGGTGACATGGATGCCGTAGGCCGAATGATTGTCGATGGTGGTCGCGTCTTCTGAGGGGCCCTGAAGCGTGCCGTCGGCCTTGGCGACGAAGGGAATAACCGTCGGAACTTTGAACTCTACGTTGTCGATCTCGGTCCTGACCATTACTTTCGTGGTTCCAACGCGCCCGGCTGCCAGAGCTGGCGTCGGGGCGGCGCCCATTGCGAGCGCGAGCGCGAGCCCTGCGCCCACGACGAGCGCTCTGGCTCCGTTCATGTTCCTGGTGATGTCCATGGTCGTTCCTTTCTATTCGCCGCGGGCCGTCCCCGCGATGATTGGACGAATGCTGGTGAATTGCGTGCGGTGTTGCGTCGGCCGAAAAAGCTAGTTCTCGGCTTGCTCAACCCGTACCTTGACACGTGTCGGATTGCCGTGGCTGTCGAGGGTCTTGGCATCGAGTGCCTGGATCTCGATGTATGCCTCGCCTTCTTTGATGTCGCCGGCGGGGCACGTCTCGATTGTCTTGCCGGTCTCGACCACACCGGATTCGTACATGGTCTCGTCGTTTTGGATGACGCGGAATCGCTGGGGAAATTTATTGTCTTGGACGTTTTGCACGTTGACGCGCAGCTTGCCGTCCTCCTGTAGCTGAGCGACCGGCGCGACCGAAATCGTCATCATGTTGTCGCGGACGATGGCATCGAGCTCATCTTGGATTTCTTGTCGCGATTTACCCTCTGCCGTCGTGACTGAGGCGCCCGCTTCGGGCACGGGCTGCGACTGCCAGGCGTATAGCCCTACGGCGATGAGGGCGCAGGCGATAGCCAGGCAGACAACGACGAGTTTCTTGCGACGCCCCAGTCCTGCGAGGCGGGGCGGCTTCTTCGCACTCATGCGGCGTCCTTGGTGGTGTAGACACGTGCGAACGTGGACGGGTCCGCTCCAAAGAGCATGTGAAGCATCAGGCGGCGCGAGTAGATGAGCTCGTCAAAGTCGTGAGGGAGCTCGATGTCGTGGATACGCGCGATGTGGTGGGCGAGCGCCGAGAACGACTCGGGGTCGCAGATAACATCGGTGGTGACGTGGTAGACCGCCGTATCGGGGAACGCCTCTTCGTCGAAAGGCAGGAGATAGGGATCGTCGTCGACCTCGATGGCGACGCCGTACTGGGGCCAGTAATATGCCATGGGAACCTCCCTGCTTCTGGGGCCAAAACTTCTATCGGTTTTGGCTGTCGACGCCGACCGTATCAGCCGCTACTTGACCAATTTCTGACCAAATGCTTGACGGATTGACATCTCCGCAGGTAAAAGGTGGAAAAATTACTTCAACTTTTTTCGAGCGACAATCGAGCAGTCGGCGACGGCGGGGCGATATGTGTCAAAAGCATCGTCTGCCGAGGAAGCCTTGCCGTTCGCCGAATTGCACAAACGTAAAAATCGCCAATTATGGAGACGGTCTCGAACACGTCGACGAAACGATGCGGTAACATCTCCCTGCAAACACTGTAGTTAGCTAAAGGGGGAGTTCGCGTGTCTGCAACCATTAAACCCTTCACCGATGAGTTCGAAGAGTATGGCCGCGATGAATCTCGTGCATCGGGCGAAGCATCGAGCATCTCGTTTCCGACAACGGAAGACGAGGTCCGTGCCATTTTGGAAACGCTCCATGCCGAGCGTGTCCCGGTAACGGTTCAGGGCGCCCGAACCGGCCTTGCCGCCGGTGCCGTGCCCCACGGTGGGCATATCCTCAATACTTCCCGTATGAATCGCTACTTGGGCCTTCGCCGCGATGAACAAGGCCAATTTCTGCTGCGCGTGGAGCCGGGCGTTGTGCTCTCGGAGCTGCGTAAGCAGCTGAGCAAGAAGGTACTGCCGACCACTGGTTGGGACCAGGCATCGCTTGAGGCCTACGAGGAGTTCCAAGAGTCCCCCGAGCAGTTCTTTCCCACCGATCCCACCGAGGCATCTGCCTGTCTGGGTGGCATGGCGGCATGCAACGCCTCCGGCGCCCGCAGCTACGCTTACGGCCCCATGCGCCCGCATATCACGGGACTCCACGTCGCGCTGGCTGATGGCGATTTGCTTGAGCTTCAGCGCGGCGAGGCTTTTGCCCAGGGCCGCCACCTGTCGCTCGTGACGGCAGAGGGCCGTACGCTCGAGCTCGATCTTCCCGGCTATACCATGCCCGAGACAAAAAATGCCTCAGGCTATTTCGTTGCGGACGATATGGACGCCATCGACCTCTTTATCGGCGCGTGCGGCACGCTCGGCGTTATCACCGAGCTCGAGATTGCCCTGCAGGCGGCGCCTGCGGTCGTTTGGGGTGTGAGTTGCTTTTTCGATAGCGAGGACAAGGCGGTGTCCTTTACCGATTCCGTGCGCCCTGTCCTGTCCCATGCGGCTGCCATCGAGTACTTCGATGCTGGCGCCCTGGATATTCTACGTCGCCAGCGCGAGCAGTCGACGGCGTTTGCCTCGCTGCCGGCGCTCGACGACGAGGCAAAGGTCTGTGTCTACGTGGAGCTCGATTGCGATGACGAGGCGCAGGCGACCGAGGAGCTGTACCACTTGGGATGGGTGCTGGAGCTTGCGGGCGGCCGCGACGATGCGACATGGGTCGCCCGCACCGAAGTCGATCGCGAGTGCCAGCGGTTCTTCCGCCACGCGGTGCCCGAGAGCGTCAACATGCTCATCGACGAGCGTCGCCGCACCGACCCCACCATTACCAAGCTGGGATCGGATATGTCGGTGCCCAATGCACGCCTTGCCGATGTCGTGGCCCTCTATCGCCGCACGCTGGCCGAAAGCGGGCTTGAGTCTGCTGCCTGGGGACACATCGGGAACAACCATCTGCATGTGAACATCCTGCCGCGCGATGCGCAAGACCACCGTCGTGGTGGAGAGCTCTTTGCCCAGTGGGCTTCCGAGGTCACGGCCATGGGCGGTGCCGTTTCTGCCGAACACGGCGTCGGCAAGATCAAGGCGGGCTTCTTGGAGACGATGTACGGCCACGAGGCCATGGTCGAGTCGGCGCGCCTCAAACTCCAGCTCGATCCTGCCGGCCAGCTGGGTCGCGGCAACCTGTTTACGGAGAAGCTCTTGGATGAACTCGTCCAGAAAGGGGGCGCGTGAAGATGAGTGATTTCCATATGGTGGTGTGCGTCAAGGCGGTGCCCGGAAGCACCGAGGTCAAGATGGACCCCAAGACCAATACTATCGTGCGTGATGGCAAGCAGGCGGTCATTAATCCCTTCGATGCAAGTGCTCTCGAATGTGCGCTAGCGCTGAAGGACGACTTTATCGGCTTTGGCATGGACGTGCGTGTGACGGTGATGTCGATGGGCATCCCCGCGACCGAATCGCTGCTGTGCGACTGCATCGCCCGCGGTGCCGACGACGCGCTGCTGCTGACCGACCGAGCCTTTGCGGGCGCCGATACCCTAGCCACCACCTATGCCCTCAAATGCGGCATCGAGGCACTCGATGAGGACTTTGACCTGCTCATCTGCGGCAAGATGGCAGTGGACGGCGATACGGCCCAGATCGGCCCCGAGCTGGCCGGCGCCTTTGGGGTCCCCTGCGTGACCGACGTGAGCTGTGTGCAGAGCGCGGGATTTACGACGTGTGGCTCGCTGGCGCTCGTCCACGGCTGCGATGCCGGCGAGGAGACGGTGTACCTGGAGATGCCGTGTGCGATGACGACCGCCAAGGAGATTGGCCAGCTGCGCATGCCGAGTATTGCCGGTATTCGCGCGGCCGAGGATGCAGACGTGCGTGTGGCCAGCGCTGCCGACGTAAACGCCGATCCCTCGCGTTGCGGCCTTGCCGGATCACCGACGCAGGTCGTGCGCTCGTTTGTGCCCGACCGTGACCAAACGTGCGAGGCCGTTGAGGGAACGGCGTCCGAGCAGGCGGTAAAACTTGCCAAGATTATCGAGGGGATGGCATAGATGAGCGGGCTGATTATCGATGGCGAAGCCTGTATCGGCTGCGGTCGCTGCGTTCGCGCCTGCGCCTCGGGCGGCATTGTGGTGGAGGGTGAGCGCCCCAATCGCTGTGCCCGCGTAACCGACGGCTGTATCCTGTGCGGTGGGTGCGTCGACGCCTGCCCCGTCAACGCCATCTCGATTGAGCGCGACGAGGCCGCCGGCGCGGCAGACCTTGACGCATATCGAGACATCTGGATCTTCGTGCAGACTGACGAGCACGATGCCGTTGCATCCGTGGCCTTCGAGCTCATGGGCAAGGGGCGCGAGCTTGCCGATGCCCGCGGCTGCCGTCTGGTGGCGCTGGTCGGCATGAGCCCCGAGGGCTCACTCGGGGACCTGGAGCATCTGATTTGCGCCGGTGCGGACGAAGTTCTGGTCTGTCGTGACGAGCGCCTGCGTCAGAACGACGCGGAGGTCTACGCCCGCTTGATCTGCGATTTGGTAGCCGAGCGCAAGCCCGAGGCCATTCTGTACGGCGCGACCGCCTTTGGTCGCGAGCTGGCGCCCGGTGTGGCCGTGCGCTTGCAGACGGGCCTTACGGCCGATTGCACGGTGCTTTCGATGGATACGGAGACGGGTCTGCTGCAGCAGACGCGCCCGGCGTTTGGCGGCAACCTGATGGCCACCATTATCTGCCCCAACCACCGTCCTCAGATGGCAACGGTGCGCCCCGGCATCTTTAAGGCGCCCGAGTTTGACTATAGCCGCTCCGGCACGATTGCCCAGGTAGTGCTAGCGGATGACGTTAAGGCCTGTGTCGAGATCTCGATTCCCGCCGAGGAGTGGGGACAGCAGGCCTCAATTGCCGATGCCGAGCGTCTAGTCGTGGTGGGCCGCGGCATCGGCTCCAAGAAAAACCTACCGCTGATGCGAAAGCTTGCCGAGGCTCTAGGTGCCGAGCTTGGCTGCACGCGCCCCGTGGTGGAGGCCGGCTGGCTGGAGTGTCGCCACCAAATTGGCCAGACGGGTGTATCGGTCTCGCCCAAGCTCCTCGTGAGCATCGGTGTCTCGGGCGCTATCCAGCATCTCGCCGGCATCGGTGGGGCGGAGTGCATTGTCGCCATCAATGAGGACCCGGATGCCCCCATCTTCGGTGCCGCCCAGTACAAGGTCGTCGGCGATGCCGTTGAGATCGTTGAGGAACTGCTGGCTCAGCTCGAGTGCTAAGCGCTTGCCAGCCAGCGGCGCAGCTCGTCCTTAAGGCGGCTCCAGGTTGCCTGCGCGGCGGGGTCGGTAAAGGGTCGCGTGATACCAAAGGGCGCGTCGAGCAGGCGATAGATATCGCCTTGCTCGCGCGCCAGTGCACGGCTTGCCGGATGGACGAGCTCAAACATAAAGCAGATGAGCCCCACCAGGTAGTCCGCCGGCTCGTTGCGCTCGTCACGCGCGACGCAGCGATGCTCGTCAAAGGCGGTAAGCGCCGGTGTCGAGAAGTGGCTGGCGAGAAACGTGTCCTCATCCACCTTGAGGATGGTGTCGACGGTGCTGTCGGCGATGGTGCGCATGATGTCGATCTTGTCACCATCGCGCACGATATCGCAGAAGCTTCGCGTGCGCACGTCGAGCTGCGCGGGTAGACGGAAATCGCTGTGATAGGCAATGCTCGCTCGGATGAGCTCATCTTCTGCCGGGTCATCGATAAAGTCGCGGATGCTCGTTACGGCGGGTGCATCGGCGGGATTCTCGCCAAAGAGGACCTCGATGCCCAGCGCTGCATGGCCCATGCTCTCGGCGTCCTTAAAGGTGTCCCAGCGCCGCAACTGCTCAAAGCGGCCCATATCGTGTAGCAGGCCGCAAAGCCATGCCAGGTCAATATCTTCTGACGACCAGCCCTGCTCGCGTGCTACGGCATCGCATGCCTCGGCCACGTGGTACGTATGCTCGATTTTGAGCGCGATGCGTGGGTTAGTGGCGTCGTAGGCATCGGTGTAGCTTTTGAAGGCCGCGCGCGCCCGGTCTCGATCGATAGCTGTCATAATGACTTCCTAAAAAGTTGTGTCTTTCGATCCGGTGGCAATTGTAGGTGAACTCGGTTGCTGTCGGATGATGATTCTGCCGTGTCGCTACATGCGGCTCGGAGACCTTGTCAGGATGAGAAGCGTATGGTGCTCAAAATCGTTAGAACCGTCTGGCCAGTGATGCTTACCTATGTTGCAATAGGCGCGCCGTGCGGAATGATCATGGGGCAGACGGGAATGGAACCCTGGATGGTCTTTGCTCTGAGCAGCACGTTCGTGACGGGCAGCGGGCAGTTTATGATCTGCAATCTGTGGCTGGCAGGTGTGCCTGCGGCGTCGATCGTCGCGAGCGTCGCCGCAATCTCCTCGCGCTTTGCGCTTTACTCGGCATCGATCGCTCCGCATCTGACGGGTGCCTCGAAGCGTCAGACGCTGGCTGTTGCCGCGACGCTTACCGAGGAGGCATACGGCATCTCGCTTGCCAAGCTGGTTGAGGGGGAGGATTGGGGCCCGCGCGAATCCTTCGTGCTCAACGTGATCCTCATCGCGACATGGGGCGCTTCGTGCACGATGGGTGCCATCGTCGGTGCCGTTGTCGATGTTCCCACCGCTATTGCGAGTTTTGTCTGCACGTCGCTCTTTATCTGTCTACTCTTTTCGCAGCGGCTGTCGCGCGGCAACGTTGTCGCGGCGGTTTCGGGCGCGGTGTCCGTCGCCGTATGCAAGTTCTTGGGCCTCACGAATATTGCCGTGCCGGCAAGCGTCGTGGTCGGCATTGCCATTGCGCTGGCGTGCGATGCTGTATTAGACGGAAGAGGTGCCCGCGATGCCCGTTAACGAGTTCTTGGTTCTGTGGCTGTCGTCGTGGGCTGCTATCGCGTTCTTTCGCATCGCGCCGGCGTTTGCCTTGCGCGGGAGAACGCTGTCGCCCCGCATTACCGAGGCCCTGGGTTATATCCCGCCCGCTGCCTTTGCCGCGCTGGTCGCCAACGACTTGGTGAGCCCCGGGGCGTTCGACGCGGGACTCTGGCCTGCCTTGGTTCCCTGGATTGCGGCTGCCGGTGTCGTGGCGGTGGCAATCAAGACAAAGTCGATGCTATGGTGCTGCGTCTCGGGCATCGTGCTCTATATCGTTTTGAGCCTCGTATAAGAGCAGGACGCGTTATCATCCCGGCCAACGAATCCAATTTCTCACCGAGGCGGTCTGCTTCTTCTGCTACCATGGTCAAACTTTACTGTAGCAAAGTATAACGTGGGCTTTTGTTCCGCGTTAGCGGAGATGGGGGTTTCATGGCACAGAAAGCGACCGCCAACGAGCAAAAGATATTCAAGGTACCGCGCATCCCGGGTGACATCATGATCTACCCGATGATCGTCGGCCTTTTGCTCAATACCTTCTGCCCGCAGGTCTTCGAGATCGGTGGCTTCTTTACCGCCGCCTGCCGCGGCGGTTCCAATACCATCGTCGCCGCGATCCTGCTGTTTGTGGGCGCCGGCATCAGCTTTAAGTCCACGCCGGGCGCCATCAAGACCGGCATCGTCGTGCTGATCCCTAAGCTTGTGGTGGCAGCCGCGCTGGGCCTGGGTGTCGCGTATTTCTTTAACGACAACTTTTTGGGTCTGAGCTCGGTCTCCATCATCGGCGGCATTACGTTTTGCAACATGGCGCTCTATACGGGCATCATGGGCGAGTTCGGCGATGAGTCCGAGCAAGGCGCCGTGGGTATCCTGTTCTTTACGGCCGGCCCTGCCGTCACCATGATCATCCTGGGCGTTTCGGGTCTTGCCAACATTCCCGTCGGTACCATCATCGGCTCCATTTTGCCGCTTGTCATCGGCATGGTCCTGGGCAACTTGTTCCCGTTTATCAAGAACCTGCTGGTCCCCGGCGCCAATCCCGCGATCGCCGTTATCGGCTTTCAGCTCGGTGCGTCCATGAGCCTGTCGAGCTTTATCACCGGCGGTATTTCGGGCATCCTGCTGGGCCTTGTCACGCTGTTTGTCGTCGGTCCTATCACCTTTGCGTTCGAGCGCCTGTGCGGTGGTAACGGCAAGGCCGCCGTGGCTTGTTCTACCATCGCCGGCACGGCTATGACCACGCCGGTTGCCCTTGCCGAGGTCGCGCCGCGCTACGCCGAGCTTGCACCCACTGCGTACGCCCAGATCGCCACCGCCGTTATCATCACGGCAATCATGGCTCCGATTCTGACCGGCTGGGTCGACAAGAAGTTCTGCCAGGGCAAGGAAGACCTGTCGCCTGTCGGTGTCGAGGCCATCGAGGAGGCTGTCGCAACCGATATCGACGGTGAGTAACGGCCGTTACCGATAATTGATTCCGGCGTGCAACTCGCGCCGCTCGAGCGCCCGATCGGAAGCTGTCTTGCAGCAACGTTCGGGCGCTCTGCTATTATTCCCTTTACCCCTGCGGAGTAAGGGGCGTTTATTGCCCAGACACGAATCGGGCGATTCTGACCACTTGGATATTGAAGGGAGGGCGTCTAGTGGTTAAGGCACTCAAGATCGAGATATTCCTGCTATGCATGATTGTTCTTATCGGGCTTGCCGCGCGAAGCCGTCGCTCCTTGTTCTCGAGTACCCAGCAGCTCTTGTTTAGCATGCTCGGCTACACGTCTGCTGCCTACATTTTCTTCGATATGATCTGGACGCTCTCGGACGGTGTGAGCGGCACGTTGGGCATTGCTGTCAACTGGATTTCCAACGCGGTTTCGTTTTCGCTCTTTGCCATCGCGTGTCTCGTATGGTTTATCTATTCCGAGACGGTGCAGGGCTCTCGCCTTTTGACCGCGCGCTATAGGGTGGCGCTCGTGACGTTGCCCACGGCTCTGGTGGTCGTGCTGGCGTTTAGCAGTTACTGGACGCACGCCCTGTTCTATATCGATTCGCAGGGCGTGTATCGTCGCGGCTTTGCCTATATGATCCAGCCCATTGTCAGCTACTGTTACGTTATACATACGTCCCTGCATGCGTTTGTGCAATCTCGCAGGGTCGAGAGCCTGCAGACGAAGGCCATCTATCGAACCTTGGCATTCTTCGCTATTCCCGCTTTGGTGGGCGGTACCTTTCAGGTCGTATACTCGGTGCCCGGCCTTTGTGTCGGCATAATGATTAGCATGTTGCTGCTCTACATCATCTACCAGGAGCAGCTCATCTCGACCGACCCGTTGACTGGTCTCAACAATCGCAACCGTTTTGAGACCTATATGCTGTCGCTCTTCTCAAATGTTGGTCATGCGGACGATGTGTATCTGCTTATGATGGACGCTGACGGCTTTAAGCAGATTAACGATCGCTATGGACATGTGGAGGGTGACCATGCTCTTCAGGTCTTATCTGCTGCGCTCAAAAAGGTCTGCTCGGCGTCTGGCGGCTTTATCGCACGTTATGGCGGCGATGAGTTCGTAGTGCTTCAAAAGACGGCAGCGGAGCAGGACATCATACGTCTGTGCGCGGCAATCAACGACGAGCTCGCGCGCGCCGAGGTGCCGTATCTGTTGCGGATGTCCATCGGCTACGCACGGGTCGGTGACGGCGTCGATACCTGGCAAGACTTGCTTCGCGCTGCCGACGCGGAGCTCTACCGCGTCAAGGCCGAGAAAAAGAAATCCGGCGCCCAGATACGCTAGAAAAAGGGCGCACGCTTGCGTGCGTGGTGGCCTTCAGCTCACCGATGTACTCCATTAAACTAAAGTATGTGAATCTCTCTGCTAAATAAGGGCAGTTCGCTAGGCTTTTTTGGGTTTGTTGACGATGATGATGCCGCTGCAGACCAAGAGCAGGGCAACGATGACGGTAACGGGGCTCGTGCCGGCGCCCTCGCCAAGCAGCAGTGCGCTCAGCAGTACGCCAAAGACCGGGTTCATAAACCCAAAGACCGAGACGCGGCTGACGGGGTTGACGGCAAGCAGGCGCGACCACAGCGAGTAGGCGACCGCGGAGATAAGCGCCATGTAGATGATGAGCACGATGGCGGGGACAATCGCCGTGGGGGAGAGCGCGCCACCCATCAAAAAGCCGATGGCGGTGAGGACCAGGCCGCCGACCAAGAACTGCCACCCGGCAAGCAAGACGCCGTCGTGCTTGCGCGAGAAGATGCCGATCAGGCAGGTCGAAAGAGCACCCGCGACAGTGGAGGCTAGGATAAAGCCCTCGCCATCGAGCCTGAAGCCAAAGGTGCCATCTGCGCCCGAGAGGTTGACGAGCGCGACGCCGGCAAAGCCCAGCGCACAGCCAAGCACCTTGGCCGTATTGAGCTTCTCGGTGTGAAATGCCAGGGCGGCAAAGAGGATTGCGAGGAAGTTGGCGCTGGCCTCGATGATGGAGCTCGACATGGCGCTGGCGCGCGAGAGGCCCAGATAGAAAAAGAAGTACTGCCCGATAGTCTGGAAGAGCGACAAGACAAAGATGGGCTTGATGTCGCGAGCCTGCGGAATGAGGGGGCGGCGTTGGGCCGCACTCATCCCAACGATAACCAGGGCGCCGGCAAGCGTGAAGCGCAAGCCCGCAAAGAGCAGCTGCGAGGCGCTATCGTGCGCCGGGATACCAAAGAGTGCGTAGCCGATCTTGATGCAGGGAAAGGCCGACCCCCAGAGCGCGCAACAAACAAGGCAGCCCAGGATGAGTCCGGGCAGGGTGGCGAGATACGGCTTGCGGCTTTCCATGGTGTCCTTCCTGTATGCGCGAAGCAAAAAAGAACCCGCCACCGGGTGTGCCGGTGGCGGGTGTTGTTACCCGAGGGGATTGTACCCGATGGGAAAGCTTTAAGCGAAGTAGGCTACGCCGCTCTCAAAGATCGGCATGAACTTGTCGCCGGGGACATGCTCGGGCACGTTGCGGTACAGGTTGTCGCCGCGACGCTCGGCATGGCCCATCTTGCCCAGGACGCGGCCGTCGGGGCTCGTGATGCCCTCGATGGCAAGTGCGGAGCCGTTGGGGTTGATGGAAAGGTCCATGCTCGGCTTGCCGTCCTCGCCCACGTACTGCGTGGCGACCTGGCCGTTGGCGATCAGCTGGGCGAGCACCTCGTCGTTGGCGACAAAGCGGCCCTCGCCGTGGCTGATGGCGACGGTGTAGGGGTCGTCGAGGCTGCACTGCGACAGCCACGGGGACAGGTTGGACGAGATGCGGGTGCGCACCAGGCGGCTCTGATGGCGACCGATGGTGTTGAACGTCAGCGTGGGCGCATCGGGCGTGGCGTCGACGATGTCGCCGTAGGGCACCAGGCCGAGCTTGACCAGAGCCTGGAAGCCGTTGCAGATGCCCAGCATCAGGCCGTCGCGGGCCTTGAGCAGGTCGCGGACTGCCTCGGTGACCTCGGGAGCGCGGAAGAACGCCGTGATGAACTTGGCGGAGCCATCGGGCTCGTCACCGCCCGAGAAGCCACCGGGGATCATGACGATCTGGCTTGCACGGATGCGGCGGGCGAGCTCGTGGGTGCTCTCGGCGACGGCCTCGGGCGTGAGGTTGTTGATCACGAAGGTGTCGGCCTCGGCACCGGCGGCACGGAAGGCGCGGGCGCTGTCGTACTCGCAGTTGTTGCCGGGGAACACGGGGATGATTACGCGCGGGCGGGCGATCTTGGCGCCGCCGTACACGTGGATATCCTTGGCGCGGAAGTCGATGGTCTCGACCTCGGCGGTCTCGCCGGTGCTGCGGTAGGCGAAGACGCCCTCGATGCCGCTCTCCCAGGCCTCCTGGAGCTCAGCGAGCTCGATGACTTCGGAGCCGGTGTCGATGACATAGCCCTCGACGGTGGTACCCAGGGGCTCGACGACAACGCCGTCGGCGACCTCGGGCAGCTCGGCGTCCTCGGCGAGCTCGACGATAAAGCTGCCGTAGAGCGGGGTGAAGAGGCTCTCCACGTCCACGTCCTCGGCAAGCTCGATGCCGATCTGGTTGCCGACGCACATCTTAAAGAGGCTCTCGACGCCGCAGCCGTAGCCGGGCGTGGAGACGGCCAGGGCGTCGCCGTTGGCGGTGAGCGCCTCGACGGCGTCAAACGCGGCGAGCAGCTGCTGAGCGTCGGGGCGGTAGTCCTCACCATAGGTGGCGGGGGCGATGCGCACGACGCGATGCGTCAGACCCTTGAACTCGGGCGAGACGGCACGGGCGGCCTTGCCCACGGCCACAGCGAAGCTGATCAGGGTCGGCGGAACGTTGAGCTCACCGGCCTCGTCCTCAAACGAGCCGCTCATAGAGTCCTTGCCGCCGATGGCGCCGGCACCCAGGTCGACCTGGGCCATAAGGGCGCCCAGGACGGCTGCCATGGGCTTGCCCCAGCGCTCGGCCTCGGTGCGCAGACGCTCGAAGTACTCCTGGAAGGAGAGATAGGCACGCTTGTGCTCAAAGCCGGCAGCCACGAGCTTGGCGATGGACTCAACCACGGACAGGTAGGCGCCCGCAAACTGGTCGGCCTCCATCAGGTAGGGGTTGAAGCCCCATGCCATAGCGCTCGCCGTGGTGGTCTCGCCGTCCACGGGGAACTTGGCAACCATGGCCGAGCTCGGGGTGAGCTGCGTCTTGCCGCCAAAGGGCATGAGCACGGTCGCGGCACCGATGGTGGAGTCGAAGCGCTCGGACAGGCCCTTGTTGGAGGCGACGTTGAGGTCAGTGACAAGCGAGGTCATGCGCTCGGCAAGCGTGGTGCCGGCCCAGCTGGGCTGCCACACGCTGCGGGCACAGACGTGGGCGACCTGGTGCTTGGGCGCGCCGTTGGAGTTGAGGAACTCGCGGGACAGATCGACGATGGCGACACCGTTCCAGGCCATGCGCATGCGCGGCTCGGCGGTAACCTCGGCGATAACGGTCGCCTCGAGGTTCTCCTCGGCGGCGTAGCCCATGAACTCCTCGACGTCACCGTCGGCGACGGCGCAGGCCATGCGCTCCTGGGACTCGGAAATGGCGAGCTCGGTGCCGTCCAGGCCGTCGTACTTCTTGGTCACGGTGTCCAGGTCGACATACAGGCCGTCGGCAAGCTCGCCCACGGCGACCGAGACGCCGCCGGCGCCAAAGTCGTTGCAGCGCTTGATCAGGCGGCAGGCGTCGCCGCGGCGGAACAGACGCTGCAGCTTGCGCTCGACCGGGGCGTTGCCCTTCTGGACCTCGGCGCCCGAGGTCTCGATGGACTCGGTGTTCTGGGTCTTGGAGGAGCCGGTGGCGCCGCCGATGCCGTCACGGCCGGTGCGGCCGCCCAGCAGGATGATCTTGTCAGTGGGGGCGGGGCACTCGCGACGCACGTGGTTTGCCGGGGTAGCGCCCACGACGGCGCCGACCTCCATGCGCTTGGCAACGTAGCCGGGGTGATAGAGCTCGTTGACCTGGCCGGTGGCAAGGCCGATCTGGTTGCCGTAGCTGGAGTAGCCGGCGGCAGCGGTGGTTACGAGCTTGCGCTGCGGCAGCTTGCCCTCGAGCGTCTCGGACACGGGGACGGTGGGGTCGCCGGCGCCGGTGACACGCATGGCCTGGTACACGTAGCTGCGGCCCGACAGCGGGTCGCGGATGGCACCGCCCACGCAGGTGGCGGCACCGCCGAAGGGCTCGATCTCGGTCGGGTGGTTGTGGGTCTCGTTCTTAAAGAGGAACAGCCAGTCCTGGTCCTCGCCGTCGACATCGACCTTCACCTTGACGGTGCAGGCGTTGATCTCCTCGGACTCGTCGACATCGGTCATGACGCCGGTCTTCTTGAGGTACTTGGCGCCGATGGTGCCCATGTCCATGAGGCAGACGGGCTTGGTGTCGCGACCGAGTTCGTGGCGCATCTCCATGTAGCGGTCGAAGGCCTGCTGCACCACGGCGTCGTCGATCGTCACGTCGTCCAGGACGGTGCCGAAGGTGGTGTGGCGGCAGTGATCGGACCAGTAGGTGTCGATCACGCGGATCTCGGTGATGGTGGGGTCGCGATCCTCATCGCGGAAGTACTGCTGGCAGAAGGCGATGTCCGCCTCGTCCATGGCAAGGCCGCGCTCGGAAATAAAGGCGGCAAGGCCGGCTTCGTCGAGCTCGCGGAAACCGTCGAGCACCTCGACGGGCTGGGGCTCGGGGGTCTCCATGTACAGCGTCTCGGGCAGGTCGAGCGAGGCGATGCGCGCCTCGACGGGGTTCACCACGTAGTGCTTGATGGCATCAATGGCGGCCTCGTCCAGAGCGCCCGAGATCATATAGACCTTGGCGGAGCGCACGGCGGGGCGCTCGCCCTGGCTGATGAGCTGCACGCACTCGCTGGCGGAGTCGGCGCGCTGGTCAAACTGGCCAGGCAGGAATTCGACGGCAAAGACGGCGCCATCGCTTGCGGGGAGCTCGTCGTAGGTCACATCGACCTGGGGCTCGCTAAAGACGGTCGGCACGCAGGAGCGGAACAGCTCCTTGTCGATGCCCTCGACGTCGTAGCGGTTGATGATCCTCAGGGCCTCGATGCCCTTGATGCCGAGAATTTCGGTCAGCTCGCCCTTGAGCTGCTGAGCCTCGACGTCGAACCCGGGTTTCTTCTCCACGTAGATACGAGAGACCATTGGTTCCTGCCTTCCTGATCGGTTGGGCGTACGGTACGGTATGCGGCAGCGGTCGGTTTGCGGGGTCTGCCCTGCGGTCGCCTTGAGCCACATGTTTGTAAACCTCACTATGATACGACAGCTCGCGGCGCGTTGAGGACGGCGAGGGTGCTACAGTGAAGCGCAAACAAGAGAAAGGCATCACATGGCATTCGTTTCGCTCGCCATCATCGCACTCGTGGCCTTTGCGAGTCCTTTTATCGCCTCGGCGATTCCCGGAAAACCCGTTCCCGAGACGGTCTTTTTGCTCGTGCTCGGCGCGGTACTGGGACCCCATATGCTCGGCGTCATCCATGTAGATGCCGAGGTCTCGCTTGTGTCCGAGCTGGGCCTGGCCTTTTTGTTCCTGCTTGCCGGCTTTGAGATCGACCCCAAGAGCATCACGGGCGTCGAGGGGCGCTACGGCTTGGCGACGTGGGTCGTCACGTTTGGTATCGCCTGGCTTGCCGTGCGCTTTACCCCGTGGTTCTCAGTCAGTCATTTCGACGGTATCGCCGTGACGCTTGCCCTCACTTCGACGGCGCTCGGTACGCTTGTGCCCATCATGCGCGAGCGCTCGCTCACCGGCACGCGCGTGGGCGACTCGATTCTCGCGTATGGCACTTGGGGCGAGCTCGGTCCCGTGCTCGCCATGTCGGTGCTGCTGTCTGCCCGCACTGGCATCCAAACGCTCGTAATCCTTGGCTTGTTTGCGGTGGTTTGCGTGTTGCTGGCCGTGGTCCCAAGCCGCTCCAAGCGCGTCGGCAGCCGCTTCTTTGCGTTTGTCGAGGAGCGCGCCGATACCACGTCGCAGACCTTCGTGCGCCTGACGGTGCTCATCCTGGTCACGCTCGTGGCGTTCTCGGCCGTCTTTGATCTCGACATCGTGTTGGGTTCTTTTGCCGCCGGCTTTGTCCTGCGCTATATCATCCCCGAGGGCAACCATACGCTCGAGACCAAGCTCGACGGTCTGGCCTACGGTTTTTTGATTCCGGTGTTCTTTACCGTATCGGGCGCAAAGATCGATCTGACGGCCGTGGCGTCGCGCCCGGGTCTGCTCGTGGGCTTTATCGTGGCGTTGTTGATTATTCGTGCCGTGCCTATTCTTATTTCCATGAGCATTTGTCCTGCGACGCGCGATGTGTCGGCGTATGGTCGCATTACCGTGGCCCTGTACTGCACCACGGCGCTGCCGATCATCGTTGCCGTTACGAGCGTTGCCGTCAACGCGGGCGCGCTGTCGCAAGATATTGCGTCGGTCATGGTTGCCGCCGGTGCCATCACGGTGTTCCTGATGCCACTGCTCGCGCAGCTCTTCTACCGCGTGGTGGATGCCGCACCGGTCGCCGCCGTGGCAGAGGTTGCCGAGCATCCATCCGATGCGCTCGACATCTTGCGCGCCCACCACGACCTAGCGAGCTTGCTCGCGCGCGAGCACGAGCTGCTGACCTCGCATGGCCATGGTCGCGTATTCGAGGGCCTGCCTACGCTCGATACGATTGCCGAGCGTCTTTCCGCCGAGGCAGCGAGCGGCCACATCGATGCCCGCATCGTGGACGCGGCGCACCTGCTTGCCGATAAGACCTATGGAGACGAGGTCGACCCGTCCGAGCTGACTCCGCGTGAGCGCCGCCGCCTGGAGCGCGCCAAGCTCGCTGTGCGCGAATACCGCCGCCGCATGCTGGAGCTCTATGCGCGCGAAGAAGCCGAAGACGACGACGGTAAGTAGTCGATACTTTCTCGGGGAAGCCGCGTCCCGCTTTGAAGGCTCGGAACGGGATGTGGTTTCCGCGAGGAGGTCCTGGGGGAAACCGTGCCCCGTTCTGATCCGAAATACTGGGACATAGTTTCCCTTTCATAACAGGAGAAGGCGCGCTGTCTGTAGTTGATTCAGACGGCGCGCCTTTTTGGTTGAGCTATGTTGAAACTTGAAGCCAAAGCTTGTGGCTCCTTAGGAGCGGGCGGCTCCGTCGACGGGGAGCACGGCGCCCGTGACATAGGAGGACATGTCGCTCGCCAGGAAAACAAAGGCGTTGGCGACATCCTCGGGCTCGCCCATGCGACCCAGCGGAATGGTGGCGATGATGGGCTTGATGACCTCTTCGGGCAGGTTGGCGACCATATCGGTCTTGGTCACGCCGGGTGCGACGGCATTGACGCGAATGCCCATGGGAGCGAGCTCGCGCGAGAGCGACTGGACCATACCGTTGACGGCAAACTTGGACGTGGGGTAACCGACGCCGGAGGGCTGGCCGTACTTGGCGACCATCGAGCTCGTGGTAGTGATGGTGCCGCCGTGGCCGGCCTCGGTCATGATCTTGGCGGCAGCCTGGTGGCCATTAAAGACGGCGACGACGTTAAGGTCCATGACCTTTGCGAACTCCTCGGCCGTATAGTTAAGGAGCGGCGAGCGCTGGGAGATGCCGGCATTGTTGACGACCGTGTCCAAGCCGCCCATGTCAGCGGCAGCCTGGGTAAAGGCCTCGGTCACGGCTTCGAGCGAGGTGAGATCGCAGGAGCGACCCCAGACCTTGGCGTCGGGATAGGCGGCTGTCAGCTTCTCAACGGCCGTGTCGGCAGTCTCCTGGCGCGAGCCAAAGACGGTGACGGCAGCGCCTTCCTCGATAAAACGGCAGGCGATGGCATAGCCGATACCGCGCGTGCCTCCGGTGATGATTGCTTTCTTGCCCTCGAGCAACATGGTGCTTCCTCTCATCGCGGGCGGACATTCGCAGCACAGCGTAGCGGTAGTCGGAATCGGCCGCGTTTGCATATCGGTGAACGGTAGCCCGCGTTACCGATGAGCGGCTCGCGCAAATGTGCTTTGCCGTTGTGCTTAGGGCAGGTGACAAAAGGGCTCCCGTCCCACATCGGACGGGAGCCCTCAAGGCGCGTATTGCTAGGCGAGCGTTGGGCTAGTTCGCCATGACGCCTTCGGTCCAAGCCTCAACGTCCTCGATGCGCAGGACGTTGGCGACCTCGGCCACGCAGCCGACGCTGGCAAGCTCGGCGGCGGCAGCCTGGACGTCCTTCTCGAGCGCGCGGTGCGTCAGGAAGATGACCGAGCAGGCATCGCTGACGCCCGACTTGCCGTCCTCGACCTGGTTGATGAGCGAGATCGAGATGTTATGCTTGGCAAAGATGTCGACCGTCTCGGACAGGGCGCCCACGCGGTCGGCGACCTTCAGGCGCACATAGTACTTGGTCTGGAGCTCGTCCATGGGCTTAAAGGCGAGGTTGTGGCCATAGGGCTCAATCTCGGGCAGCGGAGCCACGCCGCGGCTGATCTGCTCGGAGAGCGACAGGATATCGCCCACGACGGCGCTCGCGGTGGGGAAGGAGCCTGCGCCCGCGCCGTAGAACATGGTCTCGCCCACGGCGTCGCCTACCACGTAGACGGCGTTCATGGCGCCGTTGACCTTGGCGAGCATATGGTCTGCGGGGATCAGCGTGGGATGCACGCGAACGTCGACGCCAGCGCCGGTGTTGCGGGCGATGCCGAGCAGTTTGATGGTGTAGCCGAGCTCGCGGGCCTGGGCGATGTCCTCGGCGCCGATGGTGCGGATACCCTGCTGGTACACATCATCGGTGGTAACGCGGGTGCCAAAGCCGATGGAGGCGAGGATGGCCGTCTTGCTGGCGGCATCGAAGCCGTCGACGTCGGCGGACGGGTCGGCCTCGGCATAGCCCTTAGCCTGTGCGTCGGCGAGCACGTCAGCGTAATCGGCGCCCTCGGCGTCCATGCGCGACAGGATGTAGTTGGTGGTGCCGTTGAGGATGCCGGCGATGGTCAGGATCTTGTTACCCACCAGGTCGTGCTCGAGTGTGCTGACAATGGGGATGCCGCCACCGCAGCTGGCCTCGCACTTAATCTGCACGCCGCACGCACGCGCCTTCTCGGCAAGCGTCTCGACGTGACGGCCCAGCAGGGCCTTGTTGG
The DNA here is from genome assembly GCA_019414025.1 of Collinsella sp. Taxonomy (GTDB): domain Bacteria; phylum Actinomycetota; class Coriobacteriia; order Coriobacteriales; family Coriobacteriaceae; genus Collinsella. The sequence continues at coordinate 162,747 of DXMU01000019.1, forward strand.
CAGAGACGACGTGCTTGCCGTGCTCAAAGGCGGTGGTGAAGATCTCGGTCGCGGGGTGCTCGCCGCCGATGAGTTCGACGACGATATCGACGGCTGGGTCGGTGACGACGTCATGCCAGTCACTCGTAAAGGCCTCGCGCTCAATACCGGCTGCCTCGGCCTGCTCCCAGGCAAGCGCGCAGGCGCGGGTCAGCTTAAGGTCGATGCCGTAGGCTGCCAGGTACTCATCGTGGTGGCTCTTGATCAGACGGGCCACGCCGCCGCCGACGGTTCCCAGACCGATCAGACCGACGTTCACGGTGCGCAGGGATTCGCTCATAGATAGCTCCTTCGTGCATCTTATGGATGGATTAACCGCTTAAAGGTTGAGTGCATTCTAGCGTGAACCGGGGGCGCGTGCTCGCCAGGCAACAGGAGCCGCACAAAACGGCACCCCCGAAACGCTGCGGAAACATTGGAAACACGCTCGCTACAAACGGACTTCCGTAACAAACTGTCAACGTTTGCGCCATAAGGTTTGCCCCGTACCGCAAGACGGCCGCACTGCGGCCAGCGAAAAAGGGGGCACCATGTTTATTGAGAGCGGGAACGCTTGTAACGGAATGGAAACATTACTTTTACATAATAAAGTGGCATTACTGCATAAAGTAGTAGGAATACGCAGAACAATGGATAAATGAACAAATCCAAAGAAAAGTTGAAATAATCGCCACTTTTCCTAACTAAAGCGTCTACTATTTTGCGAACGCCGAACACGGCGAAGGATGGCCTGTCGGGTAACCGAAACCCGACGAGATTTGAGAGGAGAGCCGCATGTCGAGCCTCACCGGTAAGTCATTGAACCCTGTTATGAATCGCAGGAGCGTTATCGCGAGCGCAGCAGGTCTGGGGGCGATGTCCATTCTAGCTGGCTGCTCCTCCAACGGCGGCGACAGTGGTTCCGCTTCGGGCGACGCTTCGTTTAAGATCGGCACCATCGGCCCGCTGACCGGCGCCAACGCGTCCTACGGCAAGTCCGTTACACAGGCTGTCGAGCTTGGCTGCAAGGATTTCTCGACTAAGGAGCTGCCGCTTGTCAGCAAGGCCGAGGACGACCAGGCTGACGGCGAGAAGGCCGTCAACGCCTTCAACACCCTGCTCGACTGGGGCATGCAGGCCCTCGTCGGTCCGACCACCACGGGTGCGTCGGTCGCCGTTGCCGCCGAGTGCGGCAACGACCCCGAGACGTTCATGATCACCCCGTCCGCGTCCTCCGAGGACGTTACCAAGGGCAAGGATTGCGTCTTCCAGGTTTGCTTTACCGACCCCAACCAAGGTGTCAACGCTGCCAAGTTCCTGGCAGAGAAGTATGCGAACGAGAAGTTCGTGCTGTTCTATAACTCCGGCGACGCCTATTCTTCGGGCATCGCAGATTCCTTTAAGGCCCAGGCCGCTAAGTCTAAGCTTGAGATTGTCGACGAGGAGACCTTTAAGGACGACTCCGCCACGAGCTTTACCAACCAGCTGACCAAGGCCAAGCAGGCAGGCGCCACCATGATCTTTGCGCCGATCTACTACACGCCGGCGTCCGTCCTGCTCAAGAACGCCAAGGACATGGGCTACGACGTCAAGATGATGGGCTGCGACGGCATGGACGGCATCCTGGGCGTTGAGGGCTTCGACACCTCTCTGGCCGAGGGTCTGCTGCTCATGACCCCGTTCTCCGCCGACGACGAGAAGAACGCCGACTTCGTCAACGCTTACAAGGATAAGTACGGCGATACCCCCGACCAGTTTGCCGCCGACGCCTACGACGGCGTGCATGCTGTGGTCGAGGCTCTCAAGGAGGCCGGCCTGGGCGTCGACGCCGACCCCACCGAGGTTGCCGAGAAGCTTCCCGAGGCCATGCGCAACATTACCGTTGACGGCCTGACTGGCAAGCTCTCCTGGAACGACAAGGGTCAGGTCCAGAAGGACCCGACGGCGTACGTCATTACCGACGGCAAGTACGTACAGGCCTAATAGGCCGCCTTACATAGAGCGGTTTTGATCCCAAGCAGGGGAGGTTTTGGCCTTCCCTGCTTGCTTGGTATCTAGGGACGATGTAACGTCCCTGTTTCATACATCAACTGGAAACCTATTCGAAAGGGGGATGTGGAACATGACGGTCTTTATCCAATACCTGGTCAACGGCCTGTCCATGGGCAGCGTCTACGCCATCATCGCGTTGGGCTACACCATGGTCTACGGTATCGCCAAGATGCTCAACTTCGCTCACGGCGACGTCATCATGGTCGGTGCCTATGTCTCGTTCTGTGCCACGTCGTATCTCGGCCTCCCGGGCTGGGCATCTGTAGTTCTCTCTTGTGTGGTCTGCACGGTTCTCGGTGTTCTCATCGAGGGTCTGGCATACAAGCCGCTGCGCCAGGCGGGCCCTCTGGCCGTTCTGATCACGGCCATCGGCGTGTCTTATTTCCTGCAGAACGCCGCGCAGCTTCTGTGGGGCGCCACGCCCAAGAACTTCACTTCGCTCGTCACCTTACAGGTGCCGGAGTTCTTGGCCAAGTTCAACGTAAGCGCCGTCTCGCTCGTCACCATCGTCGCCTGCCTGGTTATCATGGCCGGCCTGATGTTCTTTACGGGCAAGACCAAGATGGGCAAAGCCATGCGTGCCGTGTCCGAGGACAAGGCCGCCGCTCAGCTCATGGGCATCAACGTCAACCGTACCATCTCGATGACGTTTGCCATCGGCTCTGCCCTTGCCGCCATCGCCGGCGTGCTGCTGTGCTCCTACTCGCCGGTGCTGCAGCCCACGACGGGTGCCATGCCTGGCATCAAGGCCTTCGACGCCGCCGTCTTCGGTGGCATTGGCTCCATCCCCGGCGCCTTTGTCGGTGGCATTCTCATCGGCATCATTGAGGCGATGGCGCAGGCCTACATTTCCACGAGCCTTGCCAACTCCATCGTCTTTGGTGTTCTGATCATCGTCCTGCTCGTCAAGCCTGCTGGCCTCTTGGGCAAGTACGTTCCCGAGAAGGTGTAGGTGAGCGTTATGAAGTTCCTTAAAGACAAGCAGACGCGTCACGACTTTGTCACGTACGTCATGTGCATCGTGGCATTCGCCATCGTGTTCTTTATGCAGTCCAACCATATGATCCCGCGCATGATCGCCGGTCAGTTGGTTCCCATCACGGCCTACATCGTCATGGCTATCTCGCTCAACCTCGTTGTCGGCATTGCGGGCGACTTGTCGCTGGGCCACGCGGGCTTTATGAGCGTCGGCGCTTATACGGGTATCGTTACCGCCGTCGCCCTCGAGAGCGCCGTTCCCTCCGACCCGATGCGTCTTGTCATCAGCATCGTGGTCGGCGCCATCGCTGCTGCAATTCTGGGCTTTTTGATCGGTATCCCAGTCCTTCGCCTGAGCGGCGACTATCTGGCCATCGTGACGCTGGCCTTTGGCGAGATCATCAAAGAGATCGTCACCTGCCTCATTGTCGGCGTCGACTCCCGCGGCCTGCACGTGATCTTTAACATCACGGGCAACTCTACGATCGACGACCTGCACCTGCTCGAGGACGGCACCGCCATCATCAAGGGCGCCCAGGGCGCCTCGGGCGTGTCGACGTACTCGACCTTCCTCGCCGGTGCCATCCTGGTCATGGTCGCACTCGTGATCGTGCTCAACCTGGTTCGCAGCCGTACTGGCCGTGCCATTATGGCCGTGCGCGACAACAAGATCGCAGCCGAGTCCGCGGGCATCTCCGTCACCCAGTACCGCATGATCGCCTTCGTGGTTTCCGCCGCTCTCGCCGGCGCTGCCGGAGCCCTCTTCGGCGGTAACTTCTCGCAGCTTTCCGCCACTAAGTTCGACTTCAACACGTCCATCCTCATTCTGGTGTTCGTGGTCCTGGGCGGCCTGGGCAACATGCGCGGCTCCGTTATCGCCGCGGCGCTGCTCACGGTGCTCCCCGAGCTGCTCCGTCAGTTCTCGGACTACCGCATGCTCATCTACGCCATCGTGTTGATTCTGGTCATGATCTTTACGAACAACCCACAGCTCAAGGCGTTCTTCGCACGCATTAAGGACCGCTTTGCTTCCAAGAAGGAGGTGGCAGCCGATGCCCAGTAAGTTTGAGTTCAACAAGGGCAAGATGGTCCCGTATCCTTCTGGCGCCATTGTTCCCGATCGCGACCTGGGCCAGCGCCCGGCGCTCGAGTGCATCCACCTGGGCATTGAGTTCGGTGGCCTTAAGGCAGTCGACGACTTTAGCCTGACTATCGGCAAGACCGAGATCGCCGGCCTGATTGGCCCCAATGGTGCCGGTAAGACCACGGTCTTCAACCTGCTCACCAAGGTGTACCAGCCCACGCACGGCACCATTCTGCTCGACGGTGAGGACACCTCGGGCAAGTCGGTCTACCAGGTCAACCGCATGGGTATTGCCCGTACCTTCCAAAACATTCGCCTGTTCAACACCATGACGGTGGAGGACAACGTTAAGGTCGGTCTGCACAACCAGGAGCGCTACTCCGGTTTTGAGGGCGTGCTGCGCCTGCCGACATACTGGAAGCACGAGAAGGCCTCCCATGAGCGCGCCATGGAGCTGCTCTCCATCTTTGACATGGAGCATCTGGCAAATGAGCAGGCCGGTTCGCTGCCTTACGGCGCCCAGCGTCGTCTGGAGATCGTCCGCGCGCTTGCAACCAACCCCAAGCTACTGCTGCTCGACGAACCTGCCGCCGGCATGAACCCGTCCGAGACCGCAGAGCTCATGGAGAACATCGTTAAGATTCGCGACACCTTTGGCATTGCCATCATGCTGATCGAGCACGACATGTCGCTCGTCATGAATATCTGCGAGGGCATCTGTGTGCTCAACTTTGGTAAGGTCATCGCCAAGGGCACGGCAGAGGAAATCCAGAACAACGACGCCGTTATCGAGGCGTATCTGGGCAAGCAGGATAAGGGGGAGAACTAAATGGCAGAGCCGATGCTTTCCGTCTACAACATCAACGTCTGGTACGGCGCTATCCACGCCATCAAGGACATCTCCTTTAACGTTAACGAGGGCGAGATCGTGGCTCTGATCGGTGCGAACGGTGCCGGTAAGTCCACAACGCTCAAGACCGTCTCGGGCCTGCTGCGTTCCAAGACCGGTTCCATCAAGTTTATGGGCGAGGACATTACCCACGCGCCCGCCGACAAGCTGGTGGGCAAGGGCTTGGCCCAGGTGCCCGAGGGTCGTCGTGCCTTTTTGCAGATGACGGTCGAGGAGAACCTGGAGATGGGTGCCTATACGCAGGCCAAGTCCACGGTTGCTCCGGGCCTTGAGCGCGTCTACGAGCAGTTCCCGCGCCTGAAGGAACGCCGTCGCCAGGTGGCCGGCACCCTCTCGGGTGGTGAGCAGCAGATGCTCGTCATGGGCCGTGCCCTCATGAGCAATCCCAAGCTGCTCATGCTCGATGAACCCTCCATGGGTTTGGCGCCGATCCTGATCGAGCAGATCTTCCAGATTGTCGAGGACCTGCACAAGGCCGGTACCACGGTGCTTCTGGTCGAGCAGAACGCCCAGATGGCGCTTTCAATCGCCACGCGCGGCTACGTGCTTGAGACCGGCAAGATCACCATGACCGGCACGGGCCAAGAGCTCCTGCACGACGATAACGTCCGCAAGGCTTACCTGGGCGGCTAACTAGTTACGCGGTTTTACCAAACCGCGTAACCGGCCGACGCTGCAAGCCCGCCAGAGCGGCAATCTGCCTTTCAACTTCGGCGGCATGACC
>DXMU01000002.1 GCA_019414025.1 Collinsella sp.
GTTGATCTGGACGTCGATTTCCTCGGCCTCGGGAAGCACGGCTACGGTAGCCGTGGAGGTCTGAATGCGACCCTGGGACTCGGTCTTGGGGACGCGCTGGACGCGGTGCACGCCGGACTCGAACTTCATGACGGAGTAAACGCGGTCGCCCTCGACCTTGAACTCAATGGACTTAAAGCCGCCAGCCTCGCTGGGGCTGGAATCGAGCACGGTGGTCTTCCAGCCGCGCGACTCGCAAAAGCGCTGATACATCTTGTAGAGGTCGCCGGCGAAGATGGCCGCCTCGTCGCCACCGGCGGCGGAGCGAATCTCGACGATGGTGTTCTTGTCGTCGTTGGGGTCGCTCGGGATGAGCATGTACTTGATGTCTTCCTCGAGTTGGGGAAGCTTGGCCTCGTTTTCGGAGATGTCCATCTGGAGCATCTCCTTCTCATCGGCATCGGTGGTATCGTGCAGCATTTCCTTGGCAGCCTCGATGTCATCGAGCGCGCCGATGTACTCGCGCGAGGCGGCGATGAGGTCGGACTGGTGCGCGTACTCCTTGTTGAGACGCGTGAACTCCTTGATATCGGAGGCGACGGCCGGGTCGGAAAGCTTCTTCTCGAGCTCCTCGTAGGCCTTGATGATCTTTTCGAGCTTGTCGCGCATGGCGGGACTCCTTTATATGCGTGAAGGTGAAAATCGGCAGAGTTGATGGGGCGCGGGGCACCGCTGCGGGGGTAAGCCCGGCTAGAACATGTCGATCTTCAGATACATGCGCATCCCTTCGCGTATGGGGTACATAGTTGCGGTCTAACCCATATATGATAGCGTGCGCAGGCAAACCTGCATATAACCCGCACGGAATCTGACAAAGGGACAGTCCCTTTGTTGGATTCTAGAGCGTGTGGAGCAGGGCGATGAGGAAGCGGATGCCCTGGAGGTAGGCGCGGCGGGTGATGCGCTCGTTGGTGCCGTGGACGCCGCGATCGCACTCGTCATCGTCGACCACAAAGGCCGAGAAGCGAATGCACTCGGAGCAAATGCGCTGGTAGTTGGCAGCGTCGGTCGCACCGATCACGGTCGAAGGAACAATCGCCAACGGCTCAGATGATCCGTTTTCCTCTGTCCCCAATGGATCACGGAAATAGCGGGCGGCGATGGCGCGAACGGCCTCGAGCCCCGGTCCACCGACACGCGGAGACGGCGAAGGCTCGGAGCTGCCGGGGCCCAGCTCCACTTCGACACAACCGGCAAGGTCCGCCCCGGCAACCGCCTCACGGCAGCGCGCCACAACGTCGGCCACGCTCGTGCCCTCGAGCATGCGGAAGTTGATATTGGCCCACATATCCTGCGGCATTACGTTGGCGCCGGTGCTGCCACCCTCGATCTGCGTGGGCGCGCAGGTGGTCGTCACCAGCGGATAGAGCTTCTTGCTGGCGAGGCAATCGCGGACAATGGCACCCCCGTTGGCGGCAATTTCATCGGCCGTGTAGAGCCCCAACTCGACGAGCTGGGCGGCAAGCAAGTCGGTCACGCGCGTCGGCCACTCGATATCGCAGATTGCGGTGATGGCACGGCTGAGCACCTCGAGCGATGTGCCGCCGTAGGGGTTGGACGAATGCCCGCCCGCGCTCTTTGTCTTGAGCACAATGTCGGCATAGCCCTTCTCAGCCAGGTCGGCGTGCATGAGCCAACCCTCGCCCGCGCTGTACTCGGCATCCGAAACGATGCGGTAGTCGCCCTCGTCGATCAGGTACTCAAGCTCAATGCCGCGCTCCTCGAGCGCGCGGCCAATGGCGCCTGCGCCGTGCTGCGTAGTCTCCTCGTCCTGGCCAAAGGCCAGGAGCAGTGTGCGCTCGTGCCGCCAACCGTGCGCCAGCGCATACTCAACAGCTTCGAGAATGCCCGCGACCTGGTCCTTCATGTCGATCGCGCCGCGGCCCCAGATGTAGGTGTCGTCCACGTGCCCGCTAAAGGGAGCATGCGTCCAGTCGGCCTCGGTGCCCGGCACCACGGGGACCACGTCCATGTGGCCCATGAGCATGACGGGTTTGAGGGCGGAGTCGGAACCGCCAAGCGTCACCAACAGCGAATGGCCGACAAGCTCGACCTCGCCCGCCGCAAATACGTGCGGCCAGGCCTGCTGCATATACGCGCGCAGGTCGTCGAAGGGCTGCCAATCCACCGCCTCGGCATCCATGCTCGAAATGGTCGGAAACGACAGCACGCGGCCCAAGCGCTCGCACGCGCCGGCCTCGTCTATATCGGCAAAATCGTCCTCATGCGCAAAGAAGCGCCAAACCTCGGCCATGACATCCTTTCGATTGTGACGACAAAGGCCGCCCCACGGGAGCGGCCCTGCAACGTAAGCGTTTGCGGTCGGTTATTTGTCCTCGAGATAGCGAGAGAGGAACTCACGAGTGCGCTGGTGTTTGGGGTTGCCGAAGAGCTCGGCCGGCGCGGCATCCTCGAGCACCACGCCCTTGTCCATAAAGACCACGCGGTCGGACACGGTTCGGGCAAAGGCCATCTCATGCGTGACGACGACCATGGTCATGCCGTCGGCAGCGAGCTTGCGCATGACCTCGAGCACCTCGCCCACGATCTCGGGGTCGAGCGCTGAGGTCGGCTCGTCGAACAGCATGATCTGCGGATTCATGCACAGGGCACGAGCGATGGCCACGCGCTGTTTTTGACCACCGGACAGGCGACCCACGGCGGCGTGCGCGAACTTTTCGAGCCCCACGCTCGTCAGATGCTCCATTGCGACCTTCTCGGCCTCGGCCTTGCTCATCTTTTTGAGCGTGACGGGCGCAAGCGTGCAGTTGTCGAGCACATCCATGTTGTTGAACAGGTTAAAGCCCTGGAACACCATGCCGATGTCCTCACGCAGCTTGTTAATGTTGCAGCGCTCGGCCGTAAGGTCCTGGCCGTGGAACCAGATGTGGCCCGCGTCCGGGGTCTCGAGCAGGTTGAGGCAGCGCAGGAAGGTCGACTTGCCCGAGCCCGAGGCGCCGATGATGGTGACGACCTCGCCGGGGTTAACGGACAGGTCGATGCCCTTGAGCACCTCGAGCGAGCCGAAGCTCTTGCGCAGGCCCTCGACGCGGATGAGCGGGCCATTGGTCTGTGCGGCGGCCGTGGTGCTGGTAGTGGCGGTATCTGCCATGATGATTCTCCTCGTCTTGAGCCTAATTGGAGCTGGGCAGCGTTGCCGGGGCCTCGGCGCCGAGCTTTTTGCCAAAGGCTTCGAGCAGGCGGCTCGCCACGAGCGTCAGGATCAGGTAGACCACGAGCGCCACGCAGTAGACCTCCATCTGGCGGTAGTACACGCCGGCGACGGTGGTGGTGGCGTACATGAGGTCGAACACGCCGATGACCGAGAGCACCGACGAGTCCTTGATGTTGATGATGAGCTCGTTGGTGAGCGCCGGGATCGCGTTTTTAATACCCTGAGGGAACACGACCTTGCGCATAGCCTGCCACTGCGACAGGCCCAGCGAGCGCGCTGCCTCGGCCTGGCCGGGATCGATGGACTCGATGCCGCCGCGCAGGACCTCCATCATGTAGGCGGTAGAGTTGAGCGAGATGGTGACGAGGCCGGCGGTGAAGGTACTCCAGATCTGGTTGGCCTGGGCGGTCTCGAAGCCCATGCCGCGCAAAACGGTGAAGCCCGCGTAATAGATGAGTAGGCCCTGGACCATCATGGGCGTGCCACGCACGATGGTGGAGTAGATGGTCGCAAAGCCGCGGCCGACGCTCTTAAAGAAGCGCACCAGGTCGTTGTCCACGCGATCGAAGGTCTGAATGCGCAGGAACACAAAGAGCAGCGCCAGGAAAAAGGCGATGACGGTACCGAAGGTCGCAAGTGCGATGGTGATCTCGATGCCGCGGATAAAGAAGTCGCCGCTCTTGTAGGTCATGTAGACCAGGCTCGACAAAAAGTCGCTGGGGTTGGAGTCCGAGACAATGCTCACCTGCACCAGGTCGATAAATGACATGACGCAGCGGTCGATAAAGAAGATCGCCGCGATGGCGACCACGACATAGCTGCCTAAGCGTGCGCCGCGACGGAAGCGCTCGGAAGCAAACGGCGACGTTTCGCGATAGTCATTCCAGTGCATGAGTTTGGTGGCCAGCGCCGCCGCCGACACGACAATCCAGGCCCAAAGAATCGCCCAAAGGCAGTCCTGGAAGATGCCGGTGGGAGCCAAGAAGCTCAGTGGCGTGGGGTTGCGCTGACTAAACGCCAGGCCGAGCGCCGCGATAACGCTCGTGCCCAGGTACACGTAACGGTGGTCGGCCTTGATAAAGGAGGCCAGACGATTGATGGTTTTCATGCTGCCTCCCTATGCCGGCTGACGGTCGAGGCACGCGTCCCACATTTGGTCGCGTTCCTCTTGGCTAATGCCCTTGAGTGTCTTGTCGATGAGTTTAAGCAGCTTGTCCGAGCCCTTGCGGCAGCCGACGTTTGCCGCGACCTCCTGCTTAAAGCCCTCGCCCTCGGCAAAATGGATGGGGACGATACCGGGATTTTGGGCCATATAGCCCTTCTCGTTCTCGGTGTTGTAGGTCACGGCATCGCACGTGCCCTGCAGCAGGTTCGAGAACACCGTGGGAACCGAATCGACCGGGTTCTTGTGGACGACGCCCGGGATCTCGTCGATGACGGTATCGAGCATGGTGTCCTTTTGGCCGAGCACCGTGGCACCGCTAAAGTCGCTAAGCTTGGTGGCGTTTTGGTAGGGGGAACCCTCTTTTACGAACAGGCCAAAGTAGCCAATGAAGTACGGGTCGGAAAAGCCGACCGACTCCTCGCGCTCGGGCGTGGCGCTCATACCGGCGATGATGAGGTCGATCTGGCCGTTGTTGAGCGAATCGATAAGGCCCGAGAAGCTCTGCTTGACGGCAACGGGCTCGCCACCGAGGGCCTTGCAGACGATCTTGGCGATCTGCACGTCGTAGCCATCGGCATAGGCGCCCTGCACGTTGTCGATGGGGATGGTGTACTCACTGGCTTCGGAAACCTGCCAGTTGTACGGGGCGTAGGCCGCCTCCATGCCAATGCGGATCTTGTCCTTGCCGATCACGGAATCGGACAGGTCGTCGCGACCGCCGCCCGTCGTGGGCTGAACCACCTTGAGCGTGGACGGGCGCTGACAGCCGGCGAGCGCGCCGGCGACGACGGAAGCGCTCGCAGCGAGAGCGCTACCCAAAAAGATGCGACGGCTGCATACCGGCTGGGTCTGCATGCCGCGCTGTTGCCGAGGTTGCATCTGGTGCCTTCCCTATTTTGCGTTACTGACAATAAGACAGGATATACGCCCGCAACCAGCAGCGCGGCATGTGCGCGAAAAATTAATAGACACACAGTAGTCGTTTAAAAACGTCCCCAATGACTACCTACCAAAAAGCCTCCCTGCCGGATGTGGCAGGGAGGCTTAGCGGACGGGAATGTGACAAAGGGACTGTCCCTTTGTCACATCTAGAGCAGCGTTACGCTAAAGCTACGTTTATCGGTAGCGCCGGGAGCCAAGGTAATGGTGTTGACCTTGTGCTCAAAAACGTCGTCCTCGGTGTCCATGGTGGTGTGGCCGGTCCAGGGCTCGAGCGCCACAAACGGGGCGTCGTTGGCGGCAGACCACACGCCGATGTACTTAAAGCCCTCAAAGTCGATCTTGACGCCGTGGCCCGACTTGCGGCCGCGCAGCGTGAGCGTGGAGCCCGGGGCATCGGTGAACATGATGGCATCGTTATCGAAGCTGCGGTGCGTGATGGGCAGCACGTCCGAGTTATCGGGAGCCTTGTAGCTACCCTCGAACGTCATGAGGCCATCGGGCGTGATGATGGGGGCCTCGTTGGTCCAAGCCTCGGTAAATGCCAGCTCGTAATCCTCGAACGTCTCGTCCTCGGCACCGGGGGCGGGCACGTTAAATGCAGGGTGGCCGCCCACCGAGAACGGCAGGTCCACGTCGCCGGTGTTGGTGACGGCAAAGGTCTGCGTGAGCGTGGCGTCGCCGGTTAGGGCATAGGTCATGTTGAGCTTGAAGTGGAAGGGGAAAGCCTTGAGCGACTCAGGCGTATCGGTGATCTCGTAGGTGACGGACGAGCCGTCCTCGGAGACCTCGACCAGCTTGTGCTCGACGATGCGCGCGAGTCCGTGGCGCGGCATCTCGCAGGTGCCGGCTGCAGACGTCGCCGTGTTGTTGCGCAGCGAGCCCACAATGGGGAACAGGATGGGCGCATGCTTGCCCCAAAAGGCGGGGTCGCCCTGCCACAGATACTCGTTGCCGTTGAGGGCAAGGCTCGTGAGCTGGGCGCCCATGGAATCGATGGCCGCGGTGAGGCTGCCGCGCTTGATGGTAGTGACGGTAGACATGCTACTTCCTCCAAAAGTAAACAATAGTGTCGATGGCTATTGTCCCACTCTTGGCGGCGGGGTTGAGCGACAGGCGCAGTTATTGAGCAATAGCGTAAAGGTCAAACCCGCCCTGCGGAGTGCTATCGACCGTATCGGGCGCCTGCGAGTTAAAGCTCACGGGAACCATGCGCTTTGAGGCGCGGAAGCGCGTGCCGTCGGTGGCGACGGGCGGTTCGTCGACGGTGAGCTCGTAGTCGCCGGGCTTGAGCTCGATGCCGTCACCAGCGGAATTGACGTATTGATACTCGTCAATCGTCTGCCCTTTGAGCGTACGCCCCACGATGTGGATGAGCATTTGGCTGTCGCCACGCGCGGTGTCCCACATCGCGCCGTCCTTGACCTCGACCGACACATGTACCGAGCGCGTGCGGCTGAGCGATTGCTCGACAGACATCTCGACCTTGGCGGCGTCTTGACGCTGCTGCTCGACATGGCTCCAAACGCTACCGATTGCCGAGCAGGCGATAACGCCGGCCATGAAGGCGATGAGGATGGGGCCGAGCGGAGAACGGCGGCCCGCGTCTTCCTCACGAGCCAGGTCGGGGCGATGTGTGGGCGCAGGCGCCTGGGCGCCTTGCGCGGGCACGTCGAGAATGCTGAAGGATGCCGTGCTGTCGGGGTCGATGGTGTGACGCGGCTGCGGGATCTTTGCCGGCGAGATGGACATGTCCGCCGGCTCACCGAGTGTGGCCGTGGCATCGGCCTTAGCTTCATCGGCCTCGGCTTGGGCCCAAGCCTGCTCAAAGGTCAGGGACTCGGCGGCATCGGAGGCGGCATCAGGCTCGACAGCGGCATCGTTGCCGGTCTCGTCCTCGTCGCTCGACACGTCACGCGACGCGGGCTCGTCCCACTCCTCGTCCGGAGCCTCGCCCTCGCTATACCACCATTCAAAGTTATCGATATCCATACGGGGCGCCCCTTAGGCCTCGCAAATAAACACTTGTTAGCCTTATACCCGCAGATGGCGCTGGAGCTCGCACGGAATGCGATAAAGGGACTGCTCCTTTGTCGCATCGAAGTTGCGGTGGAATAGTTCCTGTTTGCACGCCCACTCAAGCTATTTAGGGACTATTTCACCGCAAGTTATTTGAGGGCGACGGGGATTTGGATACAGCAGAAGTCCTCTTGGTGAGACTCGTCGTAGCTCGTGGTGTCCAGGTAGCAAAAATCGAAAGCATTGCCGATGGGCTGGAGCGCGTGCCTGTCCATGCAGGCCACGATGGCGCGGATACCCTCGGGCTCGTACGGCATGCCCCAGCGACTCATGCACAGGTACGTGCCCTCGGGCAGCACCTCGACGCCAATCTCCGCCAGCTCGGCAGGATCGCTCGGCAGTATTTCCTCGGCACCACGCGGCAACACGGCAAAGGAACCGGCACCGGCGATGGGGTCGTCGGAATGCAGCGCCTCGCGACGCAGCATGGCGCCCCAACCGCGCATGGGGCGTGTGCCCGTGAGCGCACGCATGCGCAGAATCGCCCGCATGAGCGTGGGGTGCAGCATCGAGCGGCCACGCTCGATATCGCTCGGGAACTCCTCAAAGACCACGTAGCGGCGCTCGAATTGCTTGAGCTCCGGTTTGCCCTCGCGCTCGCGCCAATAGACCGCCTCGTCGTAAAAACTCAGCCGCTCCTGCACGCTCGCGCGCTCGGCTTTGAGCCCGGCAATCTGCTCGTCGAGCGCCTGCACCCGCGAGCGCAGGTGATCGGTCATCTCTCCAATGTCGAACGTCGAGGTCAGGCGATCGATCTCATCGAGTTCCAGTCCCAAGTCGCGCAGCATGCAGATCAGACGCATGAGCGGGATCTGCGTGGGCGAATAGAAACGGTAGCCTTTTTCGTTAACCACGGCGGGTTTAAACAGACCGATCTTGTCGTAGTAGATGAGCGTTTGGCGCGAAACGTTAAACAAGCTCGCCATCTCGCTAATCGCATACATACCCGTCTGCATAGGTCCTCCCGACACACCCTTTGACACGAAAAGCCCGCCGCCCACAGGGGCAGCGGGCTCAAACACTACTCGTATCCTACCCTAAAGATGCCTATGACCAGCGCTTATAGTTGGCGCACGACACGCCGACGGCCTCGAGTGCCTTGGCGGCGATGTGATGCACCGCCTCATCGAGCGTGGCGGGGCCGTTGTAAAACGTGAGCATGGGCGGCATGAGCATGACACCCGGCACGCGCGCCAGGCGTGCCATGTTGTCGACATGGATCGCACTGAAGGGCGTCTCGCGCACCATAAGCACCAGGCGGCGCTGCTCTTTCATCTGCACATCGGCCGCACGCAGCAACAGGTTTTCGCTGTAGCCGCTCGCGATGCCGGCGAGCGTCTTCATGGAGCAGGGAGCCACGATCATGCCGTCGACCGGATAGGTGCCGCTTGCGATGGCGGCGCCAATGTTCTTGTTGTCGTAGACCACATCGGCATAGCACGCAAACTCGTCGAGCGTCATGCCGAGCTCCTGCTCGATGGTGATCTCTCCCCCGCGCGTGACGACAAGCGCCGACTCAGCGCCGGCCTGGCGCAGGCATTTGAGGCATTCAAGGCCCAGTGCCGCACCGCTGGCGCCAGACACGCCAACGACAATGCGACGGGGACGAACAGAAGACTCAGGCATGACAACTCCTTAACTACTTGGTAGGGTTACTTACTAGAAGGCGAGCTCGGCGGCCCACTTGTCCTTGTCGATCTCCATGAACTGCGAGCGGATGAAGTTCTTCTTGAGGTTAAACGGAACCGTGCAGTCGAAGATGGCCTTGCAGGCGATACCGTGCTCGCGGATCGAAGGATCGAACGCGGGGTCGTTGGACGGATCGAGCACGTGGCAGTGGCAACCGGGGATGGTGATGAGGTCCACGTCGGCCTGGAAGCGCGTGGTCATGGCCCACATCACGTCGCTCATATCGAAGATGTCGACATCCTCGTCGACAAGGATGACGTGCTTGAGCTCGGAGAACGCCGAGAAGGCGAGCATGGCGGCGTTGCGCTGACGGCCCTCGTCATTTTTGCTCGACTTCTTGAACTGCATGATGGCAACGAACTTGCCGCCACCGCAGGGAGCGGCGTGAACGTTGAGCAGGCGGCCCGGGATAGCGGTCTCGACCATCTTGTAGATGGAGGCCTCGGTGGGGATACCGGCCATGGACACGTGCTCGTGCGAAGGGCCGATGCAGCTCTCCATAATGGGGTTGACGCGCGTGGTGACGGCGGTGATCTTGATCACCGGGCAGACCTTGGCGCCACCGGTGTAGCCGGGGAACTCGGGCATGGCGTAGCCGTGGCCGTTGACATCCTCGTTGATGGTCTCGTCGTGCATGAGGTAGCCCTCGAGCACGTACTCGGCATTGGCAATGCACTTCTGCGGAACGGTGACGCAGTCGGCAAGCTCGACGGCGCGGCCGCGCAGGGCGCCGGCGATCTGCAGCTCGTTGAAGCCGAGCGGCGTGGTGGGAGCCTCGAAGCCGCAGCACATGTACACGGCGGGGTCCAGGCCGATGGAGATGGAGATGGGCATATCCTCGCCGCGCTGGCAGTACTCGTCAAAGAACGCACCCAGGTGACGGCTGCCCGGGGTGATCCACATGGCGAGCTTGTCCTTGTCGACGCAGGAGAAGCGGTGGATGGTTACGTCGGACTGGGTGCCATCGGGGCTCGTGCCATAGGCGAGGCCCATGGTGATGTAGGGGCCGCCGTCAACGGGCGTGTTGGTGGGAGCGGGAACGATCTTGCGCAGGTCAAAGCCCTCGTCGGTCGCCTTGTACACGACCTCCTGGCAGTCAACGTGCTTGCCCTCGGCGATCTGCTCGGGGGCGATCAGGTTCTCGAAGCGCTTGCCGATCTCGAGGCCCAGGTGCTCCTCGTCCAGGTCGAGCAGGGCGGCAACGCGCTTGCGGCTGGCAAGCATACCGATGCAGACCTTGGCGTCGTCAAAGCCCTTGACGTTGTTGAAGACCATCGCCGGACCCTCTTTGGTCGGGCGCATGACGGTGCCGCCAGCACCGACGTGACGGTAGACGCCCGAGACCTCGGCATCGGGATCGACCTGGGTGTCGGTCTCGAGCAGCTGGCCCGGCATCTCACGCAAAAAGTCGAGCGCGGAACGCAGGTCGTGGATCTGGGAAGCATCGGTAGTGGACATGGCGTACTCCTTTCGGGAGAGTGTCCGGCGACGGGGTGCCGCCGGACGGGGTAACGTAATGGGGCCGCGGCGCTCACAAATGGAGCGCTCGACCACTCGAAGTTCAAGCGCTTGGCTGCTTACAGCCGGGGCGCTCGACCGCTTACATCAGGCCAAAGAGGTGGAACCAGGCGGCCTCGACCAGCACGACGACAAAGACGACCGCGGTGAGGGGGATGCCCATGCGCATAGCCTCTTTGGAGGTGTAGCCGCCGGCGTCCTTGCCTTCGCCGATAAGGATCGGCAGGTTATGGAACGGCAGGATGTAGTGGATGTTGATGGACGTGAAGACGATGAGCGCCACGGCGAGTGGGCTCACGCTGGAGCCGGCGGCAAAGCTGATAAATGCCGGCACGCACACGCCGAGCACGGCCATGACCGAGCCCATGAACATGTGGATGATCATGGAAAGCGCGGCGACGAGCAGGGCGAACAGGAAGATGTTCTCAGGCACGGAGCTGGGGAGCACGACGTCGGCGATCCAGGCGTTCATGCCGGTGGCACCGCCCACGGAGCCCACGGCCATGGCGGCCGTCAGGAACATGAGGGACTTGATGTCGACAGCATTCCAGCTGGCGGGGGTGAGGACCTCGCCGATGACGGGCATGGCGAGGCAGACGCCGATGGCCAGGGTGACCCAGCCGATGTAATCGCCCGAAACGGTGAGCCACAGCGCGATGGCGATGATAAGCCACACGATGGTGCGGATCTCCTTGACGGAGAGCTTGCCGAGCGCAGCCTGCTTGGCCACGATCTGCTCGCGATCGTAGACGAGCTCCTTGCTGGGCTTAAAGAGGAAGAGGCCCAGGAACAGGGTGCACAGCAGCGCGACCAGCATGGGCACGCTCATGTACAGGAACCAGTCGACGAAGGACGGGCTCATGCCGCCGGCCTCGGCACTGTACTGCGCAACGAGCGGGTTGAGCGTGGAGTCGCCCGTCAGGAAGAACATGGAGCCCGGGGCGGCAGCGGCAAACACGAGGAAGCCGAGCTTGCCGCGGTCGTCGTCACCGTAGCCGGCGGACTCGGCGATAACCGAGACGACGGCGAGGATGAGGAAGGCGCGGGGGAACGGATGCGGGATCAGCAGCGACAGCACAAAGGTGAGCGCGAAGATCGAGATGATGAGCGACTTGGCATCGCGCACGAACTTGAGCATAAACGCATAGGCGATGCGCTCGCCCAGGCCCGACTCCTTGACCGCGCTGGCGATGAGGTAGGCGCCGATGACGAGCCACATGGTGGCCTTGGTCCACGAGCTAAACGTGGAGGCGACCGTCGCCGAGATGCTCGCGGCGCCCGTGTCGTCCACGCACACCTTGAACAGAACGAGCAGCGCGCAATAGAGCAGGCCCACAAAGCCCGGCTGTGCCACGCCACACGCCCAGAACACCACCGTGGCGAGCGTCAACGCCAGACAGGTCTGACCGCCGACCGTAAGCTCGACCGTCGAGCTCAGCTCCGCCAAAGGAAGAAACTTCACTAACAAAAAGACAACGATACCCAGCACAAAGCCAATTTCGCGCTTGGTGATCTTAAACGCCTTCTTTTCCGCTTCCATCTCCCCACCTTTCTTGTTGGGGGCGCTCCGGATTCGCAGCCACGTTGCCACTTAAAAAGGGGCGCCCGTTATCGGACACCCCTTACGTTGCGCTGTGTTGCGGCAATACAGTCAAGCGGGATTTTTGGATGAGAAGCGATCCTCTGGGCAAAAACCGTCACAACATTCGACGCTTTTCCTCGATTTCGAGATTTTCATCGAATGTTGTGACGGTTTGGATGTGGCAAAGGGACTGTCTTTTTTACATAGCGAGGGCCGTGCGGATGAATGGGTCGCCGAGGGCCTCGCGGAGCCAGGGGGCCAGCTGCTCGGGGTGACCCTGCAGGTAGCCTTTGAGCTCGGACGGAGCCACGCGACGCACTTCCGAGATCTCCTCTTGGTTGATATGCAGCTCGCCCGGCTCAACATGGGCAAGGTAGACCTCGCACCATTCGCACTCGCAGCGACCGTCGCCGTGGTCCTCGCGGTACACCACGTGTCCGAGGTGCTTGAGCTGATCGGGCTCGCGCGTAATGCCGAGCTCTTCGTTGATGCGGCGCGCCGTGGCGGCCGCGACGTCTTCCCCGGGGAGCGGATGGCCGGCGCAGCTATCGGCCAGCACCCCGCCCCACAGGCGCTTGAGCGGACTGCGGCGACAGAGCAGCAGGCGCGCGTCTTCGCCCCGGCCCTCGACCAAAAGCGTCAGAAATGCCTGATGCAGGATGCCCTCACCAGCATGGGCCTCGATGCGGTCGACGGGGCCAAGCGCCTCGCCGGTCGCAGCATCGACCGCCACGACCTCGGCGCCCGCACCGCCCTCATCCCAGCCGGCGCGCAGAATGCGGGCTGCGGCTTCCTCGAGCGCGGCGATGAGCTCCTTGGTGGTGTCGAGCACGCGCTGCAGGTCGTCACCGCTCGCTTGTTCAACATGAAAACCCGTGCTTGCAACTACCGGCACGCCAAAGCGCGCGGCCAGCGCCGCCGCGATATCGTGCGCCGGGATCTCGTCTCGATGGCACGGAACGGCCAGGATGCTCACCGTTGCCGTACGGCCGGGCTCGGGGCGCGGAATGGCCTGCGCCGTGGCGCCCAGGTGCGCAAACTCCGGCGAGCAGGCGTACACCGCCATGCCTCGCGGCGTCACCGTCAGCTGGGCCTCGAGCGCAAACTTGCCCTCGCCCACTGCAACCTTTGTCGTGTGCATACCCATGGGATCTCCTGCCGCCCGCGATGTACCTGAGACCATCTTCGCCTGTATTGCGACTATACAGGCAAGCCCTCCATGTGACAAAGGGACTGCCCCTTTGTCACATTCTGTTAGAGTTGCAGGGATTGAATCCCGCTTATTCATGCGACATTGGAGTGACAACCTTGACCGCCGCAACCACGCCTAAAAGTAAGCCAACCGCCGCCGCGCTCTCCCCCGCGCGCACCAAGCTCTGCCTGGCGCTGCTCGTGCTGTTGGGATTCTCGCTCGGCTGCTCCGAGTTCGTGGTCATCGGCATCGAAAGCGACTTGGCAACGGAACTCGGCATATCACTTGCCACTGCGGGCCAGCTCATCAGCGTGTTTGCGCTCGTCTACGCTATCGCCACGCCGGTGCTTGCGCTCAGCACGGGGCGTTTTCGCCGCTACCAGCTGCTCGTGTGCTATAGCGTCGTCTTTGTGCTCGGCAACCTGGTCATGGCGTTGGCTCCCAACTTCCAGGTGCTGTTTATCTCACGCATTGTCCTGGGCTCTGTCTCGGGTGCGCTGCTCGCCGTGGGCGTGACGTACATCCCTGAGCTGCTATCCCCGCAGCAAACCTCACTTGCCATCTCGGTCGTGTACGGCGCGTTTTCCGTGGCGATGGTCTTTGTGACCTCGATTGGCAAGTTTGTGGCCGACACACTCGATTGGCACGTGGCCATGTACGGCACGCTGACCTTTGCCGTTTTGATCTGTAGCGCGCTCGTGGCGTTTATGCCTCGCGCCGGGCAGACCGATGAGCCCGCCACCTTCCGCGAGCAGGCGGGGCTACTACGCGAGCCGAGTATCATCACCGGCATGCTCATCTTCTTGTTTGGCGTGGGCTCGGTCTACGTATTCTACGGCTACGTGACGCCTTATCTGGAGCAGATGCTGGGCATGGATACCGTTCAGGCGAGCACCACACTTATGGCCTATGGCGTGTTCTGCCTGATCTCGAACATCCTGGGCGGATGGATCGATGCGCGTTTTGGCATGAAGGCGCTGCTGGTTACGTTTGTGCTGCAGGCGGCGGCACTGCTCGGGCTGTTTGCCGTGGGCGCCGCCATGCCGCTCGCGCTGGTCTTTGTCTTTAGCCTGGCGATGCTCATGTACCTGTTCTCGGTCTCATGCATCACGCACTTTATGGACGTGGCACGCAGCCGCCATCCCAAGTCGATGGTACTCGCAAGTTCGGTTGAGCCCATGGCGTTTAACGTCGGCATCTCGTTTGGCACCGCAGTGGGCGGCGCCGTGGTAAGCAGCATTGGCATTGCGTACGTGGGTGCAGTGGGCGCCGCGTTCTCGCTTGTGGCCTGGGCGCTCACGCTGGTGACGATTAAGTTGGCTCGCTGGGAGCGCCGTCGTCAATCTGCACAGCCCCGGATGCAGGCATAGGGGCGAACATAGCCCAAGGTGGCGAGCAACCGGTGAAAACCGTCCCATACGAGTAGTGTTTATCCGCCTGCAAGCTCCAGCAGTGCAATTTCGTGTACTTCAGATACACACTTTTCTACTATTTCGTGTATTCCAAGTACATGAAATCGTACTAAACTATGTATCTGAAGTACACGAAATTGGAAAGGCGGCCCCATGCGCAGATCAATCGAATCCGTTATCGAATCATGGGCGACAAAGGACGCGTCGCGCCCCCTCCTCATCCGTGGTGCGCGACGCGTAGGCAAAACGTACGTTGCCGAGGAAATCGGCAGACGAATCGCCGGCGATGCGTTTGTCAAACTCGACTTTCAGACCGATCTTGAGCTGATCGCTCCGCTGTTCGACTGTCCCACCGACGACGTTAACGCCATCGTGGCGCGAATCTCAGACTATAAACGCACCCCCATTCGCAAAGAAACCGCCTTCATCCTGTTTGACGAGGTGCAGCTCTGCGAACGGGCGCTCAACTCGCTTCGCTTTTTTTCGGGTTCGGGCTGGCGCATATGCGCGACCGGCAGTCAGCTCGGCGTCGCCACGCGCAAGCGCAAGTTGCCTTTTCCCAGCGGCGTTCGTCAAGAGACCATGCATCCTATGTCGTTCGAGGAGTTTCTCTGGGCGCTCGACGAGGAGCAGATGGCCAATGCCATTCGTACCCACGCCGGCACGCTCGAGACCTACGCCGCGCACCAAGCCGCGCTCAGCCTGTTTCATCGATACCAGATCGTGGGCGGCATGCCCGCCGCCGTCAACGCATATCGCAAGACGTTATCCATCGAGGATGCGCGCGTCGAGCAGCGCGAAATCGACGAGACCTATACCGCCGATATGACCGACCCCGAAAACGGGATCAGCGGCGTGGCGGCGCGCAAGGTCTGGCGCTCCATTCCGTCCCAGCTGCTGAGATCGTCCACAAAAAAATTCAAGTACTCCGAGGTCGAACGCGGAGGCCGTCGCGCCAAGCTTATCGAGCCGCTCGACTGGCTCGAAGGCGCCGGCATCATATCGGTCAACAACCTGACCGAAGGCATCGAGCCTCCCCTCGTTCCCTTCGACGACGAAGATGGAAGTTTCTTTAAGGTCTATCTTCTCGATACCGGCCTCATGTTCTACAAACTCGGCATCAACCCGCGGCTCTGGCTCGACCTCAAAGAGGATTCCGCCATAGCGCTATCTTCCGACTTCCGAGGCGCCCTGGCGGAAAACTCGGTCATGCAAGCATTTTCGGGCAATAGCTTGCAGACGTATTACTGGGTGCCGCCGTCGTCTTGGAAGACGACCGGCGAGCTCGATTTTTTACTTCAGACCGACCGTATGGAAATTGTGCCCGTCGAAGTAAAGTCCGCACGTAACGTGCGCGCGAGAACCCTCGGGTCGTTTATGGACAAAGCCCGATCGCCATATGCCTACATTTTGTCCGAGAACAATTTTTCCCGCAGCGAAACCGATGACGGGCGCGAGCTGCGCCACCTCCCCTTGTACGCAGCGGGCTTTATTGGAGCAAACTGCCTCAAGAGCAGTCTGTAAGCCCTGCGCGACCGCCTAGAAAGGAAGCCGCTCATGCAACGCATTCTTTTTATCTGCTATGGAAATATCTGTCGCTCGACGATGGCTGAGTCCGTGTTTACCGAGCTGGTGCGGCGCGCCGGGCGCGCGGGCGAGTTTGTCATTGACTCCGCTGCGACCTCAACTGAGGAGATCGGCAACCCGCCGCATCATGGCACGGTCGCCAAGCTGCGCGAAGTCGGGATTCCCGTCGTTGCGCACCGTGCCCGCCAGGTGCGTCGCGCGGAGTATGGCGACTGGGATCACATTGTCTATATGGATGCTGAGAACGCGCGGGGCCTGCGTCGCATCTTTGGCGACGCAGGCCCCGACGGAAAGATTACGCGCTTGCTCGATTGGACCGAGTGTCCCGGCGACGTGGCCGACCCCTGGTACACCGGCAATTTCGATGCCACCTACCGCGATGTGCTCGCCGGTTGCACCGCTATGCTCGAGCAGCTGTAGGTTCGTGGGCGCACGAACCGCGCCCACGGCATAAATCGAGCGTAGATTTTCTCCCACTTTGAGCGTTCAAGTGCGCTCTATACGGGAGAAAATCCACACTCATGAATGTGACAAAGGGACTGGCCCTAGACCGGCTTGACCTCCAGCTTAATCCCCTTGGCACAGGAGTCGCCCAAAACATCCGAAAGGGCCCAGGTCGCATATAGAGGCAAATAGAGAACCGCTCCGTTGCGCTCAACGTTGCCTCTCGAGAAAACAATCCCGAGCCTTACGCCATATTCAGCCGTATCAAGCACATGACCGAGCGCAGCGTGCGCGTGGTAATAGGAGCCCGATTTAACCTCGATCGGAACAGCCGTCCCATCCGGTCCATCGACCACAAAGTCCACTTCACCGCGCTTTTTTGTCTGATAGTAGTAAAGCTGGCGATTTTGGGCAGCCAGCTGCTGGGCCACCACGTTTTCGTAAATGCCGCCCAGATTGGGCTCCTTGCTATCAAGATACGCCGCTTGGGCGACTCCAACGGGGTAGCGCGCCATCAACATGCCCGTATCCGATTGATATAGCTTGAACTGCGATGGCCGCGCCGTCTTGAGCAGGGGCGATTTTGGCTCGGTTACGATATCGGCTTTGAGAGCAACGCCGGCATCGACAAGCCATACAAAATCTCGCTGATACTTCTCGTAGTAAGCCTTGGGGTCAATGGAATTGAGCACGAAGCGCTTGTTTTCGCCCTCGAGCATAATAGGGAGCTGATCGTAGATGCTCTGCACCTGCAGGGCTCGCCCGTTTGCATACTTGGAGATATCCCGCCGGTACTGTTCGTTGAGCTCTGACTGTAGCCGACGAACAGAGGCAAGGTCGCCCTGCGTGTCAAGGAAACGCTGCACAACCTCCGGCATTCCGCCGACAACGGTATAGGTCCTGAAGTTTGCCATCATCGCGTCATGAATGTAATCAGGAATGGGCCTCTCGCTGATACACGCGTCACGTATCGTTTGACGAGCCCCCTCGCTCACCCCGATTGCCCAGCAAAACTCCTCAAAATCGAGCGGGAACATCCTAAGCTCGTGGACATACCCCACGGGATAGGACCTGACGCCCTTGAGCTGGGTCCCGAGCATTGACCCCGAAAACGCCCAACGGCACCTCCCGTCCTCAACAAGGAACTTTGCCATCGTCATGATGTCGGGGGCCTCTTGGACCTCATCGATAAACACGAGCGTTTTGCCTGGTGCAATCGACTTTCCCGAAAGAAGCGTCACCCTGCTGATGAAATCATCGGCATCCCGCGCCTCGAGAAGAGCATCTTTTGCCTGGCGATTTTCCATGAGGTTAAGCTCGATGTAGGTTGCATGGTTGGCTTTGCCAAATGCGCGAATCGAATAGCTTTTGCCAATCTGGCGAGAACCCGTAATGAATAAGGCCTTTTGCTCGGCAGACTTCAGCCAACGCTCCAGCTCTGCCGCTATTTTCCTGCGCAGCATAGGCTCTCCCCTCAGCGTCATCGAATGAAATGCAAAGTTTTATACGCTTGATTATCGATGAAACGCAGAATTTATAGAACTTAAAATCAAATGAAATGCAGAGATTTGAGATTATAAGCAAAAGAAGGGGCGCCACCGGCGAATGTGGCAAAGGGGCTGTCCCTTTGCCACATTGCGCTCGACTACTCGTCAACGATCTCGGCAAGCCAGACGTTCAGTGTATCGACCTCGGGGCAGCAGAACTTTGCCGTGCCGGGCTCGTTGCCAGGCACGGTTCCGCCATAGCGCAGGATATCGATATAGGGAAAGCCCACATGGCAGGCCATGGCGCACATCTTGCCGCGGTCTCGGTCGAAGTCAAAAACGTCGCCCGGCTTGTGACCATGGTGGCAGCGGCACGCACCCAGCTGGTCCACGCAGCTCACGCGGATACGCGGACGCTTGCCACGCGGCGCGCCGAGCGGCTTGTTATCGCCCGCAGGCTTGATGCCGCCCTCGCCAGCATTACTCATGGTCGATCACATCCAGGCAGGCCTCGATGGGAAGGCCGGCCGATTTGTCCTCTTGGTCGGCATTGCGCTCGATAAGCTCAGCCACCACACGCATGGCATCGGCCGTCGCGCGCTGCAGACTCCAACCGCTCATCACGCGACCCATCAACACGGCCGAGAACGTATCGCCCGTGCCCGGGAAGTACACCGGGATCAGCTCAAACGGAATCTCAAAGTACTCCCCCGCCACATGATCGTAACCGACGACGGCACTCGCCCCATCGACCTTTGCACTCGTAATGACAACCGACTTGGTGCCCAACGCGAGCATAGCGTCCACGAGCGCGCGGGCCTCATCGGCCGTAATCTCTTCGGCGATAGGCGTATCGGTGAGCAGGCACGCCTCGGTATAGTTGGGCACCGCGTAGTCGGCGCACTCGACCAGGCTGCGCATGAGTCCGATGGTCGACTCGGGCACGCCGGCATAGAGCTTGCCGTTATCGCCCATGATGGGGTCGACGAATACCTTGGTGCCTTTTTGCGCACGGCGGTGGCAAAAGTCCGAGATGATGCGTGTCTCTTCCTCGGTCACGATAAAGCCGGTCGAGATGGCGTCGAACTCAAAGCCGAGCTCCTCCCAGATAGCGAGGCTTTGGCGCACGTACTCGGTGGTGTCGTGGATGTAGAACTTGGGGTAGTTAAGCGTGTCGGAAACGAGCGCCGTCGGCAGGTTATGGATACGGTAGCCCATGTGCGACAGCACCGGCAGCATGGCGGAAAGCGCGACCTTGCCGTAGCCGCACATATCGTTGATCAGCAGCAGCTGAGTATTCTTCATGAGGGTCTCCCTTGGTTCGGGCACGGCGCAGCAGCACCACAGTGCGACTAAGTGTAGCGCAGGGGACGTTGTGAGCGGGCGCTACGGTCGCGAAGAGCGCATTGTTGCGAAAAGGTTTCGGAAAATGATCCCTTTTCCTCCGTCCCCAAGGGATCACATGCACCGAAGCGGACCGTGGCGGAATCACATGTTGAGGACGGACAGCGAAAACGCTCCTAAGCGAGCAAGGTGGCGTGAAAGAGGAGGGCATAGGCCTTGTGGCCATGCCCGACGATTGAACGCCAGATTGCCGCTTAGGAGCGTTTGCAGCGTCGAGCGGTTACGGCGTTTGGTAAAACGCCGTAACTTAATAAGTTTGGTACCTTGACATTGATTTCTCACGCTCCTAAATTGGTTAGGCACAAAACAATTACACTACCTAACTAAAGAAAGGAGCAACACTAATTCATGTGCGATGAACCTCTTAACCTTTGTTCGCATGAGCCCGGCGGCGACCCGTCACAGCCTGCGGATGTACCCGAAGCGGTTAGCTCAGAAGACAAGCTTGCCAAGCGCATCCTCAATAATCTGGGCTTTTGCGGCCATTACATGCACTTTCATGGCGGAGGCGTATCCGGCAAGGCGCCCATCATCTGCCTGCTGGCCAAGCAACCCGGCGGCGAGATGTCGCAGCAGGAGCTCGGCATGCACTTCGACCTCAAGCCGGGATCGCTTTCCGAGATCCTGTCCAAGCTCGAGCTCAACGGCCTCATCGAGCGCAGCCGTAACCCCAAGGATCGACGGCAGCTCACCATTCGCCTGACCGAAACCGGCCGGGAAAACGCCCGCATCGACCAGGCGGCCCGCATTCGCTTTAGAGAGCAAGCCTTTAGTGCCCTCACCCACGACGAGCGCGAGCGGCTCGCCGAAATGCTCGAGAAAATCCGTGTAACCTGGGAGGAACTGGATGATTAAAACCCTCATGGGCAGCATCCGCGACTATATGAAAGTCACCGTTGCCACGCCGTTGCTCGTGCTTGGCGAGGTGCTCTGCGAGATGCTGATTCCATTTATCACCGCCAACCTGATCGACGCCATCAAAGACGGCGCCACCGTAGCCGAGATGCTTCCCACCGCGGGCCTTTTGGTGCTCATCGCGCTGACATCGCTTGCTTTTGGCGCCGCGGCAGGCATCACCTGCAGCCATGCGAGCTGCGGCTTCGCCAAGAACCTGCGTCACGACCTGTTCTACAAAATCCAGACGTTCAGCTTTGCCAACATCGATGAGTTCTCGAGCTCATCGCTCGTCACGCGCCTGACCACCGATATCAACAACGTGCAGCAGGCCTTTATGATGATCATCCGTATCGCCGTGCGCGCGCCGCTGGTATTGATCTTCGCCTTTACCATGGCGTTTATCATGGGCGGCAACGTCGCCATGGTCTACCTGGTCATCATTCCGCTGTTGGGCTTTGGACTGTTCTTTATCATCTTTAAGGTGCGCCCCATCTTCTCGCGCGTGTTCCACAAGTACGATGCCCTTAACGAGTCCGTCGAGGAAAACGTCACCGGCATGCGCGTGGTCAAGAGCTATGTGCGCGAAGACTTTGAGAAGGAGAAGTTCGCGACCGCCGCGCGCGACGTCCAGATGGACTTCACCCGCGCCGAGAAGCTGCTCGCCTTTAACAACCCCATGATGAACATCTGCGTCAACGGCGCGTTTGTCGTCATCATCTACCTGGGCTCCAAGCTCATCATCACGAGCCAGGGTACGCTGTTCGACGTGGGCCAGCTCTCCTCGACCTTTACCTATGGTTTCCAGATTCTCATGAGCCTGATGCAGCTGTCGATGATCTTTGTCATGGTGACCATGGCCGACGAATCGGCACACCGCATTGCCGAGGTGCTGGCCGCCGAGCCCACGATCGCCGATCCGACCGAGCCCGTACTCGAGGTTGCCGACGGTTCCATCGACTTTGACCACGTGAGCTTTAAGTATTCCAAGCATGCGAAGCGCCAGGCGCTCGACGATATCGACCTGCACATTACGAGCGGCGAGACCATCGGCATCATCGGCGGCACCGGCTCGGCCAAGTCCACGCTCGTTAACCTCATCGCCCGCCTGTACGACACCACCGAAGGCGCTGTGCGCGTGGGCGGCGTGGACGTGCGCGACTACGACCTGGACGCGCTGCGTCACCAGGTCGCCATGGTGCTGCAGAAAAACGTGCTGTTTAGCGGCACCATCGCCGAGAACCTGCGTTGGGGCGACCCGAACGCCACCGACGAGGAAGTCCGCGAGGCAGCGCATCTGGCCTGCGCCGACGAGTTTGTCGACGGTTTCCCCAAGGGCTACGACACCTGGATCGAACAGGGCGGCTCTAATGTTTCGGGCGGTCAGAAGCAGCGCCTGTGCATTGCACGCGCCCTGCTGCGTCGCCCCAAGATCTTGATCCTGGACGACTCCACCAGCGCCGTCGACACCAAGACCGACGCCAAGATCCGCGCAGGGCTGGCAAGCTATCTGCCCAACACGACCAAGCTCATCATCGCCCAGCGCATCAGCTCCGTGCAGGACGCAGACCGCATCATCGTCATGGAGGGCGGCCGTATCGCGCAGATCGGCAACCATGACGAGCTACTCAAGACGAGCGAGATCTACCGCGAGACCTTTACCTCGCAAAACAAGATGTCTGCCGAGGGCGAAGGGGCCGTCGAGGCCGACACCGAGGCATCCGCAACGCAAGCTCAGACCCAGGAAGGAGGCGAGGCACATGAGTAAGGCAACGACGGCCGAGCGCGCGCTCAACCGTAAGGGCGGCACCATGTCGCGCCTCATCAAGACGCTCTTTGGCTTCTATCCCGTGCTTTTGCCCCTTGTCGTCGCCGGCGTGGTGCTCTGCGCCATCATCAACTCCATCGGCGCGACCTTCTTGCAGAGCGCCCTGCAGATTATTAGCGAATCGTGGCAGTCGGGCGATTGGGAAGCCGCACAGCCCAAGATTCTGCAGCTTGTGACCACCCTCGCCTGCATCTACGGCGTCGGCGTCCTGTCCTCGCTCTTCTGGAACCGCGCCATGGCTATCGTCACGCAGGGCTCGCTCGAGAAGCTGCGCGAGATGATGTTCAACCGCATGCAGGACCTGCCGATCCGCTACTTCGACACGCACCAGCGCGGCGATATCATGAGCCACTACACCAACGACATCGATACGCTGCGCCAGATGATCAGTCAGTCGCTGCCCAACCTGCTCATGACGATCATCATCATCGTCACGGTGTTCTTTATCATGCTGTACTACAGCGTGTGGATGTGCCTGGTCATTGTGGCAGGCGTCGCCTTTATGACCTTTATGACCAAGCTGCTCGGCTCCAACTCCGCGCGCTTCTTTATTGCGCAGCAAACCGAGCTCGGCGTGGTCGAGGGTCATATCGAGGAAGTCATGAACGGCCAGAAGGTCGTCAAGGCATTCTGCCACGAGTCTGCCGCCGAGGCCGATTTTGACGAGCGCAACGAAAAGCTCTTCGAGGTCTCGCAGAAGGCCAACATGTACGCCAACATCCTCATGCCCATCCTTATGAACCTGGGCAACCTGCTCTACGTGCTGGTGGCGCTCGCCGGCGGCATTTTCCTGGCGCTGGGCGTGCCCAACCTGAGCATCTCGGGCATGGCGCTGTCCATCGCCGTCGTGGTGCCGTTCCTCAACATGACCAAGCAGTTCTGCGGACAGATCGGCCAGATCTCGCAGCAGATCAACGCCGTGGTCATGGGTCTGGCCGGCGCCGACCGCATCTTTGAGCTCATCGATGAGGAGCCCGAGGCCGACGAAGGCTACGTGACGCTCGTCAACGCGCAGGTGAACCCCGAGACTTGGGAGTTCGAGGAGGCCGACCACCACACCGGCATGTGGGCATGGAAACATCCGCACCGCGCAACCGGCGAGATCGAGTACGTGCCGCTGCGCGGTGACCTGGTCATGGACAACGTGGACTTTGGCTACACGCCCGACCACGAGGTGCTGCACGGCGTGTCCGTGTTTGCCAAGCCGGGCCAGAAAGTCGCGTTTGTCGGCGCCACCGGTGCCGGCAAGACGACCATCACCAACCTCATCAACCGCTTCTATGACATTGCCGACGGCAAGATTCGCTACGACGGCATCAACGTCAATAAGATCCGCAAGGCCGATCTGCGCCGCTCGCTGGGCGTCGTGCTGCAGGACGTGAACCTGTTCACCGGCACCGTGATGGATAACATCCGCTACGGCAACCTGGATGCCACCGACGAGGAGTGCATCGCGGCGGCAAAGCTCGCGGGCGCGGACGACTTTATCACCCGCCTCCCCGACGGCTATGACACCATGCTCACCGGCAACGGCGCCCAGCTGTCGCAGGGCCAGCGCCAGCTGATTTCGATCGCGCGCGCCGCCGTCGCCGATCCGCCGGCAATGATTCTGGACGAAGCCACGAGCTCCATCGACACCCGCACCGAAGCCATCGTGCAGGCGGGCATGGATAAGCTCATGGAGGGCCGCACGACGTTTGTCATCGCGCACCGCCTTTCCACCGTGCGCAACTCCGACGCGATCATCTGTCTGGATCACGGCCGCATCATCGAGCGCGGCAACCACGACGAGCTGATTGCCAAGCGCGGGTACTACTACCAGCTGTACACGGGAGCGTTTGAGCTGGAGTAGGAACGGTTACTGACGGAGGGTGCCCCGGGGCGTCGGGGTAATTCCTCCGTGCTCAAACATTCTCGCTTCGCTGCGAAACTGCGCGCGGAGGAAATACCCCGCCGCCCCGGGGCACCCTCCTGCGCGCAATCAGCCCGTTGTTTAAAACGGAATAAAGGTTAGTGAGGCCCTGGCCGTTTGGCCAGGGCCTCGTTTTGTTAGTCTTTTTGGGACGGGGCTTTTTAACTACTTTGAGGGTGCGCAGGCAGGGCGGCGAAAGTAGCTAAAAAAGCCCCGTCCCAAAAAGACTACCCGCGCCAAATGAGCTAGGTGAGAAGCTGGGCCATGGCGTTGACGAATTTTTGGACTTGGAGGGTGGGCTCGAGCGGGTAGTGCAAGAAGACCGGCACCTCGCGGCCGCATAGGAACGGCACGCCCACAAAGGCCGGATGCACGCCCGACCACGCTCCGCAGGTGAGCATCGCGTCGCCCTTTTCCTCGGCATCGTTGAACAGCGCAAAGTCAAAGCTATCCACATCGATCACGTCCACGCCGCCGTCGGCCAAAAGATCGATGCGCAGGCTGTCCATGGCGTCGTTGCCGTGACGGAGCACGCGCAGGCGCATGCCCTCCAGGTCGGCAACCGTGATGCGCGTCTTGCGCGCGAGCCGGCTCGTGCGCGGCACGTCGATATAAAACGGCACGTTGACGATGAGGAGCTTTTGGCAGGCGTCGCCCCAGCGCGGGGTCGAAAAACTCGACTGCACCACATCCACCTCGCGCCCCAGGCTGCGCATAACGGATTCGCGCTCGTCATAGAGATCGCTCACCGGCACAATCTCAAAGCGCAACGACGGCTCCAGCTCGTGCACGTCCGTCCACATCGACAGCGTCTGGCGCCCCGGGCACATCATCGACACGCCCAAGCGCACCGCACCGCCATCGCCCGCCGCGCGCCGGGCACGACGCAGTGCGTCCTCGGACTGGCGCATGATCGAGCGCGCGTCGTCCACCAGTAGCGCACCAGCCGGCGTCACCTTAACGCCCGAGTGCGACCGCTCGAACAGCGTGATGCCGAACTCGGCCTCGAAGCCCGAAACCTGCTTGACGAGTGCCGGCGTCGACACGCGCAGCTTTGCCGCGGCACGCGAGAAGCTTCCCAGCTCCGCGGCGGCCGATATGGCCTCAAGTCGTCGATCGTACACGTCAATCTCCCGTTTCCAGACGTATGCCCATGCGCGGCCGCAGGGGGTTGTTTTGGCAGGTCACACACTCAATTACGGACAAATCGTCTTGTGAGCTATAAACCAGAGGTTAACGCCATTTTAACAAATATGCAATTCACCTGCGCGAACGCTAAGCATACGATAACCAGCGAAAACCACGTGGGTCGGTTAATGGGAGCGACCCACCGGGAGACATAAGAAGGGAAGTTCCTATGAGCAATTGGCTTAAGCTCGAGGGCGATGTCTGCGCCGTGACCGGCGCACTCGGCGGCATGGGCGCCGAAATCTGCCGCGAGTTCGCCCGCAACGGCGCCAACGTCGTCCTGCTCGATCTGAACGAGGAGAAGGTCAAGGCCGCTGCCGCCGACCTTGCTGCCGAGTTTGGCATCCACGCCGAGGGTTACAAGATGAACGCCACCGACGAGGCCGAGGTTCAGGCCGCCGTCGACGCCGCCATCGCCAACTTCGGCCGCGTCGACGTTCTCGTCAACACCGCCGGCATCCTGCGCTTCGCCGCCATGGAGGACCTGCCGCTGAGCGACTGGAACGAGGTCATCAACGTCAACCTCACCGGCTACTTCATCACCTCGCAGCGCTTTGGTCGCGAGATGATCAAGGCCGGCCAGGGCCGCCTGGTGCACATCTCGACCGTCGCCAGCCACTCTCCCGAGACGTTCTCGGGCGTGTACAGCTCCACCAAGGCCGGCGTCAACATGATGTCCAAGATGCTCGCCGCCGAGTGGGGGCCCTACGGCGTCCGCTCCAACTGCGTCGAGCCCTGCTTTGTCAAGACCCCCATGTCGGCGAGCTTTTACGCCGACCCCGAGGTCGAAAAGAGCCGCAGCCGCCTTATCGCTACGCGCCGCATCGGCGAGGTCAGCGATATCGCCAACGCCGTGATGTTCCTGGCGTCCAAGCGCTCGGACTTTACCACCGGCGACGCCATCAAGGTCGATGGCGGCTTCTCCAATATGATGGGCGACCTCACCGCCAAGCCCGGCGGCCGTCGAGCCTTTGCCGACAACTACCTCAAGAACAAGAGCGTCGAGCTTTGGTCCGACGAGTCCGGCGTCGCAAAGCCGACTGACCAGTAAACCAGCCTGACAGGGAGGCCCCGCGGACGTGTCCGCCCCTCCCCCGCATCGATTAGAAAGAGTCCAATGGCTTCCACCAACTCCAACAAGGGTCGCGCCGCCGTGCTTTCCGCCGCGTGCGTCACTATGTTCTTCATCAGCTCCATCGCGCTGTATTCCGTCGTGAGCAAGAACCTGCTCGCCGTCTACCCCGAGTGGTCCAGCGCCCTTACCTGGGCTTTCCCGGTCTTTCAGACCATCATGGCCGTGACGGGCATCTTCGCCGGCCGCATCTCCGATAAGATCGGCCCGCGCAACGTCGTGATCGCCGCCGCCGTATGCTACGGCCTGGGCTGGTTCATGTCCGGCACCGTCACCGAGCCGTGGCAGTTCTACCTGTGGTTCTCGCTCGTCGCCGCCATCGGCAACGGCCTGGGCTACAACCCCGCGCTCACCACCGGCCAAAAGTGGTTCATCGACAAGAAGGGCCTCGCCTCCGGCATCACCCTGGCCGCTTCGACCGCCGGCCCCGCCGTGCTGTCCCCGGTGCTCGCCTCGCTGCTCATCCCGAGCCTCGGCATCTTTGGCGCCCTCAAGGCACTCGGCGTCATCTTCTTTGCGACGATCGCCGCCTCCGCCCTGTTCCTGAAAGCCCCCGAGGCCGGCTGGCTGCCCGAGGGCTTCGAGGCCCCCAAGGGTGGCGCGCACGCCGGCACCTTCGGTGACCTCACCCCGGGCGAGATGGTCAAGACCCCGCGCTTCTGGGTCCTCATCGTCACCTTCGCCTTTGCCGCCACCGCGGGCACCCTGCTCGTGGGCAAGGTTGCCTCCATCGCCGCCGTCCAGCTCTTCGCCGACCCCACGAGCGCCGCGGCTGTCGCCCTCGGCGGCGTGGTGGTCTCCGTCAACACCTGCGCCAACCTGGTCGGTCGCCTGTCCTTTGGTCAGATCATCGACAAGCTCGGCGCCTATAAGTCGCTGCTCATCAGCCTTGTCGTCACCATCGTCGCGCTCGTCATCATGTCGATGAGCTTTACGCAGAGCATGTTCTTTGTGGCACTCGCCCTGCTCGGCTTTAGCTTTGGCGCCCTGCTCGTCATCTACCCGCCGCTCACCGGTGGCGCCTTTGGTACCAGCAACATCGGCGTCAACTACGGCATCATGTTCCTGGGCTACGCCGCTTCTACCTGGATCAGCCAGCCCATCACTGCCGTGCTGTATCACGCTGAGGCCGGCAGCGCCGCCTACCAGCAGTCCTTCTACGGCGCCATCGTGATCGCCGCCATCGCCGTCGTGCTCACCGTCTACATGATGGTCTCCGACAGCAAGAAGAAGTCCGCCTAGTTTTACCGATGCGACAAAGGGACAGTCCCTTTGTCGCATTCCACCGCCACCAGTATTAAGGAGTCGAAATGTCTGAGCTCAACCCCGTCCGCATTGCCGTTATCGGCGCCGGCGCCATGGGCCGCAACCACATCCGCTTTGTCACCGAGGAGCCCGAGGCCGAGCTCGTCGCCATCGCCGACGCCTTTGAGGGCGCCCGCGCCACGGCCGAGGCCGCCGGCGTGCCGTTCTTCACCGATCCCGCCCAGATGATGGACGAGGTCAAGCCCGAGGCCGTCATTATCGCCACGCCCAACGACCTGCATCTGGGCGTTGCCCGCGAGGCCGTGAAGCGCAACATCGTGCCGCTGGTCGAAAAGCCGATCTCCAACGACCTCGAGGATGCCCAGGCCTTCGCCGCCGAGGCCGAGACCGCCGGCGTGCCCGTGCTCGTGGGTCAGCACCGTCGCCACAACCCCTTCGTCAACAAGACCAAGGAGATCATCGAGTCCGGCGAGCTGGGCAAGCTCACCGTGTCGAGCTTCCACTACATGACCTATAAGAACGACGAGTACTTCGATGTCGAGTGGCGCCGCAAAAAGGGTGCCGGCCCGATCCTGGTCAACCTGGTGCACGACGTCGACCTGCTCCGCTACCTGCTGGGCGAGCCCGTTGCCGTCCAGGGTATGCAGTCCAGCGCCGCCCGCGGTTTTGAGACCGAGGACTCCGCCGTGGTCAACGTTCGCTTTGCCGATGGCGCGCTCGCGAGCATGACCATCTCTGACGCCACCGCCAGCCCCTGGAACTGGGAGGCGACTGCTCGCGAGGACCCGCAGTACCGCCCCTTCGACGCCGATGCCTACTTTATTGGCGGTACCAAGGGCGCCCTTTCGCTGCCCCGCCTGCACCAGTTTTCCTACGACGGTGCCTCCAACTGGCACAAGCCGCTGCAGATGGAGATCCCGGCTGTGGACCCGGCGCTGCCGCACAAGATGCAGCTCAAGCACTTTGTGAAGGTTGTCCGCCGCGAGGTCGAGCCCGTCGTGACCCCCGCCGATAACGTCAAGACGCTCACGCTGCTTAACGCCATCAAGGAGGCCGCCGAGACCGGCCAGCTCGTCGAGCTGTAACGCCTTAGGGCAGACCGCGGCAGAAGCCCCATGCGAACCCTTCGGTCCGCCACCAACAAGCCCCTCTTCTTTGCCCCGCGAGCAGCCTCCTGCCCGCGGGGCTTTCTTTGCAGCCGCGGCGCGGGCGGGTGGTAGACTGGGTGGCTCATGCACCTGTAACGTACTCACAGACAGGAAGTTCCATGGATCTTATCGCCCAGCTCGCCCGCGAGCTCAACCTTAAGGCCGCCAACGTCGAGGCAGCCGTCAAGCTCATCGACGAGGGCAACACCATCCCCTTTATCTCGCGCTACCGCAAGGAAGCAACGGGCGGCATGGACGACGTTGCCCTGCGCGCGCTCGACGAGCGCCTGTCCTACCTGCGCAATCTTGAACAGCGTAAAGAGGACGTCATCCTGCTCATCGACGCCCAGGGCAAACTCACGCCCGAGCTCGAGCAGCAGATTCGCGAGGCCACACAGCTCCAGCGCGTCGAAGACCTCTACAAGCCCTACCGTAAAAAGCGCATGACCCGCGCGCAGAAGGCCCGCGAGGCAGGTCTGGAGCCGCTTGCCAACATGATCATCATGCAGGCCTCGGCCAAGGGCAGCGCACTCGACGCCGCCGCGGACTACGTCAACGAGGAGGCCGGCTTCGACACGCCCGAAAAGGCGCTCGCCGGCGCCGCCGACATCGTGGCCGAGACGGTGGCCGAAGATCCCGAGAACGTCGCCGACCTGCGCGCCTTTACGCAAAACACCGCCGACATCGTCGTCGAGGCCACCGACCCCGCCGAGAAGACCCCCTACGAGCCGTACTACAGCTATGATGAGCCGCTGCGCCGTATACCCAACCACCGCGTGCTGGCTATCGACCGCGGTGAGCGCGAGGGCAAGCTCCGCGTGCGCGTGAACGTCGACGGCGCTGCCGCTACGGCACGCCTCGGCAGCCGCTGGCCCCGTCGCCAGGGCGTGTTTGCTCCCGTCTTTGACGCCGCCATCGCTGACGGTTACAAGCGCCTCATGGCCCCCTCGCTGGAGCGCGAGGCCCGCGCCAAACTCACCGTTCGCGCCCAGACCGAGGCCATCAACGTCTTTGCCAAGAATCTCGAAGGCCTGCTCTCGGCACGCCCCGTGCGCGGCGCCCGCGTGCTCGCGCTCGATCCGGGCTACCGTACCGGCTGCAAGGTCGCCGTCATGGACGAGACCGGCAAGTTACTCGACCACGGCGTGGTCTACCCCACCAAGCCGCGCCACGACGTCGCCGGCACCAAGCGTGAGCTCGCCCGCCTCGTCAAGAAGAACGGCGTCAACACCATCGTCATCGGCAACGGCACCGCCAGCCGCGAGACCGAGGAAGTCGTCTCGGAGTTTATTGCCGAGCAGGCGCCCAGCCTTCGCTACACCATCGTCAACGAGGCGGGCGCGTCGGTGTACTCCGCCTCCGAGCTCGCGAGCCAGGAGTATCCCGATCTGGATGTCACCGTGCGCGGCGCCATGAGCCTGGGCCGCCGCCTGCAGGACCCGCTGGCAGAGCTCGTCAAGATTCCGCCCCAGTCCATCGGCGTTGGCCAGTACCAGCACGACCTTGACCAGGCCGAGCTTTCGCGCACCCTGGGCCACGTGGTGGAAGACGTCGTCAACCGTGTGGGCGTCGACGTCAACACCGCGAGCGCAAGCCTGCTGGGCTACGTGTCGGGCATTACGCCGAGCGTGGCCAAGAACATCGTGGCCTACCGCGAGGAAAACGGGGCCTTTACCGATCGCCGCCAGCTCAAGAAGGTCCCCAAGCTGGGACCCAAGGCATACCTCAACGCCGCGGGCTTCCTGCGCATCAGCGGCGGCAAGAACCCGCTCGACGCGACAAGCGTCCACCCCGAGAGCTACGAGGTGGCCACGGCCGTCCTGGAGCGCGCCGGCGTTGCGGCAAGCGAGCTCAGCCGCGGCGGCGTGCCCGACATTGAGCACCGCCTGGGCAGCATCTCGGCGCTGGCAAGCGATCTGGACTGCGGCACCCTAACGCTCATCGACATTGTCAACGAGCTCAAGAAGCCCGGCCGCGACCCGCGCGACGACGCGCCCGAGGTGGTCTTTAGCCGCTCGGCGCTTTCCATCGACGACCTGGAGCCCGGCATGGAGCTCAAGGGCACGGTGCGTAACGTCGTCGACTTTGGCGCCTTCGTCGACGTGGGCGTGCACCAGGACGGCCTCGTGCATATCTCCAAGCTGGCCAACCGCTTCGTTAAGCACCCGAGCGACGTGGTACGCGTCGGCGACACGGTTAAGGTGTGGGTCGAGAAGGTCGATCGCGACCGCAAGAAGATCTCGCTCACCATGGTGCGGGGCAAATAAGCCGCTGCAGGCGCTCGGCGGGCCCCATTCCGCCGAGCGCCTCTCCTTCTAAAACGATTTGGCGATATCCCGAAGTGCGAGACGCCGTTTCCGCTAATCATCACCTGCAATTTTTGAGATATTCGGCCTCGCTGGGCCGCGATAACACTTCTTCAAAGTGCAAGCTCAACAAATAGGCATCAGATATTCCACAAACGTCCCATATCTGCACCCGCAGAGGTGCGGTACGGGACGTTTTTCAGCCATATTGGCAATCTTGACGGCACTCTGAGGCCGAATATCTCGATTTCTGTTGGTGGGACACTTATGGGCACGAGCCGCAAAGACCTCGTTTGCCCGGTAGAGCTGTTCAACCACGTCAAGCATGAGATCTTGCATGCGCGGAACAAAGGATAATCGAAGGGTCTTGGGCGACTTGCGCGTCGCCCCGAACACATAGCCGGCAGGGTCCTTTGCCTTGGCGATGACTGCCAACTCGGGGCCGGATCGTTTTCGATACTTGATAGATATGGATTAGAAGATCATTAGATTACAGGTTGATCCATAATGCGGAACCGCGTTGTCCACGCGATGCCGTCGGAGCCCACGCCGCCGTCCGAGGTGACGCCGGCCGCGTAACACGAATCGTCATCCGGCGAACGAAGCCGCCAGTGGCACGCGGCGTTGCCATCCGAGCCCAGCCCCATTACTGCCCGAGACAGTTGGCGGGGTAGCACTGTCGACCCCCATCGGAATAAAGGTAGCGATTCAGCTCAGGACCTACCGACGGGTTCGTGTCGGCAGCCCCGGCCTTTCCTTTGCCTAGCGCGACCCTCGCGAAGCGCGTGAGCGATAGGGAAAGGAAAGGCCGGGGCAAACAACCCGCGGCGCAGCCAGTGTTCGCGTTACGGCAGGATATGGAAGCCTAGCGAGGCGATATCCTTGGCAAAACCGCGCACGGTATCGAGCGAGACCTCGTACGGATCGCGACCGATGTTCTTGCGCTTGGCCAGGATGCTGTTGGGCACCGTGATGATCTGACAGCCGCAGGCCTGCGCCTGGTAAATGTTGATAAGCTCGCGCGTGGACGCCCACAGGACCTCGCAGTTGGGCTTGGCGGCGGCCTTCTTGACCGACTCCGTCATAAACGGAATGGGATCGACACCCGTGTCGGCGATACGGCCGGCAAAGAGCGAGATGATGGACGGCGTCTCGGCGTCGACAGCGTCGACCATCTCGTCGACCTGCGCAGGCGTAAAGATGGTGGTGACGTTGACCTTAATGCCGTCGGCGGAAAGCTTGCGCACCAACTCGGCCGTGGACTCGCCCTTGGTGGTCACGCACGGAATCTTGACGTAGACGTTCTCGGCCCAGGTAGCGATCTCGCGGGCCTCGATCTCCATGGTCTCGACGTCGTCGGCAAAGACCTCAAACGACACGGACACATCGGTGATGTGGGCCAGGACCTCCTTGGCAAACGCGCGGTAATCCGTCACGCCGCCCTTCTTTATAAGGGACGGGTTGGTCGTGAAACCCTGAACGTTGCCGTTCTCGTACATGTCGAGCATGCCCTCGAGGTTTGCACCGTCAGCGAACACCTTGATTGCCATCTGCCTGATTCCTTTCGCTTGCACATGGGCGATAAACTGCTAAACACTTTACCTACGTTTATCAAGGCGTGAGCTGCGGGTTTTCATCTTCTCGGCGAACGGTATAAACACCTCAGTATTTGGATTGATAAATCGATTGAGCATGCAAAAGCAAAGAGTCGCAGTTTGAGCAAACGTCAGAAGGCGAGATTCATTAGATGAGGCCGAAATGTTGCATCGCTGTGACGGTGCCATCGTGTGCGACATCGTCGGTCACGTAGTCGGCGACTGCCTTGACCTCGGGCATGGCGTTGCCCATGGCTACAGCCGTCTCGACGGCGGCGAGCATACCCAGATCGTTGCCGGAATCGCCAAAGCCAAAGGTGCGCGCGTTGCCGGTGCGACCCAGGTATTCCAGCGCTCGCGCCACGCCCACGCCCTTGTCGATGCCCTTGGGGCTCAGCTCGCGATTCTGACCACCGGTGTTGCACAGCTCAAACTCGCGCTCGATAAAGCCGTCATCGTTGGCTACGTGAGCCAGGTCGTACGCGTTAATGCACACCTTGCCTACGCGCAAGCGGCCATCGACGCGCATCTGATCAACGCCATGCACCACGCCGGCGCCTAGCAGAAATGACTGTTCGACACCAACTGGCTCAAGTGAATAGGTGGCACCGTTCGTCTCGAACAACGCCTCGCCGCCCGCCACAGTAATGCGACGCGCGAGCTCCTCAACAATGTCCTCGTCAATGCAGTCCTCGTGTGCCACGCGGCCCTCGACCTCGAGCGTGGCCCCCGCCATGGCAACGATACCCGCCGGGTTCAGCGCGCGCAGGCCATCGGCAATCAGCCACAAGGGGCGACCCGTGCAGATAAATGCCTGGTGACCCGCATTGCGCAGGCGACCAAATGCATCGACAACGGCCTTCGACGGATGGATTGCATTGAAGTCCTTATCGGTCATATCGTCGGGATCGAACGACGTCAGCGTGCCGTCCACGTCAAAAAACAGTACAGCGGAATCGGGGCACGCATCAATCATATGGGTTCCTTTCGAGGGCGATGGCAAACGGAGCATCCATCATATAATGGAGCGACACAACCAGAGAGGTCACCCATGGAATTTTACGCAAGCTGCCCCGAGGGCTTTGAGTCCGCACTCGCCGACGAGCTTAAACGGCTCGGGCTTTCGCATGTCCGCCGCCTCAAGGGCCGCGCCACGTTTGAGGGCGAGCTTGAGCAAGGCCTTCGCGCGTGCCTGTGGTCGCGCCTGGCCAGCCGCGTGTTTGTGGTACTCGGGCGCTTTGAGGCGCAAGACGCCGACGAGCTGTACGACGGCGTTTACGACATTGCCTGGGAAAACATCGTCCGCCCCGGCGCCACGATTGCCATCACCGCCCGCGGCGTGACCGAGCAGCTGCGCAACACGCGCTTCTCGGCCCTGCGCGCCAAGGATGCACTGTGCGACCGCCTGGCCGAGACCACGGGCCGTCGCGCCGATGTCGATGCCGCCGATCCCGATGTCCACCTACTGCTTTCGCTACGCCAGCGCCGTGCGAGCATAAGCCTGGACCTTTCGGGCGACCCGCTGTTCAAGCGCCTGCCGCCCGCCGCAACCCGCGCCGGCGAGGGCTCACACGTGCTGCGCCCCGACTACGCCGCCTTGGTGCTGGCGCAGGTCGGCTGGACTGCACTGTGCGAGCGCGAGCTAACGGCCGACGATTACGAGAACGAAGCCCTGCCCACGCTGGTCGACGCCTCGTGCGCCGGCGGCGGCCTGCTGCTAGAGGCCGTGAATATCCTAACCGACCGCGCTCCGGGCGCCGCCCGCGAGCACTGGGGCTTTGAGGGCTGGCAGCTGCACGACGCCGCCCTGTGGGAGCAGCTGCTCGCCGAGGCACGCGAGCGCGAGGCGGCAGCGCGCGAGCGCCAGGTGCGCATCGTGGCCGTGGACATCGACCCCGCCGCCCGCAAGACCGCTGAGCGCATGGTTAAGTGTGCCGGCTACAAGCGCTTTGTCGATTTTTGCGCCGCCAAGTCCGCCACCGTGCTGGACCATGCGGGTGCTGTCGCCGGCGTTGCCGTGGTCGCAGACACCACCGAGACGCCGCTTTCGCTCATGCATGACACCATGACGCTGGTCGGCGAGCTGCGCCGCGCGCCCGAACTCGCTTCGGCACCGGTCGCCGCGCTCACCCGCGACGGATTGCTGGCCCGCGCGCTCCACGCCGAGCCCGAGCGCTCGATTGCCGTCATGCCCAACAACGAGGAGGCGACCGTCGAAGTCTGGCCTTCTCTCGACCACGCCGCCGCAGCGTTTGAGACTGCGACCAGTGCGGATGCCGAGGCCGAGGTTGCGAATGCCAACGACGTCAACGACAAAGCCACCGCTTCCGCCATGCCCGAGCCTGCCGCCATGCTCGACCTGGGCGACGGCAAGCCGCTGCCCGTGCTCATCCCCGAGTCGGAGCAGTTCGCCAACCGCCTGCGCAAGAACGCACGCCTGCGCCGCAAGTGGGCCAAGCGCGAGGGCGTGAGCTGCTACCGCGTCTACGATGCCGACCTGCCCGATTACTCCGCCGCCATCGACCTGTACAAGGGCTGCCCGCAGACACCGGGCCGTTGGCTCGTCATCGCCGAATACGCCGCACCCAAGACCATCGACCCGGCGCTGGCCCAGGCCCGCATGCTCGATATCTTGGCCATCGCGCCGCGCATCCTGGATGTTCCGGCCGAGCACGTGCACGCCAAGGCACGCATGCGTTCGCGCGGCGGCTCGCAGTACGGCAAGCAGGGCGCCGGCAAGGGCGGATCGGGCGAGCGCGCTAATATCGCACGCCGTCGCCTCCCGCTCATCGAAGAGGGCGGCCTTACCTTTGCCGTCAACTTTGACGACTACCTGGACGTGGGCATTTTCTTGGACCACCGCGTCACCCGCAACCTGGTGCGCGAGCAC
This sequence comes from Collinsella sp., assembly GCA_019414025.1. Taxonomy (GTDB): domain Bacteria; phylum Actinomycetota; class Coriobacteriia; order Coriobacteriales; family Coriobacteriaceae; genus Collinsella. The sequence goes on from DXMU01000002.1 coordinate 35,872, forward strand.
GCCAAGCAGGCGCGTCGCTTCCTCAACCTGTTTGCCTACACCGGCACCGCCACCTGCTACGCGGCCGATGGCGGCGTCGAGGAGACCGTGACGGTCGACCTCTCCAACACCTATCTGAACTGGGCCGAGCGCAACATGCGCCAGAACGGCTTTGTGGGTCCGCAGCATCACTTTGTGCGCGACGACGTGCTCGCCTGGATTCGCGACCAGCGCCAGACGCGCAACCGCTGGGACCTGATTTTTGTCGATCCGCCCACGTTCTCGAACTCGTCCAAGATGGGCCGCCGCACCTGGGATGTCCAGCGCGACCATGTTGAGCTGTTGGCCGGCGTATCGCGCCTGCTCGCACAGGGCGGCCATGCCATCTTTAGCTGCAACCTGCGAGGCTTCCGCCCCGAGACACGCAAGCTCGCACGCGCGGGCGTGGTGCTACAGGACATAACGGCGCAGACCATCCCCGAGGACTTCGCACGCAACCAGAAGGTGCACCATTGCTATATCGTGCGCCGCCTGCCCATCGAGGACGCCATGGCCGAGGTCGGCTTTAGCGCCGAGGAAATTGCCGAGCGAACCGAGGAGCTGCGCAACCCCGAGGCCCGCAAGCCCCGTGCGGCAGTACCCGCGCACGCGCAGGCCGGCAACGGCAAGTCCAACTTTGCCGGCAAACCCTCCCCCGCCGGCAAGCCCAAAAAGAAGAAGTTCTACGCCAGCAAGCCTAAGAGCAGATAACAAAGTTGCGGTGGAATACGGACTGTTTTGCCTGGAATTAGGCAAATTTAAACCGTATTTCACCGCAACTCATATTGAGATGGTGGTTGGCGATCTAGCCTTGGGTGACTAGGCGGTAGCCAATGCCTACATGGGTTTGGATGTAACGCGGATGCGCGGGGTCGGACTCGATCTTCTTACGCAACGTGCCCATAAAGACACGCAGGCTCGCCAGGTCGCTCTTGGTTGCCGTGCCCCAAATCTCGTGCAGGATAAACTGGTGCGTCAGCACCTTGTCGGCGTTGTGCGCCAGCAGGCACAAAAGCTTGTACTCGATCGGCGTCAGATGTAGTTCCTCGCCATCCATCGTGGCGATGCCGGCATCAAAATCGATATGCAGCTCACCGGTATCGAACGAGCCCTCGGAGGCAACGCCGCCCGTCTGCGCATACGAAAGGCGTCTGAGCGTCGTGCGGATGCGCGCGAGCAGCTCCTCGACCGAAAACGGCTTGGTCAGATAGTCGTCGGCGCCGGCATCGAGCGCACGGATCTTGTCCGCATCCTCGCTGCGCGCCGAGACCACGATAATCGGCATGCCCGACCACGCGCGCACCGACTCCACCACCTTGACGCCGTCCATATCGGGCAGGCCCAGGTCGAGCAGCACAATGCTCGGCGCCTGCGACGAGGCGGCGGCGATGGCGGCATGGGCGGTCTCCACGGCCATATGGCGCAAGCCGTGCGCCTCGAGCGCGGCGACGATAAGGTTGCGGACGGCGGGGTCGTCCTCAACAACCAAGATGAGCGGTTTTACAGCAGAGTTCGGCACAGCGCTACTCCTTATCAAACGAAACGTCGGCGGCGGGAAGCTCAATCGTAAAGACCGAGCCGTGCGGGGCCGCCGCGGCAACCCCTATGCTACCGCCATGTGCCAGCGCAATGGAGCGGCAAAGCGAAAGCCCCAGACCCACGCTGCGCTGGCTATCGGCCAGACCATGGTTGGCGGTGTAGAACGACTCAAAGATGCGCTCGCGGTCCTCGGGCGCAATGCCCGGGCCGTCATCGGCCACCGAGCACGCCACGCATCCGTCGTCGACGCCAATCGAGATCACGATATGCGAATCCGAGGGCGTATAGGTGATGGCGTTGTTCACCAGGTTGACCACCAGCTGCACCATCAGGCGCGCGTCGACGTTGACGAGCGCCGGCTCGTCGCACGCCACCACCTTGAGGTCGTGCTCGTGCACGGCCGGGTTTACGTGGCGCAACGCCTCCTCGACGATATCGTCCATAAGCTCGAGCGTGGTCGACAGGTGCATACCGCCGCCCTCGAGCTTGGTGATGGCGAGCAGATTCTCGACGGTAGCGTTGAGCCATTGCGCATCCGAGCGAATAGATAGGAGCATGCCGCGGCGCGTCTGGTCGTCGAGCACGGCCGTGCCGGTCGAGCCCTGGTCGAGCAGCACGTCGGCATTACCCGAAATGCTGGTAAGCGGCGTGCGCAAATCGTGCGAGATGGAGCGCAACAAGTTGGCGCGCAGCTGCTCGTTTTTAGCGAGCACCGCCGCTTCCTCGCGGGCCTCCATGGCGCGGGCGCGATCGAGTGCCAGCTCGCCTTCGCTCACGATGGCATCGGCAAGTGTCCGCTCCTCGTGCGTCAGCACGTCGGGCTCGGCAACGATAGCCAGCACGCCCACCACCGAGGCAGGATCGCCCGTGCGCACCATGGTGTCGCCCGAGCGCACGGTCAGGTAGATGCCGTAGAACGCCGAGCCGCCGTAGGTGGCATCGAGCGGCGTTCCCACATAGGCGGACGCCGAGAGCCGCGGCGGCATCTGCGGCGCCAGTTCATGCACCGGCGCGACATCGCCCACGGCCGTGTATGTCGCACGCGGCAGCAGGTCATCGCCCTCGGCGTCGGCGCTGTACCACACGACAGGACAGCCCGAAAGACGCGCCAGCTGCGTTGCCATAGCATGGACAATCTGCTGCTGATCGGCGCAGCGCTGCAGCATGCGGTTGGTCTCGAGCACCATCTGCGTGCGGCGGTCGCTGGCGGCGGCCTGCGCCAAGGCGCGGCGCAGGGCCAACGCAATCGAGCTCGACACGAGCGAGACCGCAAACATAATGAAGAACATGCCGGGATAGACGCGGTCGATAAACGACAGCGAGTAGCGCGGGTCGACAAACAGGAAGTTGTAGAGCGCCACGGCGGCAGCCGAACTCAGCAGGCAATACAGGCGGCTCCAGGTAAAGAATGCGCACAGCTGCACGGCGAACACATAAACGATCATGATGCTCGGCGCGAGACCCGGATGGTCGAGCAGCGCGCCCACAATCGTCGCCGCGACCAGCAGCCCCGCCGACACGCAGACGTCATACAGAGGGCTGCGGCGCGTCAGCGTCGTGCGCCGCCACCAAAAGTTCTCGGCAATATCGCCGTCCGCACGGACGTCCATCAGCACCCCGCCCCTCTCTCAAAAACAAAAACCACCACAAAGGGACAGGCACCTTTGTGGTGGTTTCCCTTGTGGTGGTTCCAAGTGTATAGCCTTTGCAACCGGCGGTCGCTAGACAAACAGCACGTGCGCGAGCAGGGCACACACGCACACCGCTCCAAATACCAGTGCCACGATCGAAATTACGCGATCGGCCATATCCATGTTGGCACGATTCGTAAAGAACCGATCTTCGGCGGCGTCGACGCGCGCCTCACGCACCATTTCGACCACCGCCTCATGGCCATCGAGCGCCTTTATATCCATGTTTACCTCCCCGGCCTCATGCTTATCCATCAAAAACCAACTCCATGCAACCCGTCGGCGCCTACGGACGCTCGTTGGGGGCCAGGCGCTGCATCTTGCTCACGGCCTTAAACTTGGTGAACAGCGGCACGTACTCAAAGCTCACGTTGGAGTTCTCCAGGCCGTACCAGCGCGCAGGCGTGCCGGCGGCGCGGCGGATGATGTACTTGAGCGTGATGGCCGTACGCTCGCTGGGCTCCACGTCGCTTTCGGGCGCCAGCAGCTTGCGGATCATGACGAACTTAAACGTACCGATGTTGCCCGGATCCTTGTAGACCGAGTAATCGTGCGTCTGCGCCGGCAGCTCGCCGCTGGCAGCCAGGTCCTGAACAACCTGGCGCAGATAGGCATTGACGCGCTGGTTGATCTTGTAGCCCAGATACAGATGCACGCGGAACACGTAGTCGGTGCCGAACGTCTCGACCGAGTAGGCAAAGGTATGCGGCTCCTCCATGGTCTCGACATTCACGAACCACCAGGCGCGAGCGCGCTTGGGGTGCTTATCCAAAATCGAGTAGACGATATCGCGGTCGATATAGTCGGTGTTGGTGTCCTTGGTCAGGTACACGATGTTGTCGCTCATGAGCTCGTAGCGGTCGTCGTCGCGCAGGCGTTTGAGCTGCGGCAGATAGCTGCGCAGCGGCAGCAGCGTAAACTGACGTTGCTCGACCGCCGTGCCGTTGTACCAGCACACCATAATGCCCATGATGAGTGCAGCCATGAGGATGGTGAAGTAGCCGCCGTGGAAGAACTTGGTGAGCGAGCTCACAAAGAAGAAGCCCTCGAGCATAAGGAAGAAGGCGGCAAAGATCCACGGCGCGACCTTGAGCTTGCGCTCCACGTGCAGATAGAAGAAGAGCAGCATTGTCGTGCACATCATGGTCAGGGTAATGGCCAGGCCGTACGCGGCCTCCATGTGCGCCGAGTTCTGGAACAGCAGCACCACGACGACGCAGCCCACGAGCATGACGTTGTTGACCATGGGAATGTAGAGTTGGCCCTTGGTCTCGGCAGGATAGAAGACCTGCATATGCGGCATGAGGTCCAGGCGGCTGGCCTCGGACACCAGCGAGAATGCGCCGGTGATGAGCGCCTGCGAGGCAATGATGGCCGCGACGGTGGAAAGGCCTACGGCAAACGGGCGCAGGCCCGGGGCGAGCATCTGGTAGAACGGGTTGAGATCGGCAATGCCCATGAGCTCGGGGTTGGCAGCGTTGTTCATAAGCCAAGCGCCCTGGCCCATATAGGAAAGCAGCAGGCAGCACTTAACGAACGGCCAGGTAGCGTAGATGTTGCCGCGGCCGACGTGGCCCATGTCGGAGTAGAGCGCCTCGGCACCGGTGGTGGCGAGGAAGCAGCTGCCCAGGATCATGATGCCCGCGTGGTTGTTGGGGCTCAGCAAAAAGGCGATGCCGCGCACCGGGTTGAGGCACAGCAGCACGGCGGGGTGCTGGAAGACAAAGAACAGACCCGTGCCGCCCAGGAACAGGAACCACAGCGTCATGATGGGGCCAAAGGCGTGACCGATTTTGGCCGTACCGATGCGCTGTACCAAGAAGAGCACGATGATGATGGCGAGCGTAATGGCGACGACGCGGCCTTGGTCATCGCCCAGCACGGCATGGACCGCCGGGATGGTGCGCAGGCCCTCGATGGCCGTGGTAACGGTAACGGCCGGCGTCAGGATGCCGTCGGCGAGGAGCGCCGCGCCACCCAGCATGGCGGGGATGATAAGCCACTTGCCGCAGCGCTTGACCAGGCTGTACAGGGCAAAGATGCCGCCCTCACCATGGTTATCGGCGCGCAGCGAAATGAGCACATACTTGATGGTGGTCAGCAGCGTGACCGTCCACACGACAAGGGAGAGCGCGCCGAGCACGAACTCCTCCGTAACGCTTCCGATGCCGCCGTTGCCGGCAACGAGCGCCTTGGTTACATACATGGGGCTGGTGCCGATATCGCCGTACACCACGCCCAGCGTGACGAGCATCGCCGAGATGCTCACAGGAATCGCAGCGTGCGAGGCTACTTCCTTTGCCTTTTGTTCCATAAGCCGGTTTCCTCCCAATTTTAACGTTCGACGGGATTATATGTAATCAGCCCATATTTTAATGGCACCGTTTTCCCAGCTAGATAAACATTTATGCGGCCTTTAGGCCACCGCGGCGATATGGAATGTGACAAGGGGACGCCCCCTTTGTCACATTCGTCATTTTCCGAGCCAGTTTTTGAACCACCACTCCATAGAGCGGCTCATCTCGGCCATAAAGGGGCTCGTGTGCTTACGGGTGTAGATGTCGATGACGCGCTCGCCCACCTCGCGGGCGTGCGGGCGAAACATCGCATCCATCTCGGCCACCTGCGCATCCATCGTCGCGGCGTCGGCGCGACAATAACGCTCCTCGTGCACCAGGTTCACCACGGGATGCGCGATTGCCGGGCGCTCCTTACGGGGCGTGCCGATGATGAGCATCGACAGCGGCATGGTATAGGCGGGCAAGTCCAGCAGTGCGGCAACTTCCTCGGCGTTCTCGACGATATCGCCGATATAGCAGCTCCCCAGCCCCAGGGCCTCGGCGGCAACCACGGCGTTTTGCGCAGCGATCACGGCATCCTGCGCCGCGATGGCAAAGTCGCCCAAACCCGGCGCGCGGCGGGGCGCCTTGCCCGTGCGTTCGACAAAATCGGGCTCAAAGCAGCCCACGTGCTCAAACAGATCGATCCACTTGGCATAATCGACCACAAATATGAGTGCCCAGGGCGCCTTGGCGATCATGGGCTGGTGATCGCACAGGTCGGCCAGACGGTCCAGCGTAGCCTGCTCGCGAATGCTCACGATGGAATACATCATCATGGCGCCCGCCGACGGCGCGCGACTCGCCGCATGCAAGATCGCCGCCCGCTGCTCGTCGGTCACCGCCACGGGATGGTCGTTGTCATCGCGCGCAAAAGCGCGCGTGGACGAACGGTGCTCCAAAATGTCCAGTACCGCGTTGCCCGTAGTCTCGACCGGATAGCCGTACGTATCCACGCCCGCAGCTCCGTCGCCGCCCATGCCCGCCTCGCAAACCTGCTCGCTCATCGCCCTACCCTCGCCATTTCTTTAAGAAGCCTTTACGTTTCCGTGTAATTCCCGTCCATTATCGCGCAGGTCGCCACTACATTGCGCCACACCGCCACACGCGCGCGTTAATATGGCTGGTTGGTGTGCGCAGCCACCAATTGCTGCGCATATCTTGGTAACAATCGGGTAAATCCCCGCTTTCGTAGGTTTTAAGTTTGTGAGGAGTCTCAGCATGTTCGCTGCCGCCATCTCGCTCGTCGGTCTTGCGGCGACCGTCTACCTTGTCTTGCGCGAGGCCAAGGCCATTTGCGCAAAGTCGGGCACCGTTGCCAAAAGCGCTCTTGGGTGGAGCGTCGCCTTCGGCCTGTTCCAGCTCTTTTTGACCATTTGGGGCGCCATTGGCCTCGTCGCTCAAAACGAGCCGCTCGCCTTTGTGATGCTCATCCTGACCAACGCCATTCTCACCGGATGCGCTTGGGCCAGCATCGCCCGCGACCGCATCGCACCGCGCGTCTTTGCGTTCGCCGAGCCCGACGCCCCCGCCCCCACCGGCAAGCTCGCCCGCCTGCGCGGCGCCTTTGTGGGCAAACCGCTCGTCGCCGCCGTCCTGTGCCTACTGCTCGCCGGCGTCTTTGCGCTGCTGGGCATGGAGGTCTCGTCCAACCACGACTTTACCTGGGTCTACCCCCTGTGCATTCTGCTCGAATGGGCCATCATCACCACGCTCATGGTCGGCCTGTTCTTCCTATTCCAGCGCCACGGCGCAGCTCCCGCCGTCCTGGCCTTTGCCCTCTTTATCCTGGGCATTGCCGAGTTCTTCGTCATCACGTTTAAATCCATGCCCATCCAGCCGGGCGACCTTTCGGCCATCTCCACCGCCGCCGCGGTCGCCGGCAACGGCTACACCTTCTCGATCTCGCTGTTCTGCGTGCTGTCCATGGGCTTTACCGCCGTCGCCATGCTGCTGTGCGAGTACGCCGGCCTGGTGGCACCGCACCGTCAGAAGGGTGCCGCCAACGCCAAGCGCATGCTGCTCACCAACCTGCTCGTGGCCGTGCTATGCCTGGGCGGCGTGACCGCGCACGTCACGCTTATCGACTACTACAACACCCTCGGCATCACCGTCTACACCTGGCGCCCGCTCGAGAGCTACTGGCGCGAGGGCTATCTGCCTGCCTTTATTAGTGCAGCGCAGTCCATTAAGCCGCCCAAACCCGCCGACTACTCCGTCGACGATGCCAAGGCCACGCTCAAAAAATACGCCAAGGCCTACGACAAGTCCGACGCCGCCAAGAGCGACGAGCGCACCGCCGCAAAGGAGCAGTTCGACAGCGAGAAGCCCACGGTCATCGCCATCATGAACGAGACGTTCTCGGATCTGTCGATCTACCAGAACATGCGCGCCGGCTACGAGGGTCCGCAGTACTTTAAGAACCTGTCCAACTGCCTCAGCCGCGGCAAGCTCTACGTGAGTGCCTACGGCGGCGGCACCGCCAATACCGAGTTTGAGTTTATGACCGGCAACTCCATGGCCAACCTGGGCTCGGGCGTGTACCCCTACACCATCTACAACATGGAGACGACCGGGAACCTAGCAGAGCAGTTCAAATCGCTCGGCTATTCCACCACAGCCATGCACCCCAACCACGCGACCAACTGGAACCGCGAGAACGTCTACAAGGACTTTGGCTTTGACCAGTTCCTATCCATCAACGACTTCCAGGGCGCCGACACCCTGCGCGGTATGGTGACCGACCAGGCGACCTACGACAAGATTCTTGAGCTGCTCGACCAGAACGCCGATCCGCAGTTTATCTTCGACGTGACCATGCAGAACCACTCGGGCTACGACACGGGCCTGCTGCCGGTCGACAAGCAGATGCATCTCAACATCGACACGACCGACCTGGACGCCAAGACCGTCGAGGACGGCACGCTGTCCGATGTCGACGAGTACGTCTCGTGCATCGAGCAGTCCGACCAGGCGCTGCGCTACTTCCTCAACGCTCTGAGCAAACTTGACCGCAAGGTGGTCGTGGTGTTCTGGGGCGACCACCAGCCGTTCTTCCCGTCCAAGTTCAATGACAAGTGGTTTACCGGCGAGGACGACGCTACGCATCAGGAGCGCCTGTGGCAGACCGACTACATCATCTGGGCCAACTACGACGTCGCCGGCTGCGACCAGACGAGCGAGGTCGACGACCTGTCCACCAACTACCTGTCCACGCAACTCATGCAGCTGATCGGCGCCCCGCTGACCGACTACCAGAAAGCGCACATGACGCTGCGCGAGTCGCTGCCCGCTATCAACTCCGTGGGCTACGAGGACGCCAGCCTGCGTTGGGCGCTTTCCTCCAACGTCACCGGTGACGACGCCGCTGCCGCTGCCGCCACCAAGGCGCGCGAGGATTACGCCAAGATGCAGTATTACGAGATGTTCCGCGACGGCAAGAACGTCTACACCGAGCACTTCCAGACCGAGGCCAACGAGACCGATCCCAACCTGGCACCGGGTACGACCAAGATCAAGTAGCGACTAGCTGCGAGTTCATAACAGAAACGTCTGTCCGGGCGGAGGCATATAAGGTTCCCTGCTCGGACAGTCCTGCGCAAGACGGGGGCCACATTAAGTGGCCCCCTTTGCGTGCGGAACTCGCGATGAACCTTATATGCCTCCGCCCGGACAGACGCCTTGTTGTTGGCGCGCGGCTTGTCATGGGGGTACCCGCAACATATATAAGTTGAAGGCCACGTCATGTGGCCTTTTTGCATCCGGAAACTGTGTCCCAGAATTCATGTCCGGAGTGGGATGCAGTTTCCTCTTGCGACCCCGTCGGGAAAGCGCATCCCACTCCGATCACAAATTCCGGGTCACATTTTCCGCCAAAGGATTCAACCGGAAAGTGCATCCCATTCCATAGTCAAATTCCGGGATGGACTTTCCAAAACCCCGCCCATCCGGAAAGCCCGTCCCACTCTGAATACATCCGGGCATGGAATATCCGCTTATTAGGCCTTCCATCAATAAAGGGGCGCCCTCCCGAGCGGCGGGCTCGAAGTTCATCGCGAGTTCCGCACGCAAAGAAGGCCACTTAATGTGGCCTTCGTCTTGCGCAGGACTGTAGAGCAGGGAACTTCGAGCCCGCCGCTCGGGAGGGCGTTGCGTTTAGAAGATGAACCTAGCGCTTATCCCTCCGGGACAAAAGAAGTGCGGCTATAAATGCGATGATTGCAAGTGTCAGCAACACCAAAAGCAACGTGAGCGTGTTGTCGCCTGTTGCCACCAGACCAAGCAAACCGGGCTTCTTGCTGTCAGCAGACTGCATGGGGATCTTCTCGCCATCGTCCTCGGCGGTGATTTCCCAGCGAATGGTCTTGTTTGCGTCGGCAACCTCGTTGCCCACCGATGTCGGAACGTTTAGCTGCAAATTAAGCACCGTGCTGCCATCGCTCGTAAACGTGGCGATTTGCGTGGGATAAGCGAACACGCTGCCCGGTGTTCCTGTCTGGAGCCAACCTGCAGAGCCATCGCCCGCCGACGCCGTTAGAGTAATGGGCGACAGCAGGCGTGCCGTCTCGTGATCGACAACGGCACGCACAAACACGCGCACCTGGGACTTTACGCCCGTGGCACGAATCTCTATCTGCTGATCACGCACATCGCCAGGCATCAGATCTTTAAAGGCCAAAAACAGATCGGGCTCCCCCGAGGAGTCCGTCGCCCCCGAGACCGTCAGCTGACGCGCATTTCCGTCATAGGCAATCGCGGGAGTATCGGCAAACGCACGGGCGGGAACAGCGAGCGCGACCACGCAGAAAATGGCCGCGACCATGCAACGCAAGGAGCGCGCAACACCTTTACGAATCGGGAACACCATACTTACGCACCTCCATGCGGCGGCACCAGCACGTCATTCTCGACCGAGCAACCCCATGCGTCGTGCACGGCCTCATCGGGCGTCGCCTGGACCGCCTGAGTGGAGATATCCACGACAAGATTGCGACCTTCGGTTGCCTTGAGCTCGGTAACCCTATTAATGAGCACGCCGGTTTCCGCGCCGGGAGCGACGGGCGACGTCCAGTAATAGAACCCGTCGCTCGCCTTAACCCAGTTATAAGCCGAGTTCGCGCCCGAGGCATCAGCCACGCTCCACGCAATCTCGTAATCCGCCTCACCCTTCGGCTCCTCCTTCGGCTCATCCCACAGGCGTGCGCCATCCTGGTCCTGCCAGTAGATATCCACTGCAGCACGAATATAGGCGGGCGCAGTACCCGTGTTCTTCGCCTTGACATCGCTTTTCACTTTGCCGTTGAGCGTTTCCTGAACCGATGGCGTCACCGACCCGATGCCGAACTGGTTGACCAGCACGCCCGTAACCGAAAGCCAGGCCAACGTGCCTGCCGTACCGGCCAGGAGGATAACCCCCACCAGCAAGGCGATGATGCGCTTGCGCTTGGACATGCTAATCCTCCTTCTTTGCTACGTTGCCGTTGCTCCAAACGTTATGGGCACGATCGCTGCCGTCGATCCATTTGTCGTTCACACGCGTGTTCGTGCAGGTGAACGTGGCGTCGTTCGCGCTCGAAGCAGCGGAGATGGTTGTCTGCGCCTTATCGCCCGGCTGCTTGCCGGGGACGCCGATCTGGCTGCTGTAGCGCCATGCCCACGCTGAGTCCTCCTCGACGGTGTAGATACCCGCCGGGACCGCAAGCTCGATAGCGCCGGAGTACCAGGTGGAACCGTCCTTCAGCTGCTCATCCGATGACACCGTTACCTCAACCGTGCGTTCCTCCAAGGCGTTGCCGTCCATGCCGGCCCGGGAAACCTTGAAGCGGAACGTCTTGCCCTTCGCCCAGCTATCCTGGGTTTGCTTGACGATCTTGAGCGTATGCGTAGCGGCGAAATCGAACACCGCATTGCCATCGCTCTGAGTGCCGTCGCCCGTGAGCTTGTAGTCCAAACGATTCGTCAGCTCAAACGAGCCCTCGCCTGAACCCGAACTGTAAAGCGAGACATACTTCCCGTTGACAGGCGCAGGAGTCTGGCCAGGAAGACCATAGCCCACGCGGTCAACGTGCACCGTCAGTTGCGTGCCCATGAAGGGCTTTGCAAAGCAAGCCTTGAACGGCGCCTTATCGCTCTTGTCATCTATCGTGTTCGCGGCATTGGGATCAAGCAACCACTTGAGCTGCCCGGTCACATTCTTAGGGCTCGCATCGTCCGACGTGTCGTTAGCGACGACCTTATACGTCACCGGATACAAATCCATGTTGGCTGTAACCGGTTTACCCTTGAAGTCGCTCCACGCCACAGCTTTGTCGCCATTAACCCACTGCCACTCCAAGAACAACTCCTTCAAGCTGCTATCCGCTCGCTCGCCCAGGAATGCGACGATTGCGGAGTAGGCTTCGGGATCGTAGGCCACTTCCTTTGGCTCCATGACGGGTTCACCCTTGTCGTCATAGACCGGGTTGCCGTTCTCGTCCATCTTGGGCACCTTAACTGTCTGAACAAAGCCGGCATTGCCATCCTGGCCACGCAGAACACTCGTATCGTTCGGGTCTACCGTAGCGGTGTAGATGACGTTGCCTTCGGCGTCGTGATAGCGCACTTTAAGCGGCGTAGGCTTGTAGATCGCCGTGTATGTGACCTCTCGGAACGGCTCGTTGCCATCGAGGAAATAAGTCTTGTCCCCTGTCATAAGAGTGTAGCTATCGTTGCCCTTATAGTCGCGTGACCAGCCGACAAAGTCGTACTTGGTGCCGTCTTTGCCGACAACCTCAGTTACAGCTTTTACCTCCAGCGAAATTTGATCGCCAGAGTCGGTGCGCGAAAGATAACGCACGGAACCGGGGTCGTCCAGGTTGGTATCGATATTTGATTGGACATGCACCGGGCTGGTACGGTAAACCGGGTACAGCTCCATGGGGGCCTTGACCACCGTGTTTTTATCCACCATGGGAACGCCGTCCGACCAAACGACATACCCGCTGCCTGCCGCCGGCTTAGTTTCCGTCCAGCCTACGAAGGCATTGTATGCGTTCGTTGCGGCATCAATCTCGCCGACGTTATACGTAGGCAGCGGCATGCCACCCGTAAGGTTGCCGAGTCTATCGCCCTGCTGAGCAACTTTGCCATCCACATCTTTGGCATTGAGATGATACACGACCGCCAACGGCGAATAGTACGCCACAAATGTATAGGCCCCGCCGGGTTCCACCTGATGGGAATACGAGTTATCGCCGTTAGGTTCGATCTCTTCAACTTCGCCATTCGGAAGCTCGATCTCAACCTTCTGCAACTTATACAGCTCACCGCCTGCTTTATAAACCGGAGTCGTGACGTCAGGGGTAACCGTTGCCGTAGCAGGGTCGGTGCCCGCGTTGATAACGGGATCGATGTCGTACCTAGGCACATTGACCTTGTCCGTGCCCTTGAAACCGGCGCGATACAGGTTGGTGGTGTACCTAACATCGTACTTCGCGTACACCGGATAGGCATCCTGCCACCGGGTGACCTTAAAATCTGGTTTCACCAGATACGGTTCGGCCTTATCCGGGTCAGAAGTAGTGAAGGAATCACCCTTGACATCGTAGATATAATTCCAGACGGGAGAACCCATCTGGACCTCGGCGGTCGAAATCCAGCCCAGGAACTTATAACCCGGCACCGCCATCTCCGCATCGGTCGGAGAAGACTCAAGGGTCAAGGGGCTTTCATAAGAACCAGTTAGCCCGTCCTGCGGCTTTCCTTTTGCCTCAACCGAGGTGTTCACATGCGGGTAGTAATACGTGAACGTCGGATCCGCCCCGTTCACCTTGGTCTGCAGCAAGTTACTCTCATAGCGCCGCGTGGCAGTCCTCACGACATTATCGCCCTTGTTGTAGAAATTAACGTCCGTGGTAATCATCGCGCGAACGTAGTACTTCTTATCTGTACGCACCATGCTCTCGATGGGATTTTTCACATATGTCCAATATTCACCATCGCGCTCAAGCGTCCAGAAATTCAGGCGATAGCGATCATTCACCGGTTTGACCGTTACGTTCAGCGAAGCCGAAGTCCAAGTATCGCTTAGCGTTGCAGCGCCTGGAAAATCGGTATCGGCATAGAGGTTTTTTAGAGTATCGGCTCCCGTATCGTTTTTAACGTTGTGCGAGTACGCGTTAAGGGGACTCACGACAAGGGTTTCCTTCGTGAAGCGCGTGCCACACGTTTCATAACTATCCTTTATACCGTGGTCAACATGCTCCGGGCCCCAGTGGACGACGTTTTCACGCACGAAGGTACTACCGACGTTTTCCTCAAAGGGCGTTTGATAGCGATTCCAAACGGAACAAAGTAGCTTGCTGTCCGTAAACTCATGGTTGGTATAAGCCCGAACGTAATAATCCACGCGGTACTCAAAGCGGGCGATGTAGGTATGCGGCGCGGTTAAATCGACATCGGCGGGGAGCGTATAGCTGGGATCGCGGCTTACGCGCACCTCGAGCGGGGCATCCTCGGTTCCCTTGTTTTCATACCAACCCAAGAAGCGATAGCCGTCGGGCAGGGTGCCGTCCTTGGATATAGCATTGCCGGATACATCGAGCACCTGTACGGTATACGCGCTTGTGCCATCTTCTGCAGTCTCAACCTTAACGTCAGTTTTGCCCACACCGTCGCGCCGAGTCTGATCGTCGGTTGCATCCTGCTCATTGCCCTCAAACACCGTCATGATGTTCGACACATAGTCGGTGTACACCGGATAAAAATCGGTAGGGCCAAGCACAGTGATCTCGGTGCCGGCAGGATAGAACGCACCGGCGTTTTTTAGCTCGGCAAGCTTAGGCGAGGTGATGGCCGCGTAACCGCCATGCATCCCGGCCTCGCCACTCGGCTGCGTCGTCCAACCGATAAAGGTGGCGCTGGCAGAAAGAGTGCCGCGGTCCGCAGGGGCAGCCGGCGTTAAACCGACGCCATAGCGGTACCAGTCCGTCGACTTGTCGTGCTCCTCGCCGCTCTGCCACGCGAGCGTCTCGCCCTTGACGTTATAGAACAGTACCTGCGCCTCGTACGAAGCAATAAACAGGTCGTTGCCCTTAAAGGCCTCGGCCCCCTTCGCGTTATCGGCGGTATAGGTCGACGTTATCTCGTGCGCTTCGTTCTTCTGGACCTGCTTGCCAGCCTTAACGGCATCGGCATCGGTCTTGCCGTTAAACCAGGCGTTATCGGCATCGATACGGTTCACATTGACTCCGGACTCGCGGAACCAGCCCATGAAGCGATAACCGCCGTTGGCATCGGTCAAGCCCTTGGGCTTTGCGGAGGTATCCTGCCTAAACGTCACCGATGTATCGCCCTGGGCCAAGCCCTGGGCCGTTCCCGCCAGCACGGCGCTCACGGCAAAGGCGTACGGATCCGAGGTCGCTTGATCAATACCGAGTTTGGTTGCCGTAATTGTCGCGGTACCCGCACCGGGAAAATCGATCGTCGCCTTAACGCTCTGGCCATGCACAGGAATATTCAGCTTGTAATCCATCGCCCACTCATTGGGGTGCGGGCCATCCAGGGTCCCGTCGTTAGCAGTCGAGCGCATGGTGCCGGCACAGAAGTCGTAGTCGTGCTCTTCCCACAGCTCGCGCGTGGTATAGCGCTCATCGTCCCACGGGCCATAGCCGTCTCCCTTGGTGGTGCCGTCGCCGCCAAACGCGGGGATTTTCTTTTTGGCAGGGTTGCCCTGGCTATTGCCTTTCAAGCTCACGCTCGGTTTAAAGTAGCACTCGGTGACCTTGGCATCGCCCTTGTTGGCGCGCGCGCCAATGCCGCCCAGGTTCACATCGTTTTGAATGATGGGGATCACGGCGATGGGGTTGTACTGACGCGAACTCAAATCGCCCGCAAAATGGCTGCGGACGAGCTCGTTGCCCTCTTCGGTCAAAATACGGCCCGCCAGGCCACCCGTCCATGCACGCGTCACGGCGACGACGCCCACATACGACGCGGCATAGCTGTAGCACTGCGCCGTCGAGAAGCAATCGATAATCTTGGCGCCGCCCGCCATGCAGCCCACAAAACCCGAGGCGTACACGTTGTTGCCGCCCAGGGCGCCAATGGCCACGTCGTACTTATTGGTGACGTCGGTCATGCCCTTCTCGGCAATCGAGCCGTCGTCCTTACGCGTCGGCGTCACGCGGCAGTACTCGATAGTCGAGTTCTTAACGTAGCCGGCAAACGCCGCCATATACAGACCCTCACCGCCGAGCGCCTGCACGCCCGAGGTCGCATTGTTGACGGCACGGCCGCCACGGACCTCGCAGTTGTAGAGGGTGCAGCCGTCGAGCTCGCCGGCGATGAGACCGCCCTCAAAGCCTGCGTTGGTAATGAGGTTGAGAGCATTGTTGGCGCAGGTCACGTGCAGCGTGCTCTCCATGACCATAACGTTTTCGAAACGCGTATTGACGGCCTTGCCCACGATAATGCCACCGCGGAAGTCCGCCCACACGTTGGCGTCCTTGACCAGGAAGTTTTTGATGGTGGCACCGTTGGTCTCGGCAAAAAATCCCGTATCGCGCTCGGGGTCAAAAGCGTCTTTATCGTAGTTCAGGCCCTCAACGGTGTGGTTTTGACCATCGAACACGCCCTTAAACGGATGCTCCTTGTTGCCAAACGACAGATGCTTAACGGTGTTTGCAACGATGTCTTTCATGTCGTCGCTGTCGAGCTCAATGTCGTTATCGAGATAAACGTGCCAGCCGGACGTATCGCGCTCGCGCGACAGCGCCACACACGACAAAAAGTCAGCCTCGTTTTTGATGTGGAATTCGGTTTTGGCCTCGGGCACATCCTCGGCATGCACCACCGTTGGCAGCGCCATGACGCAGCAAAGGGCAATCGCTGCGACGGCAACCAGCCTGCTAAGCATGCCCCGGTTCATGTTCTTGATCTTCATAGGCTAGTTCGCCTCCGGCCAGCCCGCGACGTCAAGCACGTCGAGGACGGTATCGCTTGCCTGCTGGTTTTTGGCCTGCACGGCCTGAACATCGATATCGAGCCTGAATGAGCCGCCGCGCGCGACATCGTGGTAGTCGCCCACAAAGCGCAGCGAGTCCATGAGGCTTTCCGTCATGGCGCCGGGGTCGAGCGTGCCGCCACGCCCGGCCAATCCGCGGTAGTAGTACCACCCATCGCCGCCATCGATCCACGGGGACCCCTCGCCCGCGTTCACATTAAACGCAACGCTGTCCGAAGCATCCGCGCTCGAACCGTCGGGCGCCACCGACGTCATGCGCAGACGCGCGCGAACGTACTCAGGCTGCGTGCCAGCGTTCTCCACGCGCACAATGCGGCTGATGTCAGAGCCACTGGCCTTGGTGTCGGGATAGTCCCCGTGCTCGTCGGCCTCAAACGGAATCTCTTCGCCTTGCTCGTTGAGGGTGTATTCGCAGACTCGTACCTTCACGCTGCCAAACGATAGGACGTTGTTCGCCGGAACCATATCAACGGTAAAAGCCAGCGTGCCGCACAGGCACGCCAGGGCCAACAGCGCCATCGCGGCAAGCGCCAAGGTGCGTTTCTGATTGTCGGAAAGATTGTTGAGCATTACGTTCGCCAATCGTCGATAAAAGGGGGACCGAGATCCCGGCCCGAATATAGGGGCGGGGGCGAGCCGGGATCTCGGTTGGGGGGGATTAAGCCTGAGCCTGAGTCTTAGCCCATTCCTTGGCCTGCTTAAGGGCGTTAGCGGCAGCGTCGGTCTCGTTACCCTTCTGGTCAGCGCCGAAAATGTAGGCGGAAACGACAATCTTAGGCTCAATCTTCTTGCCCGCACCGTCCTGGCCCGAGACAACATCCTCGCTCGTCATTGCGCCGGGAATCATCACCTGGCTAAAGAGCTCGCCGGTGTAGACGTCCTCGATGGCGGCCTTGGCACCCAGAACCGCGGGGCCACTCGTAGCACTCTTGGCATACATGAACAGACCGCTCACATACTGGCCTTCGTTACCGTTGGTCTTAGCACCCACGACGGCATCCTCAACCGGCTTCCAGTTAGTAGTGTTAAGCATGAAGTACGGGGTCTTGTTAAGGGCGTTTTCGGCGCCTGTCTTCACAATTGCGTTCTTTACATAGATGAACACAAAGGCGTCGTCGGAACCCTTCTTGATGCCAACGTTGGGGTTCTTGTCGGTGGTGGCGCCAGGAACGATCTTGGAGTTTTTAACCCACTTGGTCTCGAACAGGTAGGCTTTGCCGTCATTCACTTCGGTGCCGGGCTTCTCGGGATCGGTCGGATCGGGTTTTTTGTCCGTAGGGCCAAAGCTGCCCACCGTAAACACGTTCTCCAGGCTTTGCGTAGCCGTCAGCCATGCATAGGTACCCACGCCGGCAGCCAGCACCAACAGCAGCAGGGCGGCAATGATGCCGTAGCGCTTTTTCTTCTTGTTTTCCATCGTTCTCTTCCTTTCGAGAATCGTTTCCCCGGCAACGGCCCCTACCGCCGCCGACGCTTTTCCCTGCCGCTATGAACGCCGCTCCCTCGCATGCACGCGGGTATGCTTGCCCGCAGGCTCGTCGGGAACCATCCGATCGAGCACTATCGACGCCGTGATCAGCAGCGCCAGAACGGCCACCACAACAAGCAAACCGGGCATCGTCGTGCAATATGCGTTAACGAAGCCCAGGTAAGGGACACAAAAAGAAACAGTGCCGATAACACTCGAAAAAGGCGTGTGCTCGGCATCGTGCATGATGCTTCCGTCTGCATTTTTGTTCGCAATTCCCTGCGTGCCGATCATCTGCGCCACAGGGTCGATCTGATACACCTGGTGCGTCACCACGGCGCCGTCCGATCGGTAAAAGGTTGCATTGTCGCCCACGGCAATATCCGTTGGCTCAACCTGGCGGACAAACACCATGGAGCCGACGGGAAGCTCGGGTTCCATAGAGCCCGAGAGCACAGCAAAGGGCATGTATCCAAATGCACGAGGAACAAAAGAAACAACGGCAAGGGCTATGACAAGCGCGAACGCCAAGCTACTCAAAAGTGCAATAAATCGTTTGAGTCTACGCGCCGTCAAAGTGATAATTCATCCCCCTTGAGGACCTATTCGACCCATCCAAAGGTCAGCAAGTTTCAACAGGAACCGCAAGGCGCTTGAAAAGTGAGTCCGAAATAAGCCAATTTGGAATCTTTTCGTAATAAAAACATAGCGATGTGCTACACATTTTTCAATGTTTTGTCGCTAAATGCTACTATTTTTGGCGTAAGTGGTCATTTATCCCCAAATTAGTCTGTTTTATCCAATATCTGTGACTGACCCCCTACGCAACTTCCCCATAGAGGGATTAATTTTTTGCGAAACTAAAATAATGGTACCCCCCCCCCACATTAAAAGAAACTACTGGAAGTGCCATTTATTTCCGACCCCCTTTTACCGGAGTTTTATGACGGCCCCATGTAGTTCGCAGCCCATAATCCTCTGAGAACTGTGTCCCAGAATTCCCGTCCGGAGTGGGATGCGGCTTCCGCTTGTGGCCCCGTTGGGAAACCACATCCCACTCCGATCACAAATTCCGGGTCGCACTTTCCGCCAAGACCCTCAACGGGAAACCGCATCCCATTCCAAAGGCAAATTCCGGGACGCATTTTCCGCAACCCCACCCATCCGGAAATCCCATCCCACTCCGCACACATCCGGGCATAGAACAATCAGCTTACTAGGCCTTCCATCAATAAAGGGGCGCCCTCGTGTCATGAAAAAAGCCTCGAGAACTTCGAGGCTTTCACATTTGTATTGTTTTGCACGAAGGACCGCGAACGGCGAAGCTACTCTCCCAGCACGGCCTTCTTGGCGGCTGCAGCCATGTTGTCCAGATCCTCCTTGGTGGGATGGTCCTTCGCGGCAACCCAGTTGTCGAGCAGCATCTTAAATCGGGCGTTGTCGGGATCTTGCTCGAGCATGGCCTCGTAGCGCTGCTTGACCGCGGGGCCCATCTTGCCCTGGCACATCGCCCAGCCCGCAAGCTCGGCATCCCCAGCCAAATTGGAAGTTACGCGATCAATAATCTGCTGGTAATAGCTCTGGTCGGCGCCAAAACCGCAGGTGCCAAACAGGAAGACACGCTTGCCGTGCAAGGCGGAAAGCAACGCCGCGACCGAAGGCGTGCACGCGCCCTTGTCGCACCAAAAACCGACGAGCACCGTGTCGGCCGCGCAGGCGCCCTGCGCCTCGAGCGCAACCTGATCTGCATCCGCATCGTCGCTCAACGCCGCGGCATGGACAAACTCAACGCCCGCAGCCTGCAGAGCGCGCTTGATCGCGCCCGATACCATCCTGGTATTACCGCTCTTGCTGTTAACCACCAAAGAGCACGTCATAGTCACGTTGCCTCGTTTCCCCCAAAACTAAAGCCACTAATGCAATTTATTAGATGAATATCTTAGTACTAACGTAACAGATGTAAACCACCGTCTGTCGATTGGCGACGCAGACGACATCTTTGGACAGATTTCGAACAGTATGTACTTCGGATTGAAACCGCCACAGAACGTTTCACGAATGGCCGAAAAACTGTTTCACAAAACGCCGTCAAATTGTGTCACGGAGTATCGTCAAAATGTTTCACGCGCTGGTAGAACGCTATATAACAAGATCGCTCTATGGGACAAACAAACCTGATTTATTTGCCCCACGGGCTTGCTCACTGGGCGAATTGGCTGCGGTAGAGTTCGGCGTAGAAGCCGCCTGCCACTAGCAGCTCGTCGTGCGTGCCGCGCTCGATAATCTCGCCGTCGCGCATCACCAGAATGCAGTCGGCGTTGCGGATGGTGCTCAGGCGGTGCGCCACGACAAAGCTTGTGCGACCGGCCATGAGCTCGTCGAATGCCGCCTGCACCTGCAGCTCGGTGCGGGTATCGATGCTCGAGGTCGCCTCGTCCAGCAGCAAGATAGCCGGGTCGGTGAGCATGACGCGCGCGATGCACAGCAGCTGTTTTTGACCCTGGCTAAACGTGCCGCCGTCCTCGCCGATGACCGTATCGTAGCCGCCTGGCAGCTGCACGATAAACTTGTGCGCATGCGCGCGCTTGGCAGCTTCGATAACCTGCTCGCGCGTGGCGTCAGGACAGCCGTAGGCGATGTTTTCCGCCACCGTGCCCTCGAACAGCCAAGTGTCCTGCAGCACCATGCCAAAGGCACGGCGCAGGCTTGCGCGCGTGTAGTCACGCGAGGAACGGCCATCGACCGCAATGCGACCGGCATCGATATCGTAAAACCGCAGCAGCAAGTTGATGAGCGTCGTCTTGCCGCAGCCCGTGGGGCCGACCAGGGCAAAGCGCATGCCGGGTTTGGCGTCAATGCAAATGTCCTGCAGCAGCTTGCGGTCGGGCACGTAGCTAAAGTCCACATGCTCAAAGGCGACCTCGCCCTGCGGGGCGGCAAGCTCCGCGGCATCCGTCGCATCGGGCTCCTGCTCGCGCGCATCGAGCAGCGCAAACATGCGGCGCGCCGAGGCGTACGCGGTCTGGATCTGCGTAATGACGTTGGTGACCTCGTTGAACGGCTTGGTGTACTGGTTGGCGTAGGACAGGAAGATCTGCACGCCGCCCACCGTGAGCGCCGCAGGCACGCCCGTGATCACGCCCACGCAGCCGATCACAGCGACCACGGCATAGATGATGTTGTTGATAAAGCGCGTGCCGGGGTTGGAGAGCGAACCCATAAACTGCGCGCGCTCGCCCGCGGTGTAAAGCTCGGCATTGAGGGCATCGAAGCGCTGCTGGGCGTTGGGACCATAGGCAAAGGCGTCGACAAGCTTTTGCTCGCCTACGTACTCCTCGATATGACCACCGAGCTGCCCTTGAATACGCTGCTGTGCCGTAAAGCTTTTGTTGGAGAGCTTGGCAATAGCACCGGCTGCAAAAATGGAAAGCGGCGTGACGAGCACCACCACGAGCGTCATGGTCAGGTTGATGGAAAGCATAAACGCGAGCGTGCCCACGATGGTAATAACACCGGTGAAGAGCTGCGTGAAGCCCTGCAGCAGACCGTCGCCCACCTGATCGACGTCGTTGACCACGCGGCTCATAAGGTCGCCGTGGGCGTGACTGTCGATAAAGCTGAGCGGCATATGGCTGAGCTTGTCGCTCGCCTCCACGCGCATGTCGCGCACCGTTTCGTAGGACAGGCGGTTGACGCAATAGCCCTGCAGCCACTGGAAGGCCGCAGCACCTACAACGACGAGCGCGAGTTTGGTAACGAGCGGCAGCAGCGCGTCGAAGTCCACCTGCCCGGCGGCGACGATAAGGTCGATGCCCTCGCCAATGAGGATGGGCGTGTAGAGCTGCAAGACCACCGAGACGGCGGCACTCAAAAACGATGCCGCAAACGAGACGCGGTGCGGGCGAACATAGCCCAGCAGGCGGCGGGTCACCGCACCCACGGGATAGCGCTCGGGATCGCCGGGCTGGCGCGGACCGTCGCCCAGATCGTTGAGGTTATCGTTACCGGACACGTTGGCCGTCATCGTGGCGACCGAACCGGAGGAAGTGTACGGATTCATTTAGCAGCCCTCCTTTGCGCAGGCGGATGCGGGGGCGGTCGGAGCGGACGCGGGCGTCGTGCTCCCCTGCTGGCCCTCGAGTTCCTCGCGGCGCAGCTGCGACTGGCAAATCTCGCGATAGAGCTGGCAGGTCGTGTACAGCTCATCGTGCGTGCCCAGGCCCGCAACCGAGCCGTGGTCGAGTACGCAGATCATATCGGCGTCGCGCACGGTCGAGACGCGCTGGCTCACGATCACCGTGGTCAGTGGGAGCCCGCCCGCGGCGGCACCGCGTACGCTGCGCTCGCGGATGGCGTGGCGAAGCGCCGCGTCGGTCTTAAAGTCGAGCGCCGAGGCGGAGTCATCCATAATCAGGATTTGCGGCGAGCCCACCAGAGCGCGCGCAATGGTCAGGCGCTGGCGCTGGCCACCGCTAAAGTTCTTGCCGCCCGCCTCGACCGGGGCGTCGAGCCCCTGCTGCTTGTTACGCACGAACTCGCTGGCCTGCGCCATATCGAGCGCCGCCCAGAGCTCCTCGTCGGTCGCCGACTCGTCACGCCAGGTCAGGTTGCCGCGGATCGTGCCGCTCACCAGCGACGCGCGTTGCGGGACGGTCGCGACCACATGGCGCAGCTGATCGAGCGGCCAGGCACGCACGTCGGAGCCCATCACGCTCACGCTGCCGGTGCTCGCATCGTACAGGCGCGAGATAAGCGAGGCGAGTGTGGACTTGCCGCTGCCCGTGCCGCCGATAATGCCGAGCGTCTTGCCCAGTGGGAGTTCCAGCGTCACATCGTTGACGGCATTTGCCGCGCCCGCGCCAAAGGAGAAGCTCGCATGGTCAAAGCTCAGCGCGGGAACTGGGGCGGCATTGCCCGGCTTGGGCAGCGCGACCGGCTGGTTGCCCTCGTCGGTGATGCTCGGCTCGCAATTGAGCACCTCGTTGATACGCGAAGCGCTCGCGCTTGCCTTGGTAAAGACCACAACCAGGTTGGCGACGTACACGATGGAGGTCAGGGTCTGCGTCATGTAGTTCACAAACGCCATGACCTGGCCCTGCGTGAGCTCGCCCATGTTGACCTGGATGCCGCCCACCCACAGGATGGCACACACGCCCAGGTTCATCACAAGAAACGTGACGGGGTTGAGAATCGACGAGAGCTTGCCCACCGCGATGGCAGTATTGGCCTGGTCATCGGCGGCTTGGGCAAAACGCTCGCGCTCGTGGTCTTCGCGCACAAACGCACGGACCACGCGAGCGCCCGAAAGGCCTTCGCGGCAGATAAGCGCGATGCGGTCGAGCTTTGCCTGCAGCTGCTTGTAGTACGGAATGCAGCGCGCCATGACAAACCAAAACACCAGGCCGATAGCGGGCGTGCAGATCAAAAAGATGATGCCGAGCTTAAGGTCGATGGCAAGGGCCGCGCACATGGAGCCCACCGCCAAGAAGGGCCAGCGGATGAGCATGCGTACGCCCAGCGCCACAGCGAGCTGCACCTGGTTAACGTCGTTGGTGATGCGGGTGATGAGCGACGGCGTGCCGAAGCAGTCGAGCTCGGCGTAACTCAGCTTGTTGATGTGCTGGTAGAGCGCGCCGCGAATGTCGGTGCCCATGCCCTGCGAGGTGAGCGCCGCCATCTTTTGGCAGACGAGCGTAAACGAGATGCCAAACACAGCCATGGCGCCAAGTACCATGCCGTAGTGGATAACGGCGTCCACATCGTGCGCCCCAATGCCTTTATCGATCATCTGGGCAATCACCAGCGGCGTCAGCAGGTCAAAAATCACTTCGATCAGCTTGCACGCAGGGCCAATCACCATATACCGGCGAAACTTGCCACCAAAACGCCTGAGCAGCTCAATCATAAAAAGGCGCTCCCCATCATCATTCACACTCAATTCGAACCATGATAGTACGGTGAGCCCAAAAGAAGCGTAAACAACTCGTCATTTCTAATGGGATTCGGTTTCCAGAGAAGCGGAGGGGTGCGCATGCCCGGTCAGCGGCGCGCCAATCGCTTGGTATACTTACAGTAGCGCTACCAGCCGAGCCGCCGACCCTTGAAATGAGGTGCCGAGATGAACGACATTCTCGCAAGAAGAGCAAGACGAGCAACTGTGGGCATCGCCCTTTCCGCGGCGCTTGTCGCGGGAATCGCCCCCCCCCCGTAACGGCGATCGCGGCAGAAACCAGTTCCCCCACCGGTGCAGTTGCCTTGCAGACGGAAGATGCGGCCGCCGCAAAAGAAAAAGCGTATGCAGCCATGCAGGAAGCGCTCAAAACCCTCGAGGCCGCAAAAGACGCCGCAAGTCCCGGGAAACTTGCGGTAATCGATGATGACATTGCCGCTTTTCAAGAGATCCACGACATGGTGGTGACGGAAGCCGCCAAATGGAGGAAACCCCTTCCCGCCATGCAAGCGAACGTCGATGCAGCCCAAGCCAAATACGATGAGGCCCACAACCGGACAAGCGGCCTTCAGGCAGAATTAGATAAGGTACTCAAGGAGCTCGGCGACGAGGCGCCCAGCACAGCTATTAAGGAGCATATTAAGCAGCTGCGCAGTGAGATCATGGCGGCAGAAAGGCGAGAAGAATCTTGTGAAGATGATCTTCACCGCTACCAACGCCGGCTCGAAAGCCAGGAAAAACAGGTTCAGTATTTCGAAAGTGAGGCAAAGGAAGCTAAAGCCCACATCGACGAGGACATAGCCAAGCGAAATGCGCTCCTTAGCAATTTGGAAAAGGCGCAAGCGGCCTATGACGACGCCTGCAAAGCATACGAAGAGGCAAAGGCCGCAGCAGACAAGGCCACCTCGCCCGAGATAACGAAACCCGCCGAGACGACAAAACCCTCCAGCTCAGCGCAGCCGGCCGAAACGGCACAGCCCGCCAGCTCGCCCGCGACCGGCAAATACGCTCCATCGAGCTCCACCAAGCAAGCAAATGCAGACGGCAAGCTTGCGAATACGGGCGACACGACGCCTAGTGCAATCGTACTCGCAGGAATCGCCGCCGCAGGGTTCGGAATAACCGCCACAGCTACACGCCGCATCAAGAACTCAAAATAGCCGACAGAGCATTCTGCCTTCACCAATCCACAAGCCCAGAGACAAAAAGAGGCCCGTTTCCCCAACCCAGGGAAACGGGCCCCTTTACTTGAAAAAACAGATGGTAATGCCACTGTCTCTTGAAGCACATCGCCACCGCGCTCCAAACAACGCCAACGAGCAGCATTCCTTAAGGGATAGATTTAATTAGGCTAACGCGCCTTTACGGGTGATTTTTGGACGAAGTGGTCCCGGTGCCGGCGGGCTGTTTGGTAGTCGAGCGATCCCGCAGGCAAAGCCGAGGACCAGCGAGACACCAAACAGCCCGCCGGCACCGGGACCGCATCGCGGCACCAAAAAAGCGCCCGTGCGCTCGATGGATTCGGATGCCCGACAGAGGCTCCTTATGGCTGCTTCCTTCCGGACCTGACCAGATTCGGAACATGTCGTCATCCGAACCCATCGAACGCGCTAGGCGCTCGGTATATCTTACCTGCTCCCGCCCGCCACGGCAAGTGGGGCGAACCCATCGGATGGATTCGCCCCACTCGTCCATATCGCTAGCGGTGCCTGCGGTACAGGACCGCGCCGCCCGCTGCGGTCAGCGCGCCGATGCCGGCCATGGCGCCGAGCGCCTCAAGCGGCAGGCTGCGGTCGCCGGTGTCGGGCATACCGCCCTTGGAGCCGTCACCGCTAGCGCCGCTGCCGGAGCCGTTATCTGAACCGCCGCCCGAGCCGCCGCCCGGCGTGCCGGGGTTCTCGGGGGTGCCGGGGGTGCCGGGCTCCTCGGCGTAGCTGTTGGTGAAGACCGGCGGCAGGTTGGCGTCGCCCTCGTAGGAAACCTTCGCCGACAAATAGCCCGTCCTGGTGCCGTCTGCCGCCTCGTCGCTCACCGTGACGACGATCTTGTGCACCGCCTTGTCGTAGGTCACGTGCGCCTGGCCGTCGTCGACCTCGCTCACCGTGAAGGTGTAGGTGCCGGCCTGCTTGAAGGTCAGCGCATCGAACGTGACGCTGCCATCGGCGGCATTCTTGGCGGTCGACATGACCTTGCCGTCCCGGCTCTTGAGCTCAAAGCTAAACTGGCCCGCCTTGAGCTCGGCGCCCTTGAGCACCTTGGCGGCGCCCAGTTTGAGGGTGACGGGTGCGGCCTCGTAGCCGTTGGTAAAGGTCACCGAGGTGTCGCCCACGGCATTGCCCTCGGCATCCGCCAGCTCGTGCTTGACGGCGAGCGTGCCGTTACCGGCATCGGTGACCGTCGTGCGCACGCGGTACGTCGTCTTGTCGTACGTCACGCCGCCCGCCGTGCCGGCGACCTCGCGCAGCTCGTAGCTGTGCGTGCCGGGCGCGGTGTAGGTGACGGGGCTGAGCTCGACCGTTCCGTCGGCGGCGTTCTTGCCCGTCGCCGCGACGCTCTCGCTGCCGTCGGCGGCAATCTCGACCAGCTGGAACTCGAACTCGCCCGCGGCCAGGCCACGGCCCTCGAGCTTCTTGCTCACCTTGATCTGGTCGGTGACGGAGCTCGGCGTCGGGCTCACGACGTAAGTGTTGGTGAACTCGAACGCGCCCTTGCCCTCGGGCGTGCCCTCTGCGGGCAGGACCTTCGCGACAAGCGTGCCCGCGGCGGTGTCCTCGACCACCCTGACCGTGAAGGTCCTGGTCGCCGTCGCGTCGTTGGCCACGCCGTCGACCGAGCCGGACTCGCTCACCCGGTAGGCGAACGTCTTGGTGCGCAGGCCGTCGCCGTCGATCTCGACGCCATCGAGATCGCTCGGCTGCTTGAACGTGACGCGGCCCAGCACGACATTGCCGGCGGCATCGTTGGTCGCCTCGGTCACCGTCTTGCCGGAGGCGTCGACCGGTGCGGGCGCGCCGTCCAGCGGCTCGATCTTAAAGGTGTACCTGCCCGCGATGTCAGCCTGCGTGAGGCCGAGTCCGGCCTGGCCGAGCGCCAGCGTCTTGGTACCCGCGATGTCGACCGTCGCCTCGCCGGCGCTATAGCCGTTCACAAACGACAGCGTGCCGTCGGAGCCCTCGGGGTAGGTCACGGCCACATCCAGCCCGCCCTTGCCGTTATCGGTCACCTTGACCGTGATGCCGAAGCTCGACGTGGCCGCCGTCACGCCCGCAGGCAGCCGGTCCGTACCGTCCTCGGAAACGGTATAGGGAATGACCCAGGAGCCGTCGGCGGCCCTGGTGGCGATGCCGTCCGCCACCATCTGCTTAAGCGAGTCGGTGGTGTAGGCGATGGGCGAGAACGCGAGCCCCGCGGCCACGCCGTCGCCGGAGGCCCGGTTGGTCGCGGTCGCGACCACGTTGCCCCGGGCATCGCGGACGGAGAACGAGAACTCGCCCGCCGCCGCGGCGCGGCCCGTCAGCGTCTTGATGGCGTTGATAGCCGCGCCGCCCTCGCCGCCGAGCGTTCCGGTGGCCTCGTAGGAGTTCTGGAACGCGACCGTCACGGGCGCGGGCGCCGCCGTGACGTCATTCGCTGTGGAGACCTCGCTGCGGGCGACCTCGAAGCCGTCCTTGGCAACTGTGGTCGTGACCGTAAGCTTGCCCGTCGCGGTATCGTAGGCGAGCGCGATGGTCACCGTGCGCGGCGCGGTGTCGTTGGTGTAGCCCTCGCCGCCGAGCTTGGTCTCGGTGACGGTGAAGCGGTAGGTCTTGCCCGCGTCGGCGTCGGTGAACTTCACGTCGCTGCCCGAAGCACCGCCGATGAGGTCGACCAGGTCGGCCTTCCCATCGTCAGCCGCGGCCACGGCGTAGGCGTCCTTGCCGGTCTTGAGGCCGAGCTTGGCGGCCGTCTCGGCGTCGGCGGTCACGGTGAAGGCGAACTGTCCCGCCCCCATGGCGCGGCCGGAGAGCGTCTTGGACAGGCGCACGCCCGCGCGGGCCGAGTAGTCGAGCTCGGTCGTGTAGGTGTTGACGAAGTCGCCGCCGCTCACCTCCGCGATCGCGGGCGTCGAGGCCGTGAGGTTGCCGGAGCCGTCGTCGGTCACGGTCACCGTCATCGTGGCGACGTGGCCATCGTAGGCCACACCGGCGATGGCGGAGCCGTCATCGGGCCTGGCCTCGCGCACCGTGTAGGTGAAGGTCTTGGCGCGCACGCGCTTGCCGCCGACCTCGGCGAACCCGGCGTCCTTGATGTCGTCGAGCGTGTAGCGGATGGGGCCGAAGTCGAAGGCGACCCTATCGCCCGCCTTGGTTCCGGCGGCCGTCACACTGACGGTCTTGGAGCCGTCGGCAGAGCCCTCGGGCATGGGCGCGCCGTCCTTGCCCGCGAGCGCGAACTGGAAGCTGTCGCCCTCCGCCCAGTCGCGACCCTTGAGCGTCTTGGTGAAGAGTCCCGCGGTGGAGACGTCCCTGCCCTCGGTGGCCGTTCCGTACGTATTGGTGAACGCTGCGAGCGCGTCGTCCTCGGTCACGGTGCCTTCGGCCTTGGAGCCGTCAGCCTCGTTGACCGCGGTCGTGTAGCCCTCGGCGGCGTCCTCGGTCACGGTGTAGTGCGCGCCCACGGGCAGGCCGGTGATGGCCTTCTCCCCGCCGTCCCTGAGCTTGAAGGTCGCCTTGCCGTCCGTGAAGGTCACGGCGTGCTCGCCCTTGCCGAAGGTGCCGGAGACGGGCTCGCCGTCCCCGTCGGCCAGCGCGACCGTGAAGCCGAACTCGCGCTGGCTGTCGCCGCCGACGACCGTCTTCTTGACGGTGAGGCTGCCCTCGCGGGGTACGCTGTTGTGGGTCGTGTTGGTCTGCGACTCGTTCTCGCCCACCTTGACCGTTGCGGTGTTGGCGATGTCGTCGACCACGGCGGCTTCGGCGGAGACCTTCACGTCAAAGCTGAGCGTGCCCGTGGCGCCCGCAGCCTGCTCGCCGAGCGACCAGGTAAGGGTGCGCGTCGCGGCGTCGTAGGCGGCACCGTCGGCAGAGCCCTCAACATAGTTAACGCCCTTGGGCAGGACATCGCTCACCGTCACGTCGGCCGCCTGCGCGGCGCCCCTGTCGTCGACGCTGTTATTGGCCCAGCCGATGGTATAGGTGAGGGTATCGCCCACGCCCACCGGTTTGCCATCCACATCGACCTTGGCGCCCGAGGCGTCCGCCTTGGTGACGGTCTTGGTGTTGTCGTGCGGCGTGAAGGTGTTGGTGAAAGTCTTCTTGCCCCGCTCGTTGGAGATCTCGGCCTTAAGGCCGGCGCCAGTCTGAGTCACCGTGATGTCGAAGGTGTAGGCGTGCGCATCGTCCTCAATCAGGACATCGCCGCTTGCTTTCTCGGTCACGGTCGCGTGGTAGGTGCCCAGATTGGTGAAGCTGAGCTCGCCAAAGGAAACCTTGCCGTCCTTGTCATTCTTCGCCTCGATTGGGTAGCCCTCGAGAACATTGCCCGCACCGTCGGTGAGGGAGAGCTCAAAGACGAACTCCCCCTTCTGAAGGCCGGGCTTGCGGCCGCCCGCGAGCACCTTGGTGAGCTCGGAGACGGACGCCGTGGCGGGGGCGGGGTCGAAGGTGTTGGTGAAGGCGGCGAAGGAGACCTGGTCTGCCGCGATGGAGCCCTCGGCCTTGGAGCCCTCGGCTCCGTTCACCGCAGCCTTGTAGCCAGCGGCGGCGCGCTCGGTCACCGTGTAGGCAGTTCCCGCGGGCAGCCCCGTGATCCTCGCCGTCTGGCCATCTTTGAGCTTGAGGGTCGCCTTGCCGTCCTCGAACGTCGCGTCACCGTAGGTGCCGGACACTTTGCGGCCCATGGCATCGGTGGCCTCAACCACAAACTTAAATATCTTGTCCGCGTCGACCGCCAGGCCCTCGCGCGCCACGACGGTCTTGGAGACGTCGAGCTCGCCCGTCTTCACAGTGTTGGTCACGGTGAAGCCGTCCTTGGCGTCGCCGGTGGCCTTAGAGCTGTAGCCCTCGACGGGCACCTCGGCCACGGTGTAGCGGACCTCGGAGCCGGACTCGGAGTACTTGGGCAGGCCCTCGAAGGAGCCCTTCCAGCCGTTGGACTCGTTCAGGGTGATCGAATCGATGACGGTATCGCCGTTCTTGAGATTTACTTTGACCTCATCAGGATGGGGAATCCTGGGGTTCTCCCAGACCTTTTTAATGGGAATGTCGATGTTCTCGGACTTACCGATGACGACACCGCCGTTGGCGCCGATGCCGCCTCCCAACGGCGCCATATTGCCAGAGATCGTCAGCGACGTCTGACCGCCGCCGAGGTTATACGCATCCTCGCTCATCACAGATTTAAGCGCGACGTTCGGCGTGGCGTCGGTAAAGGACAGGGGCTCGCCGTTGTCACCACCGGGCGAGAATCGCGGGATTTCGGGGTTTGTTGCCGCATAAGTGCCTTCGGGGTTAAACAGCCCACCGTCTCTGTACCAGCTGACCTTTCCGCCGCCCGGAGCGCGGTTGGCCAAGGTCAGTTTGTATTTGGCGTCTTTGAAGCCGGTGAAGACAAAGTCGTCTCCCGCCTCACCAGCCGTGTTCCTGGCGATCAGGCCGCCGTCCTGGACGTAGACCTTGGCATCTCCGGTCGGGCAGAACCACATGCCGCCGCCCTGTTTATCCGCATGGTTATCAACAACGAGAGCGTTTTCGATATGGAGCGTACTATAGCCAAGATACTCGTTGCCTTCGCTATACACGCCGCCACCCATGCTCCAAGCAGTATTGCCCTTGATCTCGCCCGCGCTGAGCGTGACGTCATTCGAATAGGTATAGACGCCTCCGCCGGCGGAAGCGGAGTTGCCAGATATGGATCCGCCCTGCATGGTGAAAGCAGTATTCCCCTTTTCGCCGCCCTGGCAGCCCGGGTCAACCACACACACTCCGCCGCCTTTGCCTTTGCCCTTGCCAGACACAACGTTGTTCTTAATCTCTCCACCCGTCATGGTGAACTCGGCGTTGCCCTCAATATGAACTGCTCCGGAAGGATCGTAGGCCGCCTCCAGCCTACTGCTCCTGTTGCCGGAAATCTGGCCACCAGTCATCGTGAACTTGGCTCTTTGGTTTTCGCCCTTACCCTGGCCGTACGCAAGCACCGCACTGCCTCGATAACCGTTGTTGCCCTCGATGCGGCCTCCGCTCATGTCAAAGCGAGCATCGCCCCACAAAATGACGCCAGAAGATGTAAGCCAATAGCAATTGGTGGCCCCGGTAACGACTCCGTTGTTACGGATAACGCCACCCCTCATAACTACATGAGCGCCACTGGACGCGCGAACGGCACCGCAATACGAATGGCGCAGCTCGCACTGCTCGATAACGCCGCCCGTCATGGTAAGCGAGGCATTTTCTCCCGACACGTCGACGGCGCCCGCGTTATCACTGCTCGTGGTGCCGTCGTACACGACGGCCTCGTCAGAGAGCACAACTGCTCCCCTGCTAGAAATAATGGCGCCCTTGTTGTAACGGCCTCTCAGGGACGCTTTCCCTGACAGCTCGAGGGACGCCCTCTCGGCAACATTGACCAATACAGAGACGCCACTTTTCTTTGCCAAGATGGTATAGGGCTTATCCGACGTGATCTTAATCATCTTCCCGGCAGGAATCGTGAGCGTGGAGCCGAGCTTCACGTGCTTTTTCAGGGTGATGACGGTTTCCTTGCCATCGGGGGCCTCGTTGACCAGATCCTGAAGGGTCTTGGTGCTGTCATTGCTCACGGTATCGCCGACGCCGTCATCGATGGACTCGCGCGTGTAGACGATATCGACGCCAAAGAACGGGAGGTTCTCCGAGCCGGTGATGTCGTCCATGCTGTTTTCGATTGTGATCTTTTGAACCGTGCTGCCGTCAAACATACCCGAGGGTATTTTGGTGAGGCCGCGCCCGATCGTCACATCCTTCACGCCATCTACGCCCGAGAAGGCTGCCGTGCCAACGGAAGTCACGGAATCCGGAATGGAAAACTGCTCCGGCAACGTGCCGTAATAGAAGGCGTAGTTGCCAATTTTCTCAAGTGTCCTGGGGAGCTGGACGGCAACGTTGCTCTGGATAAAGGCCCAGTCACCGATACTCCTCAGGCTGTCGCAGAGCCCCACGATCTTAACCGGCGTGTAGCAGAACGCATTGTCCGGAATGTTCTGAAGCGAGGACAGATCCACGGACGCCTGCAGTTTTTTGCACTCGTAAAACGCCCCCCAGCCCATCTTTGTTACCTTGCTTAGATTGGGCACGCTCACCAGGCTGGCACACCCCTGGAAAGCAGAGGATCCGATGCTCGTCAATGTGCCCGGGAAATCGATCCCGGTTAAACTCGAGCAATTCCGAAACGCCCCATCCCCGATGGACTCGATTTCGCTCAGCGCGGTGACGGACGTGAGAGAGGTGCATCCGTCAAACATGTGCGAGGGGATCTTGGTAACCGAGGCGGGCAACGACACGCTTGTCAGAGACGTGCAGTCTTCGAACACGCCCGTTATGGTGTCGGAGAAGGCGACATCTTTTGGAAACTCGATGCCCGTGAGGGCCGTAGCCCCCTCGAAGGCGCCCGAGCCCGAAATCATTTTGAGGGTGGAGGGGAGATCGATCTCCGAAAGGTTGCTGCAGCCATAGACCATCATGTTGGCGCTAATCTCCTCGACGCCCTCATCGAAATAGAGCTTTTCGAGCGAGCCAGCGTTTTGCAGCGAGCAACCGAAGTTCTTGATGGAGCCAGGGATATGGAGCTCCTTGACCTTTGCGAACCTCCGGAAATTCCCTCCGTACATTTTTTCGAGCGTGTCGGGAAACGTCAGCTGCTCAACGTTCTTGGCCACGATACCAGACGAGAAATAAAGTTTGGTGACTTTGTAGGCCTGGCCACCATGCTCGATAGAGCTGGGCACACTCACCGCGGTCACACTGTCGTCGGCAACAATACCTGTGATTTCCGCCGTTCCCTTATCCGTGGTCTCGCACGAATAGGTCACGCCGTCCTGGGTGATCTCAAACTCCTCCGCAGTATACGCAGTCCGCGATTCCGTGGCCGCATATGCGACACCGGCCGTCGCGCCAACGGATAAACATCCGAAGCCGAGAACCAGCGCAAGGCAGAGAGCAGCGACTCTCTGCCCCCCCCCGCCGAAAACTTTCCTCTCCAATTCCCTTCTCCCCCTCTGGTGTCGCCTTCTCTTCCCACGAGCGATCTATTGATTAAGGACAGTTAAAGACAACATTATGACCAAAAAGGCCCATCATGGAGATAATCCACGTCTTCGCCCGAAATGGTAATTAATTGGCAGGATTAATTGGCGAACAACCGAACGAAGAGCAATCTACTAATGGCACATAAATGGCGGCGTCAACACCTGAAGTGCAAAAAGACTGCTTTTCTAGATGCGGCCGAGGTCGCAGGATCGAGCAGCCGCTTCACCGGCACAGATGAGGTTGGTTGTGGCTTCTTGCACACCGAGCGCTTGGTCGAGGGGCATGGGCTTGCGGCAGATCGGAAGCACCAAGTCGATGCCCTGCTCATACACCGCATCCAGGTTGACGGCGCGACCGCCCACGACAGCGGCCACCGGCTTGCCATAGCGCATGGCACGGCGGGCCACACCCACCGGCGCTTTGCCGGCGGCGGATTGCTCATCCATATTGCCCTCACCCGTTATGACCAGGTCGACATCGCGTACACGCTCGTCAAATCCCACGAGATCGAGCACCGTCTCCACGCCCGAACACAGCTCCGCACCGAGCGCCAGCAACGCCGCGCCCAAGCCACCGGCAGCGCCCGCGCCGGGCACGCCGAGCACCGAGCCAAATGTCCGTGCGCCCTCGGGTGCGCGCAACAACCCCTGGGCCCGAGCCTCGACAATTGCCGTATCGAGCAGGCGGCCGTAGCCGACCATCCAGCTGTCGTACTTACCCAGCGCCTCGGCATCATCCGCCGGCAGACCCTTCTGTCCACCGAACACTGCCAGCGCACCGCGACGCCCTACGAGCGGATTCTCGACATCCGATAGCACAACGATACGAGCGCCATCCAAAGCCTGCAGCGCTGGCGCCAAATCAACGCTCGCCACCTGCTCAAGGCCGGCAAGACCGGGGGCGACATCGCAGCCCCGATCATCGACCACACGCGCGCCCAGCGCCTGCAGCATGCCGGCGCCACCGTCGTTGGTGGCGCTGCCGCCCAAGCCAATATAGATAGTCTTTGCCCCGGCACGAACCGCACGGAGCATCAGCTCGCCCACGCCATAGGTCGAAGCCGCAAGCGCCGCCGATTCCGTGCAGGGTGAATACCCAATACCCGCCGCCTCGGCCATCTCAATTACAGCCGACTCGTGCTCGCCGTCCACCAGCATCCGGGCAGACACGCGGTCGCCCAAGGGGCCTGCGACATCGCAGGTCACAAGCTCGCCACCGCATGCGGCGATGGCATCGAGCGTTCCCTCGCCACCATCTGCCAGCGGCAATGTGCGCACCTCGGCATCGGGCCAAACGCGGCGCACGCCTTCGGCAACCGCCGCCTCCGCCTGCGCGCTCGAAACGCTGCCCTTAAAGGAATCGATCGCCAACAGCACACGGCGGGGCCGGCGGCGCGCGGCACCAAAATCGACCGCCTCAACGGCAATATCTTCGGCACACACGAGCGCCTCGGCATGAGCGGCATGCGCCTCAAGATCGGCCCCGCAACCGCAGTCAGCACCATCGGTGCCACGCAGCCCACTAAAATAGCTGCTCAGCACCTCACGACACTCGTCTGCCAGCACGCCAGCCGTCACGTTAAACCGATGATTCAGGCGCGAGTCGGCATTCAAATCGTATAGGGATCCCAACGCGCCCGCCTTGGCGTCGCTCGCGCCATACACGCAGCGCCCCACGCGCGCGTTGACCATAAGGCCCGCACACATGCAGCAGGGCTCGAGCGTCACGTAGACCGTGCAATCGGAAAGGCGCCAGCGACCGAGCGACCGAGCGGCAGCGCACAGGGCCGCGAACTCTGCATGCGCCGAAGGGTCCTGATCGAGCTCGCGACGATTATGCGCCCGCGCGACAATCTCACCCGCGCGCACCACCACAGCGCCAATGGGCACCTCGCCCACCGCCGCGGCGGCTCGCGCCTCCGCCAACGCCTCGCGCATGAACTTCTCGTCGATTTCGGTGATCGTCATCGTTCGCCTTCCCTGTTGCAAATTCAAAACGATGCTATCATTACGACTCACGGAGAGATGGCAGAGCGGTTGAATGCGGCGGTCTTGAAAACCGTTGAGCGCGAGAGCGTTCCGGGGGTTCGAATCCCCCTCTCTCCGCCACTTTTAGTGATGCACCGGTGTCATGGTCCGCTCAAACAGTGCATCGACCACGTCGGCTATCTCAGGTCGACGTTCAAGATCGTGGCCCGATTCCCACCATATCGTGAAAAGTCGAATAATACCGCCGGCGATAAACTCAGACGTCGTCTCGAGCGACACGGGGGCCAGGGCATTCTCGGCAAGCACGTTCATCACACGCTCGCGGATGGAGCGGGCAATGCGGTCGCAAATAACGTTGGTCAGCATGCCCGACATGCTGCTTGCCAAAATGTTATCCATGAGCTGCTCATGGGCCAGAATCAGGTCCATGGCATCGTCCAAAATCGCGTGCCGGAGCGCGCGCACGTCCTCGGCAGACACTGTGCCGGCCTCATCGGGCTGTTTTTGCGGCAAGCCGGACATGAGCTCATCGATATAAAAGGCAAAGTAATCGTTCTTGTCGCGAAAGTGCTTGTAGAACGTCGTGCGGCGAATCATGGCGCGGTCGCACAGCATGGCAACCGTCAGGTCCTCAAAACGATGCTCCTCGAGAAGCTCGGTGAAGGCATCGAACAGGGCACGATAGGTTTTCTTGATGCGAAGGTCCATCCGTATCGCCATCCTCAGGGCAAAGACAACACTCGTCAATCTGTCGCATATCTTACACCTGTACCTCGCGCGTTTTACCCCGGTGCCGACCCCGCCGAAAACATAACGCTTACCGGAAAGTTCGGCACGGCAAAACGTTGCGGGTATACTAGTAGCGTTATACCAACGGCAGCTGGCGCATGCCGCCGCGGCCATTCGAAACGGAGACATCATGATTACCGTCATCATCGGCATCGTTGTTGTCATTGTGATTGTCTGCGCCATCGCCGGCATCTACAACAACATGGTCACCAAGCGTAACCGCATCGATAACGCCTGGCAGAACATCGATACGCAGCTGCAGCGCCGCAACGACCTGATCCCCAACCTGGTCGAGACCGTCAAGGGCTACGCCAAGCACGAGCAAGAGACGCTCTCCGCCGTGATCAGCGCGCGTAACACCGCCGTCAAGGCCACCACGCCCGAGGCCAAGATGGAAGCCGACAACGTGCTGACCGGTGCGCTGCGCCAGCTCTTCGCCGTGGCCGAGGCCTACCCCGATCTGAAGGCAAACACCAACTTTACGCAGCTGCAGGCATCGCTCGAGGATACCGAGAACAAGATTAGCTATGCACGCCAGAGCTACAACGACTGCGTGCTCAGCTACAACAACGCCATCCAGACGTTCCCGGCTGTCATCTTTGCCGGCATCTTCCAGTTTAAGGAGCGCCAGGGCTTCGAGGCCGCCGAAGCAGCCCGCCAGGCCCCGACCGTCAAGTTCTAGTAGTTTGGCAGCGCATCCTTAATCGGCCAAATGTATAAACCGCCCCGTCGAACGCATACTTCGACGGGGCGGTTTCCTTTTTCGCGAAGGTCCCCCTCTAAGCGCCGTGCATTTTTGGGAGTATTCAGCACAGCCAAGAGCTTTGGGCTCCGCAGCAGAGGCGTTAGATAGCGAATACCCCTGCAGCCCGAGACCCAATAGCCCATAACACCGCCTATTATTCGCGAAAAGCATCGACAAGCACGGATTTTTGCCCGAACGACGATATGCAGGAGCCTTCGATTGCAGAATACTCGCAAAAATGCACGTCGCCACCACCCCCACATGGCGCGACGCAAAACAAAAGCGCGGCCTAAAAGGCCGCGCGCCATCTTTAATTCAGATCTATATTGCCCGTAACGGCAGCGCCGAGGTAACGCAGGCCCGAGGTCAACCTTCCTTTCCGGCGCACTCCGCAGGACGAAAGAACCTCCGCCGCACGAAGTGCGCAGCGGAGGTTCTTTCATGTCCGAGGACGCGCCGGAAAGGAAGGTTGCCCTCGGGCCGAACAGCTATGGCAGCTTACGCGACGGTGTAAACCCAGTCGTGCTTATCCTCAACAGCACCAGACTGGATGCCCGTCAGGGTCTCGCGAAGCTTCTTCATCACGGGGCCAATCTCGGTGTAGCCGGCCGGGAAGGTCACGGTCTCATCGGCACCATAGACCTTGTTGTCGATCTCGCCAACCGGGGAGATGACGGCAGCGGTGCCGCACAGGCCGCACTCGACAAAGGTACCGGCCTTGACCTCGGCCCACTCGACGGGACGCTGGTCAACGGTCATGCCCAGGTCCTGAGCAACCTGAACGAGCGAACGACGGGTGATGGAGGGCAGGATGGAGTCGGTGTGCGACTGCGGAACGACGAGCGTGCCATCCTCTTTCACGAACAGGACGTTCGCGCCGCCGGTCTCCTCGACATAGGTGCGGGACTCGGAGTCAAGATACAGGTTCTCGGCATAGCCCTCGCGATGGGCTTCCATCGTGGGCTTGAGGGACATGGCGTAGTTGAGGCCGGCCTTGATGTTGCCGGTGCCGTGCGGTGCAGCGCGGTCGTACTCGGAAACGCGCAGCTTAACGGGCTTGAGGCCACCCTTAAAGTACGGACCGACCGGGGTCACGAGAATGCGGAACGTGTACTCAGGAGCGGGAGCCACGCCGATCACGTCACCAGAGCCGATCATAAACGGACGCACGTACAGAGTCGCACCGGAGCCGAAAGGCGGAACCCAGGCGGCGTTGGCAGAAACAACCTGCTTGACGGCCTCGACGAACTTGTCCTTGGGGAACGGGGGCATCTCGAGGCGCTGGGCAGAGTTATACATACGCTCAGCGTTCATGTCGGGACGGAAGCAGACGATGCTGCCGTCCTCGGCGGTGTAGGCCTTCAGGCCCTCAAAGACCTCCTGGCAGTAATGGAAGATGCCGCCGCACTCGGAGACATGCAGGGTGTGGTCGGTGGTCAGGCCACCCTCGTCCCACTCGCCATCCTTCCAATGAGCCTCGTAGCTGTAATCGGTCTTCATGTAGCCAAAGCCGAGGCTGCCCCAATCGATATCCTTCTTCTCGACAGTCATATGTCGCTCCTTACATACACAGTTGCAAACTCGCGAACTCGCACGCAAGGACCGAGGCCGACCGCGTCGCAACGTCGCACGCCCGGAGCGTAGAGCCGGACGGGACACGCGGGCAACACCAAAGCCCATGGCACGTCGATTCGCATGCACGAGATTGTACTCCGCACACACATCAGATAAAACGTTTTTCTTTAACTAACTAAAGTATTTTCATTTGGCCGAAGCTAGAGAGGCCCGCCACCGTAATCGGCGACGGGCCTCAACGGCACGGTTTGCGCGCTAGCTCGAGCTACGCGTTCTGTTTGCCCAGCTTTGCCTTAACCAGGCCGACCACGGTCGGGATAATCGACACGGCGACGATGCCGATAATCAGCAGCTCAAAGTGCTCCTGCACAAAGGGGATGCCGCCAAAGAAGTAGCCCAGCAGCGTAAAGACCGTCGACCAGGTAATGCCGCCCAGCACGTTAAAGATGACAAAGTTGCGCCAGTGCATGCCGCCCATGCCGGCGATAAAGGGCACAAAGGTGCGGATAAATGGGAAGAAGCGCCCCAAGAAGATGGCCAGGTGGCCCCACTTGTCCAAGAAGTCCTCAGACTTTTTAATGCGCTCGGGCGTCATAGCCTTCACTTTTCCCGAGGCGATGATCTTTTTGCCAAAGAAGTGACCGATCATAAAGTTGCACTGATCACCCAAAATGGCAGCCGCCCATGCGACGGCCAGCAGGGCCACGATGTTAAAGCCGCCGTTGTGAGCAAAGAAGCCCGAGGCAAACAGCAGCGAATCGCCAGGAAGGAACGGGAAGAACACCACGCCCGTCTCGATAAAGATGATCAGGAACACGCAGCCGTAGGCCATAAGCGGGCCGGCGGCGATCCAACTGGCGATCGCGGTGCGCGGATCCTTAAGCAGCTCGGCGATAAAATTGATGAAACCCATGAAGTAAAACCTCTCAGTTGTGGGCGCGGATACGTCCAAGTTGACCAGTATACGGTTGCAGCGCGGCCATGCACACGAGCGCACAAAAGCATGACTCCATTACCAGCAAGTATGCATAACTGACACCTGTCACGCTAAGCCGTGAAAGATTGCTCTTCCTAATCCCTAGCGAATCGCTATACTTTATTGAATCGCATTGCCATGGCGCTAAGGGAGGGCGGCCGGTGAGCTTTATCAATACCATTCGCGAGGACATCAAGACCGTCCAGGCGCAGGACCCCGCCGCGCAAAACGGCCTGGTCATTTTCCTTTCGTACCCCGGTCTTCACGCCAAGTGGAATCATGTGCCCGAGCACTGGCTGTGGGAACACGGTCATCGATCGCTCGCCCGCGTGCTCTCGCAAATCACCCGCCACATCACCGGCGTCGAGATTCATCCCGCTGCACAGATCGGCAAACATTTCTTTATCGACCACGCCATGGGCGTCGTCATCGGCGAGACCACCATTGTGGGCGACAACTGCGTACTCTATCAGGGCGTCACGCTCGGCGGCACCGGCAACGAGACCGGTAAGCGCCACCCCACCCTGGGCAACAACGTCACCGTGGGCACGGGCGCCAAGGTGCTCGGCAACATTCGCATCGGCAACAACGTCAAGATCGGCGGCAACTCGGTTGTCGTCAAGGACGTACCCGACAACTGTACCGTCGTGGGCGTACCCGGGCGCATCATCAAGCGCAACGGCTGCCGCGTGTTCGAGGAAAGCTTCGACGCCAAACAGCATCGCGAGTACATGCCCGACGATGCCGCCGAGCAGAGCGCCCTCAACCGCCAAGGCATCACCGAGAACGCCCGCCGCGTCAAGGAACTCGAGCGAGAGGTGGCCGAGCTCAAAGCCCTCGTCGCCAAGCTCGTGGACGAACGCTAGGGCTGCGGACGGTACAGACCCGCATCAACGCAAGAAGGCGCGCCGGGGAATCAATCCCCCGGCGCGCCTTCTTTTCGATGTGACATGTGGGACTGTCCCTTTGTCACATTATGCGAACTGGCTCAGATAGAGGTCGGCATAGGCGCCCTCGGCAGCCAGCAGCTCCTCATGCGTGCCTTGCTCGATGATGTTGCCGTGGTCCATGACCAAGATCAAGTCGGCATCAACGATCGTCGACAGACGGTGCGCGATCACAAAGCTCGTACGCCCGCGCATGAGCGCGTCCATGGCGCGGCCGATGGCAAGCTCGGTGCGCGTGTCCACGCTTGAGGTCGCCTCGTCCAAGATGAGAATCGCCGGGTTGTTGAGCAGCACGCGCGCGATGGTCAACAGCTGGCGCTGACCCTGGCTGATGCTTTCGGCGTCATTGGCCACCCGCGTGTCGTAGCCCTGCGGCATGGTGCGCACAAAGAAGTCGACCTGCGCGGCGCGGGCGGCCGCGACGATCTCGTCGCGCGTCGCCTCGGGACACCCGTAGGCAATGTTCTCGGCGATCGTGCCATCGAACAGCCAGGCGTCCTGCAACACCATGCCAAACTGCTGCCGCAGCTCGCCGCGATCCATGCGACTCGTATCCACGCCGTCGAGGGTAATACGCCCGCCGTCAATCTCGTAGAAGCGCATGAGCAGATTGATGAGCGTGGTCTTACCCGCGCCCGTGGTTCCCACCACGGCGATCTTCTGGCCCGGCTCAGCGGTAAACGACACGTCGCGCATAAGCGGCTTGTCGGGCGAATAGCCAAAGCGCACATGCTCAAAAGCGACGCGGCCCTCAACGCGACCCGGCAGCTTGGCGGCCTCGTCCGGCAGCGGATCGGCCTCCATCTCGGGCTCATCGAGCAGGTCGAACACGCGCTCTGCGCCCGCCAGCGCGCTCTGCAGCGAGTTAAAGGTAAACGACAGCTGCGTCATGGGTTCGGACGCCTCGTAGATAAACTGGAAGAACGCCTGGAACACGCCGACGGTCATGTGACCGGCAACCAGCATACTGCAGCCCACCAGCGCGATCACGATCTGCGCCAAACGGCCGATAAAGCGCACCGCAGGGCCGACGGCATTGATCATATAGTCGGCCTTGGCACTCACGCGCGCCAGCTCGCCCGAGGCTTCGTGCACCTCGGCAGAACTCTGGCGTTCGCGGTTGAACGCGCGAATCACCAGACGGCCCGAATAGCCTTCCTCGACCGCGCTCGTAATCTTGGAGACCCATTCCTGGCGCTC
Organism: Collinsella sp.; assembly: GCA_019414025.1. GTDB lineage: Bacteria > Actinomycetota > Coriobacteriia > Coriobacteriales > Coriobacteriaceae > Collinsella. Next base: position 77,359 of record DXMU01000002.1, read on the forward strand.
ACCGGTTACGTCATGCGTGCGGCGCGAGACCACCTTGGTCACCAGCAGCGATACCACCGTAAAACCCAAAAAGATCAACGTGAGCCTAACGCTATAGACGAACATCATGATGATGGCGCCCGTCACGGTGCCGATCGACATCAGCAGCTGCAACAAGCCGCGCTGCATGCTCTCGGACATCTTGTCCAGGTCGTTGGTCGCACGGCTGACCACCTCACCGGGACGATGCGCGTCAAAGTAGGCGAGCGGCAGACGGCTGAGCTTTTGCGCGATGCGGTTGCGCAGGCGCAGGTTGAGGCGCTCAGCAACACTCGACATCAAAAAACTCTGCAGCGCATAGAACGATCCGGCGGCCGTCCAGATTAAAAAGTAGACAAAGATGGTCTTACCGCATTGGTCCCAGGTGATGCTAAAGGTGGTTCCGCTGGCAAACGCCGCCTGTATGTGGCCCCACAGCTCGTCGATGACATGAGCGCTGTATGCCGGCGCGGCGGTGTTAAAGATGACGTAGAACACGATGCTCACGAACACGATATAGAAGCGCCAATGGTCGCCGGTAGCCTCGTTCCACAAACGGCGCACCGTCGCCCAGGTATCCCGAGGCGTCTCGTCCTCGTCTTCGTCATCCACGTCGCGCATGCGCTCTGCCTCGGCACGGGCGCGCTCGTCCTCGGCGCGCTCGTTTTCCTCGTACAGCGCTTGGCGGCGAGCCTCGCGCTCGGCCGCGGCCCTGGCGGCGTCATCCAGCTCGGGTACCGCGGCAGCCGTTTCCTCAACCAGCCCCGCGGCAACGGCGTCATCAACGCCGCCCTGCTTCTTGAGCTCCTCGGTCATGCTACTCACCTCCCTTCATCTGCGATTCCGCGATAGCACGGTACACCTCGCAGGTTTCCATGAGCTCGTCGTGCGTGCCTAGGCCCGCGACCTCGCCGTCCTTGAGCACTACGATCTGGTCGGCATGCAAGATCGTCGAGATGCGCTGCGCGATGATGAGCACCGCAGCGTCACGCGTCTCGTCTTGCAACGCATGGCGCAGGGCGGCATCAGTCTTAAAGTCCAGGGCCGAAAAACTGTCGTCGAAGATATACAGATCGGCATGCTTCATGAGGGCGCGGGCAATCGCCAGGCGCTGGCGCTGACCACCCGAGAAGTTCGTGCCGCCCTGCGCCACCGGGGTATCGAGCCCCTGCGGCTGATCGAGCACAAAGGTGCTCTGGGCAACCTGGAGCGCATGAAGCATGTCGGCCTCGGTCGCGCCCTCGTTACCAAAGCGCAGATTGCTTGCCACGGTGCCCGAGAACAGCCATGCCTTTTGCGGCACATAGGCAATGCGCCCGCGAATCTCACCTTGCGAAAGCTCGCGCAGATCGACGCCGTCCAGGCGAATGGCGCCCTTGGTGGCATCGTGGAAGCGCAGTAGGAGCTTGGCCACCGTCGACTTGCCCGAGCCCGTCGAGCCCACAATCGCGGTCGTCTGACCGCGTCGACAAGTAAAGTTCAAATTGCACAGCGTGTCCTCGTCGGCGTCGTCAAAGCGAAACGACATGTGATCGAACACGGCGACTGCATCGGCCCCGTCCTTTGAGTCGGGCGCGGCCGCATCGAGCGTACGCTCGCCATCGACGATGCTCGGCTCAATCTGAAGCACCTGTTGTGCACGGTTGAGGCACGCCGCGGCGCGCGGAAGCGTCAGCACCACCATCTGCGCCATCATCACAAAGAACAGGATCAGAAGCGCGTACTCCAGCACCGCCGAGATGCTCGCGATCTGCATGGCGTGGGCGCCCACGCGGTTGCCGCCCACCCACAGTACCGCCACCTCTGCGATGTTCATCAAAAAGAAGGTGGAGCTGTCGAGGCCCACAAACAGATGGTTGACTTTGATGGCGTTGGCGGCGTAATCGCTAAACACCTCGTCCAGGCGCCGCTCCTCATGGCGCTCCTTGTTAAACGCACGGATGACGCGCACGCCCACGATGTTTTCGCGCAGCACCACGTTCATGCGGTCGATAAAGCTCTGCAGGCGCATAAAAATCGGAGCCGCGTTGGCAACCGTAAAGACCGCCGCCACCAGCACAATCGCAACGACTACGCCCAGAAGCATGCCCATGGCCGGATCGATGAGCCAAGCAAAGATGATGCCCGCCACGGCCAAGAACGGTACCGGCAGCACCAGCTGAATCGTCTGCAGAATCGCCTGCTGGATCACGTTGATGTCGTTGAGCGAACGCGTGATCATCGAGCCCGTGCCAAAGCACTCAAAGTCGCTGGCAGACAGCTCAAGCGACTTGTCGTAGACGGCGTTGCGGATGTCGCAGGCCACGTTGGCGGCCAGGCGCGCCGAAAGGTAGCAGCCCAGCACCGCGCCGCCGCTGGCCATGCCGGTCGCGATAAGCATGTAGAGGCCGTTGCGCAGGATGTAGTCGACATCGCCCGTGGTGATGCCGGTGTTGACCATGTTCGCCAGCATCGTGGGAACCAACAGCGTACCGACGTTGTCGATTAGCAGCACCAACAACGTCACCGCGACAAGCCTGCGATACGGCTTCATAAACCTCATTAAGAGTCGCACGACTCCCCCTCTCCTTGATTCTCGGCCTGGCTCTCGGCAGCGATATGCTGCTTAAAGGCATCGCACTCATCGCCGAGCGCATGGGAAAATTTTCCGATTAGGCGCATGATTTCGCGTTGCTCCCAGGGCTCGAGCACTTCGAAAGCCTGTTGCTCGGCTTCTTGCGCCGGCAGCGCATATTGCTCGGCAAACCGCATGCCCGCTTCGGTCAAACGCACAACCTTGTTCTTACGGCTGCCTTCGGCAAACTCCAACGTTGCGAAGCCCCGCGCCGTCAAGGTTTTAATTGCCGAGTTGATAGTCTGTTTGCTATAGAACCATTCGCTCGTCAGACGGCTTACGGCAACACTGCCGCCCGCCGTGCTGGTATCGACGAGCATCCAGTAAGCGCAGTCCGAAAGACCGCAGGCGCGCGAGAACTCCGAATAAATATGGTCGAGTCCATTGAGCAACCGGTCGAAGTCGGCCAGTGTAACCACACTATTCATCTATCCCACCATTCGATTGTCCGATTTTTGACCAATTTATGTCTCTAGATTAGTCCGAGTTTTGACTATCGTCAACAGTCGCTCCGCAAATGTTTGCACTTTTATGGCCTATCGGCAGAAAAAGACCGCCGGCGCGGGGGCAGCGCCAGCGGTCGCGTGAAAATCGGGTTTTATTGCCTGTTAAGCGGCGACGGCCTCATAGACCGTAGCGCCCGAGAAGCTATCGTGCAGGCTCTTGCCGGCAATCCACGGCAGCTCGACGACCTCGCAGACCGTGTTGACCAGCTCGGAGCAGTCAGTAAAGTGGCCCTTATCGTTGAGGGCCTCGCAATCCTGAACACGCCAATAGCCATCGGTGTGCGTGATGTAGTACTCATGATCGTTGATCGACACGAAAGCGCGCGTCTTGGAACGCAGCAGCTTCAGAAATCCTTCGAAATCGGTCTCGATGACATCTCCAGCCTGGAACATGATAGTTACCTCCTGGCCCGGCGCCACCACGGCGCGTTGATAAACGTTGGTGCTCCTTTAGTAAAACCTTTATCAGAGGTTATGCGGGCATCATTTAGGCAAGTGGTAAAAAACCGCAGGGTAGACGGGATAAAACGTTTAACCATCCCATTTGTTTGTCACATTCTGAAGGCACTTTTATGCAAACCTACTTTCCCAATTGGAATCTATCCTTTTGGCCGGACAATTGACCGTCTATCGTTTGAGCCCGACGGGTATGAACGTGACATCTGCAACGCCACCACAAGGAGACACCATGGAGACCATCGAAGCGCTCATTCACCGCCGCAGCTGCCGCAAATACAGCGATCGTCCCGTCGAGGCCGAGAAGCTTGCACGTATTATCGAAGCCGGCCAATATGCACCGAGCGGCATGGGCCGCCAGCCGGTGACGTTTGTCGCCGTCACCGACCCCGCGACCGTCGAGCGTCTCTCACAGCTTAACGCGCAAGTTATGGGCAACAACAGCGACCCCTTCTATGGCGCCAAGACCGTTGTGGTGGTGCTGGTTGACCGCAACGTGCCCACGCATCTGGAAGACGGCTCGCTCGCCATGGGCAACTTGCTCAACGCCGCCTATGCACTGGGTGTCGATTCGTGCTGGATTCATCGCGCCCACGAGGTTTTCGATTCGCCCGAGGGCCTGGAGCTGCTGGCCAGCTGGGGCCTGCCCGCCGACGGAAGCCTACGCGGCGTCGGTCACTGCATTCTGGGCTATGCCGAGGACACGCTACCCGAGCCCAAACCCCGCCGCGACAACGTGGTGTATGTAAAGTAATTAGCCCCGCCGTTCTAACGAACGGCGGACCCGCTCGCAACTTATCTTGCCGGTGGAGTTGTCGTCGTTTCGTTCGTTTGAGTCGTTTCGGCGCCGTCGCCCTGTTCGTCCTCGTCCTTTTGAGCGTCGGCAATGGTGGAGGCTGCCGCAACGATACCGCGCTGGGGCGCGACGCCCGTCTGGGTCTGAGCGCCCTCGACAATTTCTGTGCCTGCATGCGCGAGCTCGGGCGATTTAAACACTGCGTCCAAGTTGGCGCCGCCGCCGGCGTAGCCAAGCGCAGCGAGTGCGATGATGATCACCGCAATGACGACCGCGATCGGAACATAACGATGCCAACCAGCCGGATTGAGCCCGCTGCGACGAGCCGCCCCGCGGCTGATGTAACCGAGCGTTCCGTCGTGCTTGAGCTTTGAGCCCACCACGCGCTTGCGGCCCCACAGCGACGACTCGGCCTGCATGGCCAAGCGAGCGCTTGCCGAAGGATAGCCATATTTAGTGCGCTTGAACGAGCCATCAAACCCCGAGGCGTGTTTGCCCCACGTCACCGATGTCGTGCGTCGGTTAACCGGCGCGGCGCTCCGCCTTCTGCGGCTCGGTTTTGAAGTCTCAGCCATATGCCCTCGCACGCCGTAACCAAATCGAAACAATAACGCTTTGGACTGTAGCACACGCGTCGCGCGCGGTCACGGGCGCCTCGCTCAACGGTCATCGTCCTTCAGCAAGCGCCACAGCGTTGTACGGCTTATGCCAAGCACCTCCGCCGCACGGGTTCGGTTGCCGTGTAGATGATCTACAACCAGATGCGCGATATCTCGCTCGGTATCGGCCAGCGGTCGCAGGATATACAGGTCACTTTCGAGTGTCGGGGCGCCAAAGGTTGCGGTCTTAATCACGTCCTCTTGGGCGAGCACTTCCTCCGCCACAGCGCGGTCCACCGCGCCCGCCCCCACCAATATATACAGTCGTTCCGAGACCTCGCGGAGCTGCAGATAGTTGCGCGGCCAGCGGTAAGCATCGAGCGTCTTCGTCGCCGTGGCGGACAGCGTGGGCGCTGCCGTCCCAAATGCATCAGCGAGATATTCCAAATAGCGCGCAACCTTTGTCGACGCGGCTCCCTGCTCGGCAATCGCCGGCGCCACGCTCACCGCACAGGCGAAGCGCTCGGTCACAAAGGCGGCTTGATCGCTTTCGCTGCCGCCCGGCATGTCATTCGCCGTCAGCACCACATGGCAGCGCTTCGCCAACGCGGTGTCGGTCATCGTGGAAACGAGCTCGCGGAGGCGCTGGGGACCAACCGCATTCCAGCCCTCAATGCACAGGGTCAACCCTGTTTGAAACAGCGGCGATTCGGAGCTTTTGAGCACATGGCGCCAACCGCGATCGGTGAGCTCATCGAGCGCGACGGAAACAAAGGGCTGATCGGCAAAAGGACCGTCCAGATAGAGGCGCTTGGCTATCTCGACCTGACCCGCCCCCAGCTCGCCCTCGAGCATAAGGGGCACACCGCGCGCATAGCTCTCGGCGACCGGCGCAGCCACCGATGCCGCCCCCTCAACGATGCCATACGTGCTCGATTCGTAGCGGGTCTCAACTTCGTCGGCGTTGAGCCATTCGATACCCGCATGCGCTGCGGCGCCGCGCACCTCGCGGACCACCGCGACCCAAAGCCTCCCGCCCTCTTTGTCGGTGGGGCGAACGGTCAGGCTCAGGCGCGCACCCGCACGTCCCATAACCAGACGCGCGCCGTCTCCTATACGGTCGAGGCGCTCAGCGACAAAAGCCGCCACATCCCGCTCAAGCGCCGCGTCATTCATGGTCGAAATCGCGACGTCCCCACGCGCATCGATTGCCAATGCCGAGGCCCCGGCAGCAGCCAGGGCCTCAGTCAAGATGTTCAGCTTGGCATCGCTATCCATGATTTGCCCCTGTCCGCGGCGACGTGCAGCCGCCGACGGTCGCACGACCGAGTGTTTCAAAATTGAACGATATTGCTCACCAAACACTATAGGGCAGAAAGCGCCGTCCTGCGAGTATAGGTGTTGCCCCGCATCGCCATCCTGGCGGGGCGATAAGAGCTCTTCGGGACTTATAAACCTGCGGACAAGCCATACCCGCAAGAGCTCCTATCGCTCCACCGTGAGAATGCGCTCACCAGCAGCCAACACGCAAACTGGCTACTTCTCTACCAGATTCCCAGCACGTGCTGCATCCCCAAACTCATGCACGCAATGCCAATCCAACAGCAAAAGCCCAATGCGATGGGCTTGCCGCCCTTTTTGACCAGCTCGACGATATCGGTATTAAAGCCAATAGCCGCCATGGCCATCACGATAAAGAACTTCGAAAGCTCCTTGATGGGCGCCGTAATGGATACAGGAAGCTGAAGCACCGTGGTGATCACGCTCGCCAGCACAAAGAACAGCACAAACATGGGAAACGCGCGTTTAAGCGAGAACGTGCTTTTAGCGTCGCCGCCGGCCTTGCGCGCCAGATGCATCTGCCAGCATGCGAGAACCAACGTGATGGGGATAATGGCCAGCGTTCTGGTGAGCTTGACCACCGTGGCGCTCTCGAGCACATTGGCGCCGGGATGCATGCTGTCCCAAGCGCTCGCCGCAGCCGTTACCGACGAGGTGTCGTTGATGGCGGTGCCGGCAAACAGACCAAAGCCCTCGTTGGTCAAGCCGAGCATACCGCCGAGCGTCGGAAACACGAGCGCCGCGATAACGTTAAACAGGAAGATGACCGAAATGGCCTGGGCAATCTCGCGATCGTCGGCATCGATGACGGGCGCGGTCGCAGCGATGGCCGAACCGCCGCAAATCGACGAACCCACACCCACAAGCGTCGCGATCTTGCCCGGCACATTCATAACGCGGCAGAGCACGAAGGCGACAACAAGCGAGGTCGAGATTGTCGCCACGATAATCGGCAGCGACTGGGCGCCCTTGGACAGAATCTGGGACAGGTTCATGCCAAAGCCAAGCAGGACAACCGCGTACTGCAAGACTTTTTTGGACGTATAGGTGACGCCGGCGGCGAGCTGTTCGCGACGGTTCTTAGGAAAGGCAAGCGCCAGAACCATGCCGATGAGGATGGCGAATACCGGACCGCCGACCACCTCAATTTGTTTGCCGAGCAACGTCGCGGGGATAGCGATGATCAGGCAGAACAAGACGCCCTTCCGGCGCTCGCGTACGATATTCGCCAGTTGCATATGGGATTCCTTCTTTCTATTTCACGTTTGCGACGGCTTATGATACGGCAATATTGAGCGCAGCCTTGCGCAAACACAGACTAAGATGCCGCAATAGTTCTCAGGCAACAGCCGAATTACCCACCGCAGAGAGCTGATTCGCGGCATAATTAACAACTGACATATGAGTTTGATAGAACAGTTGCGAGGCGCTATGGAAGAATCGATGCACGTCGGCGAGCAGGAAACGAGCCTACAGGACCAGTCCTACCACACCATTCGACGCAAAATCGTCTACCTGGACTACAAGCCGGGCGAAAAGCTGGGCGTCAAGCAACTTTGCGACGACCTGGATATGGGGCGCACGCCCGTGCGCGAGGCTTTGGTTCGCTTGGCGCAGGAAGGCCTGGTGCGCACCGTGCCCCAGAGCGGCACCTACGTCTCACCCATCAACCTCACCCTTGCCGAGAGTGCCTGCTACATCCGCGAACATCTGGAAAAGCAGGTGATTGTGGAGTGCTGTGCGCGAGCCACGTCGGCCGGCATCGAGCAGCTCGACCGCGCCATCGTGCTGCAGGAAAAGGCCATGGCCGAAGAGGATCGCATCGGCTTCTTTTTGAGCGACAACCTCATGCATCACATGATTTTTAGCATCGCATGCCGCAGCACTGTGTGGTCGTGGCTCGAGGAGACCAATGCCGACCTGGAGCGCTTCCGCTGGCTGCGCGCCGCCACGCAGGTTCTCGACAATCAGGACATCGTGAACGAGCACAAGCAGATTCGCCGCGCTATCGCCGGTCGCGACCCCATCGAAGCGAGCTTTTTGGTCAGCAAGCACCTGCATATGATGTTCCGTAACCAAACCGAGGTCCTGGACCAGTTCCCCGAGTACTTCGAGACCAGCAAGCTTCGCTAACCTGCCAAAAAGGGACAGGTTTATTTTGGCAGGTTTTATCTGGGCAAATGCAGAAAAGGCCCGGCTCCGTCTTGATCAGGAGCCGGGCCTTGGTCGTTAGGACGGCGGAATATTAGTTATTCCACGGTCACGCTCTTGGCGAGGTTTCGAGGCTGGTCGACGTCGCAGCCGCGCAGGATGGCGACCTCGCGGGCGAGCAGCTGCAGCGGGACGCTCGCCGTGATGGGGCTGAACACGTCGCGGACTGTTGGCACGCGGATAATACAGTCGGCGATCTTGTTGATCTCCTCGTCGCCCTCGGTGGCAACGACGATGACCTTGGCGCCGCGTGCCTTGCACTCCATAAGGTTCGACACGGTCTTGTCGTAGGTGGCGCTCTTGGTGGCCACGGCGATGACGGGGAAGCCCGGGTCGATCAGGGCGATGGGGCCGTGCTTCATCTCGCCGGCGGCGTAGGCCTCGGCGTGCAGGTAGCTGACCTCTTTGAGCTTAAGCGCGCCCTCGTAGGAAATAGCGGCACCCATGCCGCGACCCACGAACAGTGCGGACTGCGCGTCCTTGCACAGCAGGGCGGCCTCATGCACGGCCTCGGTCTGGGTATCCAAAATCCACTGGATCTGCTCGGCCGTATCGGAAAGCTCGCGGAACAGCATGCGCGCCTGCTTGGTGGTCAGGCGGTACTTGACCTGCGCTAGCAGCAGAGCCAAAAGCGTAAGGCTCACGACCTGGCCGATGAAGCTCTTGGTCGAGGCGACCGCGATCTCCTTGTTGGCCTTAGTGTAGATGACGCCGTCGCTCTCACGCGCCACGGGGCTGCCCACCACGTTGGTGATGCCGAAGACCTTGGCACCCTTGATGCGCGCGTCGCGAATGGCGGCAAGGGTATCGGCCGTCTCGCCCGACTGGGACACGGCAACGACAAGCGTCGTCGGCGTAATGATGGGATTGCGATAGCGGAACTCGCTGGCCGCCTCAACCTCGGTGGGGATGCGAGCCCAGCCCTCGATAAGGTTCTTGGCAATGAGACCGGCGTGATAGCTGGTGCCGCAAGCGATCACGTAGACGCGGTCGATGTCGTTGAGTTCCTCGAGCGAAAGGCCCAGTTCGTCGATGTCAAGCTCGCCGGCCGGCGTCATACGACCGACCAGCGTGTCGCGCACGACGCGCGGCTGCTCGTGGATTTCCTTGAGCATAAAGTCGGGATAACCGCCCTTTTCTGCCATGTCCAGGTCCCAGTCGATGTGGGTGACCTTGGGCTCGATAACGTTGCCAGTCTCGTCGGTGTACTCGACGCCTGCGGGCGTGAGCTTGGCAAACTGACCGTCCTCGAGCACCACGACATCGCGGGTGGCGTCGATGAGCGCGATGACATCGGAGGCGACATAGGCGCCGGCCTCGCCCGCGCCGACCACGATCGGGGAATCCTTGCGGGCCACGGCGATCACGCCGGGCTCGTCAGCGCACACGGCGGCCAGACCATAGGCACCGACCACGTGGGTGCACGCCTCGCGCACGGAGGCCATCAGGTCGTGCGTCTCGGCATAAGCCTCTTCGATCAGATGCGCGAAGACCTCGGTATCGGTCTCGCTCTTAAAGTGATGGCCGCGGCCCTCCAGCTCTTCGCGCAGCTCGGCGAAGTTCTCGATGATGCCGTTGTGGACGATGGCGATACGACCGTCGCAGCTGGTGTGGGGATGGGCGTTAACGACGGAGGGCTTGCCGTGGGTAGCCCAGCGGGTATGGCCGATGCCGCAGGTAGCGTCGCTGTCGATGTTGGAAAGCTCGCTCTCCAGGCCCGCGACCTTGCCCACGCGGCGGATGACGTCGAGGTGCGCCGCGGCGCCCTCGCCCACCTCGAGCGCAACACCCGAGGAGTCATAGCCGCGATACTCCATGCGCTTGAGGCCCGTGACCAGGATGTTCTTTGCAATATCAGAGCCGGTGTAGCCGACGATTCCGCACATAGGATAAATCCCTTCGTTCGCGTGACTGCAAGACGTCCACGCACAGGGGGCGCTGAGACGTATAACGTTCGAGTATTGTACTCACGCAAGCGCAAGCTGATATACTAGAAGTGGTATCTCAACTTAGATACCACCCGATGCACACATGCCCAGCCGGTCCAAACCACCACGAAGGGGACAGGCACCTTTGTGGTGGTTTGGACCGGGGCGGCGGCCTATCCCGGCGAGAGATCTCGATCTGTAACATCTGGGCCGCAATAAGCCGGCTTAGTGTTACAGATCGAGACATTACGGTTCGGCTCCTGCACTATGTCTCGATCTGTAACAGGTGAAGGCGATTTTGCCGTCCAGATGTTACAGATCGAGACAATTGAAGGCCCGGGCAGCTCAAGCCACCACAAAGGTGCCTGTCCCCTTTGTGGTGGTTGCGCCGGCAACGGCGTTTCCCCAGATAAACCTGCCAAAATAAACCTGTCCCTTTTTGGTAGGTTTGGGATGCTACAATCTGGCTTGTACTTGAAACGCATCAAAGGGGCCGCTATGGCAAAGGTAAAAATCAGCGACGTCGCGCGCGAGGCCGGGGTTTCGCTGGGCACGGTTTCCAACGCGCTCAACCACCCCGAAAAGCTGCGCCCCGAGACCCTCAAGCTCATCAACGAGACCATCAATCGCCTTGGCTACCTGCCCAACCAAAGCGCTCGTCAGCTCGCGGGCGGCGCCACCAAGTCTTTTGGCCTGGTGCTCCCCCGTCTCGATCACGGCTTTTCGCTCCAAATCGCCAGCGGCGCCCACAACGAGGCCCGCAAGCACGGCTACGATCTGCTCATCGCCAATGCCGATAACGACGATATTCTCGAGGATCATTACCTGCGCTATTTTATGGGCACGCAGATGTCCGGCGTCATGGTTCAGCCCATGGCATCCCCCGACTGGCACCCGGCCATGACTAAAATGCCCGTGCCGATCGTCCATCTGGACGTCCATTGTTCAGAACCCGGTTACTACGTGGCCGCCGACAACGAGGCACAGGGGCGCATTATCGCCGAGCTCGCCATCGCCCGCGGCGCACGCCATATCGCTGTTGTGGGTCGAGCAGCATTTATGCAACTCACCCTGCGCGTCCTTGGCATTCATAAAGCGCTCGCTCTACACCCCGATATCAAGATCGAAGTCATCGACGCCGGCGAATGGAATACCGCAGCCGACGGCTACAGTATCGGTGCCCAGATTGCCGAGCGCCCTGCTGGCGAGCGCCCCGATTTTGTCATCGGCCTGACCGACGTATTGGCCTCGGGCGTTATCTCGGCGCTGACCGACAAAGGCATTTCCGTCCCCGGCCAGATTCTTGTTGCCGGCTGCGATGGCAACCCACTTGCCTGGAGCGGATCGGTCCCCCTCACCACGGTAGCACCACCGGGCTACGAGATCGGCCGCAAGGGCGTGCAGCTGCTCATGGAACAAATCGAGGATAAACCTGCCGCCAAGACCAAACGAGTCCGCATCGGCTCCGCCGCGCGCACCGTCACCACGGTCACGGCCACCGAGGACATTAATCGTCAGGAGCTCGTGCGCCCCTTCTTGCTCGAGCGTGTGAGCACCCAAAAGGCCGAGCAGCACCCGACGGGCCAACCCATGGTCCCGACAACCGACATCAACCTGGGCGCCTACTTGTAACAAAAAACGCCGCAACGGAAACAGGCCCGCTGCGGCGTTTTTTACTGGCCCCATGCGCCCTCCCCGTTTAGCCGGACCTGCAGCTACGGATATTTATGGAATGTAATCCAGATTTCGTGAGCTTCTTAGCAAAAATGGATTCAATTCCATTTTTTAGAACAATGCCTCCGCGCGGTCACCGTTAACGGCAAACGACCTCGACAGGCACCTTAAGATCTTTGCGACCTTGAGGATCGTGTCGGTCTGGTTGCCCAGGCAGGCAGCCATGTTGCGGGTTGGGCCGTCACCGTCCTGCGGAATCGGGTGCGGGGCATGGCGACTCACGTGCGAACGCTAACGCACGGCCTTGACCGCGGCCGTCAGATCGAACAGCGTATCGAGCACAGCCTCGCAGCCGTCCACCACGTCCTGCGACAGCGGCACGATGTCGGGAACGGCAAAGACGTGGCAGCCGGCCGTGATGCCCGAGACGCAACCGTTGCGGGAATCCTCGACCACGGCGCACTCCTCGGGAGCAAAGCCCGCGCGCTCGCAGGCGAGCAGGTACATCTCGGGATCGGGCTTGCCGTGTACGACGTCCTCGCCGCAGGTCACCGTCTCAAACTTGTCAAAGAGGCCGACTATCTTAAGGTTGCGCTCGGCGGTAACGTGGCGCGACGACGTCGCAAGGCCCACGTGATAGCCCGCAGCCAGCAGCTCGTCGAGGCACTCGGCGGCGCCGTCCTTAAGCTCCAGGTCGGTCTTAACCATCTCGTCACGGATCTCCTTGTGGCGATGATAGATCGCCTCAGCGGTTTCCCTGCTGCCGTAATGCGCCTCAAGAATGTCCATGACATCGGGCAGCGTGCGACCGATAAACTGATGGATCAGCGCATCATCAATCGCGAATCCCAGCTCGGCCGCGCCCGCCTTCCACGCCTTGATACCCAAACGCTCGGTGTCGACCAGCGTTCCGTCCATGTCAAAAATAACAGCCTTGATCATATCGGTCCCCTCACCGGATTGCGTTACTGTCACTCTACCGCACTTTACAAACTTGTATATAACGTATATAGCATATTGCACTTTCGTTACATAGATAGAAGTCTTATGACAAGCGACTCGGTAGGATTATAGTTTTCGACCGAGTACATATTGGTAAGGATCAATTCATGTTTTTAGACACTACCGCGCCCGCAGAGGGGCTTCAGGACAAACTCGCAGCGCTCGAGCAGCTGCTTTTGGCATACGGACGCGTCGCCATCGGCTTTTCCGGTGGCGTCGACAGCAGCTTTTTGGCCGCGGTCTGCGCCCGCATCATGCCCGCCAGCACGCTTCTCGTTCACCTCACCACGCCGCTCATCGGCACGCCCGAGCAGGCTTCGTTTGAGCGGGCGGTTGACGGGCAGGCCGATGAGGGGCCGCATTTTAAGCTCCCCGTGCTCAATCTTTCGGTGGATCAGCTGCAGCTCCCCCAAGTAGCCTGCAACGATGCTGATCGCTGCTACCACTGCAAGCACGCCGGCTTTACCGCCATCGTCAACCACGCCAAGTCGCTCGGCTTTCCCACCGTCATCGACGGCAGCAATGCAAGCGATCGCGGTGACTACCGCCCCGGCATGCGTGCCGCCCAGGAGCTCGGCGTGCGCTCGCCGCTTATGGAGGTCGGCTTTACCAAGGACGAGGAGCGCGAGCTGCTACGCGCCTGGGGCTATCCCGTCTGGAACCTGCCGGCAGGAGCCTGCCTGGCCACGCGAGTCCCCACGGGCGAGAAGCTCACGCGCGAGAAGGTCGATGTAATCCGCACCTGTGAGGACTACCTGCACGACCTTGGCCTGGACCAGGTCCGCGCACGCCTCGTCGGCGGCTGCATGCATATCGAGGCCGAGCCGGCAGACGTTGCCAAGATTGCCGCCCTCGGTGGCGCCGCGGTCAACGACGAGGGCAAGACCCCACTGCCCGCCGCTATCGAATCTGCCCTGCGAAACCTAGGCTGCGGCCATATCTCCCCCGAGGTCACCCCCTACATCCACGGCAACATGAACCTTTAAGTTACGCCGTTTAACCTACCAAAAAAGGACAGGTTTATTTTGGCAGGTTTTATCTGGGGAAATATCGCAGGGCAACTGCCTCTCTAGCATCCATCTATCTTTGAGAGACACTAGAGAGGCGACTCAGCCACATCTACCTCTTCCGATAGCGGCGGTTGCGGCTCGTCGATGAACCCATTACTTCAATGAGTCCTTTATCCGCCATTTTTGGCAGATGGTAACGGACGGACGAAATCTTGACCCCCGATGCAACCGCTATTTCTCGCGCCGTCATATCCATTCCGGCGCTGAGAGCCTCCAGGATCCTATCCGCCGTCGAAGCTGACGATTCTCTGCTCATATCGATAATTTCAAACGTGTCTTTGCCACACTTTGACAGGACATGTTTATCGACAAGGTCCCCGCAGATCAGGCGAATGTCATCCGAATCCCACTTCAAAGCCTCTCGTATTTTTTGAACATCGCATACGCACCCATGCTCCCGCATAAACATGAGCAATGTTTCCTCGCGATGCGTCAGTTCGGTGTCCACATGGCCCTGAATCCACATGCGGTTTTCAGCAAGCTCCGCCCCGTGCCGGGAAAGCAGCACCGTAAACGAATCGGCCTTAACGATAAATTTCGGCCTGCCAAGCGAACGAGACTCCATCTCGCGAATCATAGCCGGGATGCCAGATCCCTGACTTTCCGCAACAGCCCCCTCAGCATGCTCTAACGGCGTCGCCCCCATCAGACTCATGAGCTTTGGGTTTCGGCAGCGCGATTCCCCGTCCGCAAGATTGTCCACCGTCTTTCCGCCCCAAAGCCCGCCGGGGTTTTTGATCTCTATTCTGTCTGGGTAGATATCGACGCTCACGGCCTGCCCCACAAACATGGGCGAATACTCTCGATGGATGCAGGCATTCGCCAAGGCCTCGCGCAAAACCTCCTGGGGTACTTCCCAATCTTCCCTTCTACCAGCGCCTCGCACTATCGCCGCTTTGCGCAAGTTTCGTCCGATCGCAGCGAGGGCATCTTCGATGCAGGCCGGAATCGGGCCATCGCACAACTGGCGGTCAATAAACCGGGGTTGCCCAGGAGCAGATTTTTCCACATCGGAATGAACGGCAACATCGATCATCAGCTTGGGATAGAACTGCTGGGGGTAAATTCCCGCCGACAGAAGCCCCGCGAGCTTCACAGCCCCATCCTTTGTAGTGATATTGAGTCTGGCCAGCTGCTTTTCCAGCGTATCGGCCCCGCGCAAAACGCGCGGGGTCTGCAGCCGACGATTTGCGATAATGGACCGCACGACATCTGGATCCAAATCCTCGACTGTTGCCTCCGAAACCACCGTACCGTCTGCATCACTCGGAAGCAGCGCACTCTGTAGCTCATATAGCTCAGCGGGCGACATCTTGATATCTTTATCATCCACGCGCTTGTAGCTACCGTTCTGCACGCCGCGCGCGCCGATATAGCATGGCTTCGCTTTGAGCTCAAGTTCAAAGATGCGCACCAGAAGTACCTGGAACCCGTCGACCTCGCCTCGATCAAGCTCATAGCGCGGCGCATGGGCCACTACCGCCGCTGAGCCCCCGTCTCCGATACCCGAAACAAACTGATCGCGCACCCTGTCGATAGCAAAGCTGGCAGAAGGAACAAATCCTTCGGCTTCGTTCAGGCCCATAATAATGAGCCCGCCGGCAGTGTTCGCAAAAGCGCTCACTGTCTCCCATACGTCTGCACTCAATTTATTCGTGCAGGCTTTAACTTCTACCGATGCGTCATCGGTCCCCCGTCTGCGAAGGCGCTCAACGATAAGGCCAAGAGGTTCATCCGGCAGCATTGGCATTCCATCTCTCTAAAACAATAGATTTATCACTAAAGTTTAGTATATCTCTCTAACTTTAGAGAGATAAGTACCTTGTTTTAGAGAGATATAGCGAATTCGCTGCTAGATTATCTAAGGTCATCTCTCTAACCGACTTTCTCTTTAGAGAAACATTTAGAGAGACAAGAGCAATCTCTCTAACCAAGGGTTCCGCTCTTTAAAGCGTACGCATCCCAACCGTACCCTAAGTTGCGGTGGAATAGTTCCTGTTTTGCGGCCCCTCGGGCCCAAACAGGAACTATTCCACCGCAACTTAGTTTGGCGGGCATGGACCGCCGACCTGCCAATTAGGGACAGGTTTATTTTGGCAGGTTTTATCTGGGGAAACGCCGATAGCCCCCGCACAGCCCAACGACCGCAGCTCCATGCGAGGCAAATGAAACAGTAGCGTTTATCCAGACTCTTGAATATTTGTTCGCCAAAACGGGCTGCAGTGTCTCCTGCTAGACTGGTAAATCCGCAACCGACTATCCAGGAGCCTCAATGTCGCGCAAGTCCGCCTACAAGCAAGTACTTTCCATCGGCACCGCCGTGGTGCTGGGATTTGCGCTGTTTACGGGATCGCTCGACGGGGCGCCCAAGCTGTTGTCGCCGCAAAGCGATGAGCAGGCGGCGGCCCTGGCCGAGAAGCAAAGCGAGAGCCCCAACCGCACCGACGACGAAGCGGACTTGGTCGCCCGGCTCGAATCGGGAACAGCGAGTTCCTCGGACTCTCAAAATAGCCAAGACTCAGGCGATGACTCCGACTCCGCCGCAACCGACACCGGCGACGGCGCTGCCGAGGACAGCTCCGCCACCCCCATCGACGAGGTCGAAAACCCCGACCTCAACCGCGCCCGCGGCGTATATCTCAGCAGCATTCCCGACTACGCCGGCAACCCCTACGTTGCCCTCCGCGCCGACGGCACGCATCCGCTCGGCACGCCGTCGTTCACGCTCGATGAATACGAACGGGCCACCGAAGAGGGCTGCTTTAAGAAGTTCTCTAAACTCGACAGCCTGGGCCGTACCCGCAAAGCGCTCGCCTGCATAGGACCCGAATCGCTCGGCCAAGGCAAGCGCGGCGATATCTCGCGTATCCATCCTGCCGGTTGGCATCAGCAGCGCTACGACTTTATTCCGGGTCAGAGCCTCTACAACCGCTGCCACCTTATCGCCTGGTCGCTCTGCGGCGAGAACGCCAATCGCAAGAATCTCCTCACCGGCACGCGCTATCTCAACGAAACGGGCATGCTGCCGTTTGAAGAGCAGATCCTCGACTACATCCACGACACGGGCAATCACGTGCTCTACCGCGTCACGCCCATGTATAACGAAGAGGAACTCGTCTGCCGCGGTGTCCGCCTTGAGGCGCAGTCGGTCGAGGATCACGGCAAGACGCTGTGCTTCCACGTTTATTGCTACAACTTGCAGCCGCATGTGCAGATCGTCTACGCCACCGGCCGCAACCAGGCCTCGAGGGATTAGCCCCGAGCCACGACAAGAACCGATTTGCAACCCCACCGGGGATCAAAAAGGGCCGCTCCGGATCACCCAGAACGGCCCTTGCATCGACATGCGCGGCGCAGACAAAGCCACACGTTACTTAGCTCGGCCCTCCTCATAGCGCTCGACCAGCTTGGCCTGAACGTCATAAGGCACCTGCTCATAGCCTGCAGGCTTCATGGTAAAGTCGCCCGTGCCGCGCGTGATAGAGCGCAGGCGCGTCGAGTAATCCGTTAGCTCGGCCAGCGGCGCCTGGGCAATGACCACGGTATCGCCGCGTTCGTCGGTCTCCATGCCCGTCACGCGACCGCGCGAGGCCGAGATGTCGCCCATCACGGCGCCGGCGTAGCTCTCGGGGATAGTCACCGTGATTTCCTCGATGGGCTCCAACACCACCGGATCGGCATCGGCACATGCCTTGCGCAGGCCGATGCGGGCCGCCGCGCGGAACGCCATCTCGTTGGAGTCGACGCTGTGATACGAGCCATCGTACACAGCCACGCGAATGCCCGTGAGCGGGTAGCCGGCGATGATGCCGTCCTTCATAGTCTCCTGAACGCCCTTATCCACGGCGGGGATGAGCGAGCGTGGAATGCGGCCGCCCACGACCTCGTCTACGAACTCATAACCGTCGCTCGTACCGTCGGCGGTAATCATCGGCTCCACACGCAGCCAGCAGTCACCATACTGGCCGGCGCCGCCGGTCTGCTTCTTATGACGACCCTGGGCACTTGCCGTGCGGCGGATGGTCTCGCGATACGGGATACGGATCGGCACGCTCTTGGCAGCGACCTTGGTGCGGTCCTCCAGACGATTGAGCAGGACCGAAACCTGTGCCTCGCCCACCGCCGAGATAATGGTCTGGCCGGTCTCCTCGTCGCGGTCGATGCTCATGGTCGGATCGGCCTTACAAGCCTTCTCGATAAACGTGTAGAGCTTCTCTTCGTCGCCGCGATTCTCAGCCTCGATGGCGATGCGGTACTGCGAGTTGGGAAACTTAAACGCCGCCGCCTCGACCTTACCGGTAATGGAGAGCGTATCGCCCGTCTCGGCAGCCAGCTTAGGCGCCACGATAATATCGCCGGCATAGGCGTGACCGACCTCGGTCATGTCGCGGCCGCACATCACATACAGGTGAGCCAGACGCTCGCCCTTGCGCGTGCGCGCATTGACCAGCTCAAGGCCCGGCTCAAGCGTGCCCGTCAGCACCTTGATAAAGCTGATGCGACCCTGCTGCGGATCGGCCAGGGTCTTAAACACAAACGCCACCGGACGGTCGTCATCGCTCGAAATCTTGAGCGAATCGCCGTCGATAAGCGGCATCTCGCCGTAGTCGGTCGGCGCCGGGAAGTACGTCGCGATGTCGTCCATCAGCGAGTTGACGCCCTGCTCCTTAATGCAATCGCCCGCAAAGACCGGCACAAAGATGCGCTCGGCGATCGCCTTCGACAGCAGGCCTTCAAGCTCCTCCTGCGTCAGCGTCTCCTCGCCTTCCAAGTACTTCATCATCAGTTCGTCGTCAGCCTCGGCCACCAGCTCGCACAGATGGTCATGGGCTTCCTCGGCCTGGGCACGATACTCCTCGGGAATCTCCGACTCAACGGCTTCGGTGCCGTTGCAATGGCGCGCCTTCATGCGCACCAGGTCGATGATGCCGTCAAAGTCCTCGCCCTCGCCCCAGGGAAGGGTCACGGCGCCCAGGCGCGTACCAAAGCGCTCCTGCAGCAGGTCCATCGTGGTCGCAAAGCTGGCCTCGGAGCGCGACAGGCGGTTTACAAACACCGCACGCGCCAGACGCAGGTCCTCGGCGGCATACCAGAGTTTAACCGTTGTAGGCTGCGGGCCGGCCTCGGCGTCGACCACAAACAGAGCCGTCTCGCAGACGCTCATCGCGGCATAGGCGTCGCCGATAAAATCGGGATAGCACGGGGCATCGAGCACGTTGATACGCGCGCCCTTCCAGTCTATCGGCGCAATGGTCGTCGAGATGGAAAATGCACGCTTGACCTCTTCGGGGTCATAGTCGAGCGTGGGCTTGGTGCCGTCGTGGCCGCCCAGGCGGGCGGTCTTGCCGGAAAGGTGGAGCATGGCCTCGGCGAGTGAAGTCTTGCCCACCCCGCCTTGGCCTACGAGCACCACGTTCCTTACGTTACCGGTCTTGGGAGCACCCATGATGACCTCCTTGCAGGGCCGCGCGCAATGCGCGACGCCAACGGGGAGAGTTCGCGGTCGGTGCCATCCCGGGAGCAGCATGGTCGGCAGCCGAGCCGACTCACCCTCCAAATGTCCTATGCCACCACCCTACCCTCACGGGCGGCTGTCCATGCATACCTTTCGGCGCACGTATGAATACAGGCGGCGAGAGGAAGAGGCAAGCTTGTGAGGCGATTATTGAACCCCGTCGATGCAAACAAAAAGCCGCCACAGACCGTAAGACCTGCGGCGGCTTCGCCTCAATTAATAGTTGAGTAAATACCTGAGCCTATCCCTCGATACGGCTCAAGAACTCACGGGTGCGCTGTTCGCGCGGATGGTCGATGACCTGCTCGGCAGGACCCTCCTCGACAATGCGGCCGCCATCCATAAAGACCACGCGGTCGGCAACATCGCGCGCAAACTGCATTGCGTGGGTCACGATCACCATCGTCATATTCTGCGCCGCAAGGTCTTTAATTACACGCAGCACCTCGGCCGTCAGCTCGGGATCGAGTGCCGAGGTCGGCTCGTCAAAGAACAGGATCTCCGGGTCGAGCGCTAGGGCGCGGGCAATACTCACGCGCTGTTGCTGACCGCCCGAAAGCTCACACGGCACCTTGTTCTCGTTGCCCGTCAGCCCCATTTGTGCAATCAGCTCGTGAGCGCGGGCTTCCGCCTGCTCGCGCGGACGCTTAAGCACGCGAATCGGCGCGTCGATGATGTTTTTCATCACGGTATAGTGCGGGAACAGGTTGTAATTTTGGAACACCAGGCCGAATCGCGAGCGCGCCTGCTTGGGCACATCGCCCTTCGCATAGACCGCGCCCGAACCCGCATCCGTCGCAACGGCAAGGTCGCCAAACGAGAGCGAGCCTCCGTCGAGTGTCTCGAGCAGCGTGGCACACCGCAGCAGCGTGGACTTGCCGCCACCCGAAGGCCCGATAATCGCCACGACCTCGCCACGCTTCACCTCAAGCGAGATATCCTTGAGCACCTCATTGCCGCCAAACGCCTTACGCGCGTTCGATATATTCATTACCGAATTAATCATGGTAGTAATCCAATTTTTTCTCGGCGGCGCCCAGCAGCATCTCGGCGACGAAATTAAAGACCCAGTAAATCAGCGCCGCGATCGCAAACGGCACCATGCTCACCTGCGAGGCGACCAGCGCCTTGGCCGTCGAGAACATCTCACCCACGCCAATGGCAAACGCCAGCGACGTGTCCTTGACCAGCGTGATGATCTCGTTGCCCATCGCCGGCAGAATACGCTTGGCGACCTGCGGCATCACGATATACAGAAACGTCTGCACGCGCGAATAGCCCAGCACCTCGGCAGCCTCGTATTGACCGCGCGGAATGGACTGCAAGCCCGAGCGATAGATCTCGGCAAAGTAACCGGCGTAGTTGATGATGAACGCCACGACGCACGCCGTCCACTTGGAATCGGGAGTGAGCGAAATGCCAAACACGTAGTACGGGGCAAAGTAGATGGCAAACATCTGCAGCATGAGCGGCGTGCCGCGCATGACCGAGATATAGACGCGCGCAATCCAGCGAAGCGGCGCGATTTTGCTCATGCGCATAAACGCCACGGGGATTCCCAGCGGAATCGACCCCAGCAGCGTCAGCACAAACAACTGCAAACTGACCAAGAAACCCTGGCCAAGCATCTGTATCATGACCTGAATAGACATTACTTGAGCACCCAATTATCGAAAGACAAACCATAGCTTGAATATTTATCGCAGAGGTCCTTGACCGCGCCGTCCTCGTAGAGCGCCTTGAGCGACTCGGCTACAGCATCGGCCGACTTGGTGTCGCCCTTCTTAAAGCCAACGGCGTAGTGCTCGCTGGACAGCGGCTCATCAAGCTGCGTATAGGCATCGGGCTTGGCGGCAAGCTGATACTGGGCAATCGAAAGATCGCACGCCACGGCATCGACCGCGCCGCTCTCGAGCTGCATAAAGGCCGTGTTGTACTCGCCGATCGTGTCGAGCGTGGCAAACGTCGCTGCCAGATCCTTCTGGTCACCCTCAAGCACGTCCTGCGCAGCGGAATCAGTCTGGGTAATCACAGTCTTGCCGGCAAGATCGTCCCAGCCCTTGATGCCCGCATCCTTCTTGACCACCAGCACCTGCTCGTTGAGCATGTACGGCTCGGAGAACGTGTAGTCGTCCTCACGGCCCTCCATGGTAAAGCCGTTCCAGATGCAGTTGATGGCGCCCGAGTTAAGCAGCGTGTCCTTGGCATCCCAATCGATGGCCTCGTATTTGACCTCCCAGCCCTGCTTATCGGCAACAGCCTTGGCAAGATCGAGATCAAAGCCGGTGTACTCGCCATCGTCGCCCACAAAGCCGTACGGAGGATAGGACTTATCAAAGCCCACCACGAGCTTCTTGGACTCCGCAGCGCCCTTCACATCCTTGGCCGCGGCAGAGCCAGCAGCGGAGCCCTTGCCGGCACCACCGCCGCAACCGACAAGACCAAGGCCAAGCACCGTGGCGAGCGAGCCGGCTAGACCAACAAACTGACGACGAGACATATCGGCATTCATTGTATTCCCCCTTGATGGCACTTTAGTTAAGTAAAGTGAGTCATGTAACGTTCAGAATCATACACTTTAGCGTGATAGAGCACAAGGCGAGTTTGCCCGCCGCGTGAGGGGTGTGGGGGTTAAGTTTCCTGCTCTACAGTCCTGCTCACGACGGAGGCCACATTAAGTGGCCTCCTGTTCGTGCGGAACTCGCGATAAACTTAACCCCCACACCCCTCACGCGGCGGGCAACCGTCGTTGGGCTTATCGCTGACACGATTAAACCGCTTGCATATCGTCTGCTGGCTTGGCACGGTACAATACTTGCAGCTTTAATTCATGAATTAGTGGAGTTATTGATGGCAGAATCTCGTGCGGAGCGTAAGGCTCGTCGTGCTTTGATCGAGGCGGCTGAGGGGTCAGAGGAGAAAAAATCTTCTAAGAAATCCAAGTCGTCTCAGGACGCGAAGGGTAAATCGGCCAAGGGCAAGGCTAAGGCCAAGCGTCCCGGCTCTCGTCGGAACGACGATAAGGCATCTCAGACTCGCTCCAAGCGCCCGTATAAGAATCCGGTTCCGTCTGCGCGCAAGGCCGTTGATCCCAAGTCTCCTTGTTCCATCATGAAAGCTTGCGGTGGGTGTACGGCGCTCAATCGTCCTTATAAGAAGCAGTTGGCAGCCAAGCAGGCCGCCATGGAGGAGCTTTTTGCTACCCTTTGCGAGCGCGAGGGCATTAGCGTCGACCCCATTCGCGGTATGGGCGTCACCCTGGGCGACCCGGGCAAATATCCTGCGCCGCGCGGTTTTCGCCATAAGGCCGCCACTCCCTTTGCCCCCGGCAAAGAAGGCACTGTCCGGTGCGGTTTCTTTGAGCGCGGCACGCACAAGATCGTTGCCGTACCCGAATGCCCCGTCGAGGCACCGGGCGCCCGTCAGATTCTCAACGGCATCGCACGCGAAGCTGAGCGGCTGCATATTCCCGCCTTTAATGAGGACAAGCATCTTGGTTTGCTTCGCTATGCCGTCGTCCGCTGCGGTTGGCGTACCGACCAGGTCATGGTCACGCTCGTGACCGCTCAGCGCGACTTGCCGCATGCGCAGGAGTTCTTTGAGGCTGTCGCCGCACTCAATCCGCACATCGTCACCGTCGCCCAAAACATCAACGGACGTCCCGGCAACGCCATCCTCGGCGAGGAAACCCGCATTGTATATGGCGCCGAGTGCATGCGCGACCAGCTGCTCGGCTGCGAGTTCGATATCTCCCCCACCGCGTTCTACCAGACCAACCCGCAGCAGACCGAGCTGCTCTATCAGCTCGCGATTGACGGCATGGACCTGCAGCAGGGCGACGTACTCATGGATGCCTATTGCGGTAGTGGAACTATCGGCCTGTGCGCAGCCAAAGCCGCCCAGGACAAGGGCGTCGGTATTATGCTGCTTGGCGTGGAGCGCAACCACGCCGGCATTGCCGACGCACGTCGTAATGCCGAGCTCAACGGCCTCACCCGCAGCGCTTGGTTTATGGCCGACGATGCCACCGACTACATCCTAGATGCCGCCGACAACAACGAGCGGGTCGATGTCCTTTCCATCGATCCGCCGCGCGCCGGCTCCACGCCCGAGTTCCTCGAAGCTGCCTGCGCGCTTAAGCCGCGCCGTATCACCTATATCAGCTGCAACCCCGTGACTCAAGAGCGCGACCTGCATCAGCTCCTCGACGAAGGCTATCGCCTGCTCAAGATCACGCCCGTCGACATGTTCCCTCACACCGACCACACCGAAACCGTAGCGGTCCTCGAACGCCGCTAACCAACCTCAGTAGATTTTTGGGACAAGAAAGGGGGCGACCCGCCTGGGCCGCCCCCTTCGCTTGGTTTATAAACTCCGCTACATCCCATTGCGCAGATCGCACACGCCGGCTGCCGCCATCTCGCGCAGCAGCGTCTCGCGGTCGCGCGTCACGATCAAATCCAGCGGGAAGTGAATCTCGTCGAGCATCTTGCGCGCGTGATCGAGCTTGCCAATGGCCATGCCAATGTGGGCATCGGTCGACACGCCAATGCCCACGCCCAGCTCGGCGCAGCGCTCGGCAATCTTGCGGCATACGGCCCAATGCTCAGTGTCGACACCGTGTTCAAGACTATGGTTGTTGATCTCGATAATCTTGTGCTTGGCCTTAGCTGCCAACAGCACCTCGTCGATATCGAACGGCACACCCGAACGCCCCGTGTGACCCAGCATGAACACCTTGGGGTGCTCCAGGGCATTGATATACATCTCGGTCGTCTGGGCCAGCGTCGCGCCCTCAGCAATCTGCGGATTATGCACGCTTGCAACCAAATAATCCAAATTACGCGTAACCAAATCGAACAGCGAATGCTGACGGCTGTACGAATCGCCGGCAATATCGAGCGTGACAGGAGTGTCCTCGCCAAACAGGCTTCCGTCCAGCGAAACGATATCGGCCTCGGCACCACGCAGCACCAGCACGCCGCTCCAAATGCGCGGCCAGATATCCTGGTTGATAAAGAACTGGTAACTGCGCAGGTCATTGGGGCAAGCCGTAACCATAGAGCTCAAATGGTCGGCAGATCCGAGCACCTGCAGACCACGCTCTGCCGCCCAGTACACATTCTCCTCAATGGTCGAATATGCATGCGCAGAGAACATCGTATGGGTATGAATGTCACAAGAAAGCAGGTAGGGCATCAGGTCTCCTTATCTGGCACGGCCGTCGCTTATATTCATTGTACGCATAGCCTTCGATAGTCGTAAAACCACTCCATCCCAAAGACACAACGTCCATGACAACGGGGTCCGGCTTAACACCAAACCCCGTTTCACGTAAAACATTGTAGGCAGAGCGCTTTACTTTTAACGATACTCGTCCGCCAACTGTTTCCAAGCGGGTAGCGAATTGACAATCGTTTCGTAGCTCACGCAATAGCCCAGGCGGAACCAACCCGGCATACCAAAGCTGTCCGAGGGAACCGCAAGCAACTCATACTTCTTTGCGCGCTCGCAAAACGCATTCGCATCGGGCTCGAGTGCCTTCACCCACAGGTAGAAAGCACCGTCCGGCTCAACATAGGTATAGCCGTAGTCCGTCAAAGCATCGGTGAGCGCCGTGCGGTTGCGGGCATAGGCCCCGACATCACTCGGCTCATCGATGCAATCGATGATCACGCGCTGGAAGAGTGCCGGTGCGCATACAAAACCCAGCGTACGGGCAGCACCCGCAACAGCCGGCATCAGACGGGCAGCCTGCGGATTGGTGTTGGGAACCAAGATCCAGCCCACGCGCTCGCCCGGTAGCGACAGCGACTTGGAATACGAGTAGCACACGACGGTGTGCTCGTAGATCGAAGGAACCCAAGGCACCTCGGCACCGTACACGATCTCGCGGTACGGCTCATCCGAGATGAGCATGATCGGATTCTCGGGATCGCGCTGAGCGTTGGCCTCGCGCAGAACATTGGCCAGTCGCGTCAGCGTGTCGCATGTATATACGGCACCGGTCGGATTGTTGGGCGAGTCGATAATGACGGCAGCCGTCTTATCGGTGATCGCTTTGAGCACGTTGTCCACGCTCAGCTGGAACGTGTCTTCATCAGCAGGCGCCTCAACACACGTGCAGCCGGCCTTCTCAATCCAAACGCGATACTCCGGAAAGTACGGGGCGATAACAATAACCTCGTCGCCCGGGTTCGTAACGGCGTTGAGCGTACAGGTGAGCGAAGCCGCGGCACCCACCGTCATAAAGACGTCCTTACCCTCATAGTTCGTTCCAAAGCGGCGGTTGAGCGATTCGGCGACGGCTGCTCGACATTGCGGCAGGCCCGGAGCGGGGGTGTAGCCGTGCAACTGATCACTCGGCAGCTCCAGGGCCTTCTTAATCGACTCAGCCACGGCAGCCGGCGCCGGAACGCTCGGATTGCCCAGCGAAAAATCGAATACGTTTTCCGCACCGATCTGCGCCTTGCGCTCAAGGCCATAGCTAAAAATCTCACGGATGATGGAGCTTTCCGCACCGCGAGCATACATAGTTTCGTTGATCATCTGTTCCCCTTTCGCATAGGCGCTATTGTACGCTTTAGTCGAGCAAAGTGCCGCAGCAATGTTGATTGGGGACAGACTTAAATGCGTGAAAACGCTCATTTAAGTCTGTCCCCAATCAACAGACGGCCCCATATCGCTCAAAAGAAAAAGCCTCCGCAGGTTTCCCCGCGGAGGCTTTCGCCACAAAGACTATTTGTCGGCGTCGGTGTCGGCATCGGCATCGGCATCGGCGACGGCATCGCCATCGCCAGCATCATCGGATGCGGCTTCGGCATCCTCCTGCATGGCCGCCTGCGCAAACGCCGCGGCATCGGCCGCCAGCTCCTCCTCGCTCATACGAGGCGCACGCTTTTTGGTCGGCACGCCGGCCGCCTTGGCATTGCGCTCCTCCTTGGCTGCCAGGATATCGCCCTCGCGCTCAAGGTAGGCGTCCCACTCGTTATCGAGCAGGGCATTCACGGCATCGCCCTCGACAGTCTCGCGCTCAAGCAGCACCTTGGCCATCAGGTCGAGCTGATCGCGACGGGCATCCAGGATCTCGACAGCACGACGATGGGCCTCGCGCATAATGCGCTGGACCTCGATGTCGATACGGCGCGCCGTCTCCTCGGAGTAATCCTGATGATCGGCATAGTCGCGACCCAGGAACACCTGATGCTGCGCCTCACCGAAAACCTGCGTACCCAGTTCCTCGCTCATGCCCAGGCGCGTGACCATCTCGCGCGCCATCTTGGTTGCGCGCTCCAGGTCGTTGCTCGCGCCCGACGTGATGTCATCGCACATGAGCTCCTCGGCCACGCGACCGCCCAAGAACACGGCGAGCTCGTCGAGCATCTCGTTCTTGGTCTTGAGGAAGTGATCTTCCTGCGGCAGCTGCAGCGTGTAGCCCAGGGCCTGACCGCGGCTGACAATCGAGATCTTGTGGACCGGATCGGAGTGCTCCAGGATATGACCGACCAACGCGTGGCCGCTCTCGTGATAGGCGATCGTGGTACGCTCGGCCTCGGTCATCACGCGGCCCTTGCGCTGCGGTCCGGCAATCACGCGCTCCATCGACTCCTCGACCTCGTCCATCGAGATCACGGAACGATGACGGCGAGCGGCAAGCAGCGCGGACTCGTTGAGCAGGTTCGCCAAATCGGCACCGGTAAAGCCAACGGTCATCTGGGCGAGCTTCTCGAACTTCACGTCCTCGTCCATCGGCTTGTTCTCGGCATGCACGCGCAAAATCTGCTCGCGGCCCTTTACGTCCGGACGGTCGACCGTGACCTGACGGTCAAAACGGCCGGGACGCAGCAGTGCCGGATCCAGAATGTCGGGGCGGTTGGTGGCAGCGATCAGGATGACCGACTCGCTCTCCTCAAAACCGTCCATCTCGACCAGCAGCTGGTTAAGCGTCTGCTCGCGCTCGTCGTGGCCACCGCCCAAGCCGGCACCGCGCTGACGTCCCACGGCGTCGATCTCGTCAATGAAGATGATCGACGGAGCCTGAGACTTGGCCTCCTTAAAGAGGTCGCGCACGCGGCTGGCGCCGACGCCCACGAACATCTCGACAAAGTCAGAGCCCGAGATGCTAAAGAACGGCACGCCCGCCTCGCCGGCAACGGCCTTGGCCAGTAACGTCTTGCCGGTACCCGGAGGGCCCACCAGCAACACGCCACGGGGAATCTTGGCGCCCAGCTTGCGATAGCGGTCCGGGTCGCTCAAGAAGTCACGAATCTCTTCGAGCTCTTCGACGGCCTCGTCCACGCCGGCAACGTCCTCGAACTTGACCTTGGGACGCGTAGCCTCGTTGGTCTTGGCGTTGGTCTTGCCAAACTGCATGTTCCTATTATTGGCGCCCATCATCTGGCGCATAAAGTAGAACATGATGGCGATCAGGGCAATCGTCGGCAGCACGCTCATCGCCAAGTCGCCCCAAAAATCGGGGTCGTTGGTGTTGACGATGTACTTGGTATCGGGGTGCTCCGCCATGAGCTCGGCAAGCGAATCGGAACCGACATAGGTCGAGGAAAAGCTCTTGAGCTCGCTCGTGTCGCCCTTGTCCTTTTTCGTCTTCCAGTAATGACCCGTCACGCTTCCGTCCTGAACCGTATAGGTCAGATCTTCGACGCGATCCTGCTTGACGGCGCTGACCATCTCACTCGTCGCGAGCTTTACGGTATTGCTGGATTTGGCAAAGCCGGAGCCCATGTTAAAGAAGGCGTAACCCAGAAGCGCGCAAGCCAAAAGAAAATACAGCCAGCCCGTACGCGTGGGCTTCTTGCCTCCGGGCATCCCCGGGATCTTTGGGTCCCGGGGAGTCTGGGAATTGTTGTCGTTACGGTCGTCGGGCATCTTACGAATAAACCTCCGGTTTCAAAATGCCCAGATACGGAAGGTTGCGATAGCGCTCGGCATAGTCGAGGCCGTAGCCCACCACAAAGGCATCGGGGCAATGGGTTCCAACATACTTGGGCGTGACGGCCGAGACGCGGTCCTCAACGTCCTTCCACAGGAAGGCGGCGACCTCCAGCGAGGCGGGCTTGCGGCTCTCGAGGTTCTTCATCAGATACTTGAGCGTCAGGCCCGAGTCCAGAATGTCCTCGACGATCAGCACGTCGCGACCGCGGATGTCGATATCCAGGTCCTTAATGATACGCACGATACCCGAGGACTTCACGCCGTCGCCGTAGCTCGAAACAGCCATGAAATCGATGTTGGTCGGCAGCTCGATCTTGCGCATCAGGTCGCCCATAAAGACCACGGCGCCGCGCAGGACCGCAATCAGCACCAGATCCTTACCCGCGTAGTCGCGCGTAATCTGCTCGCCCAAGCGAGAGACGATACCGTCGATATCCTCCTGCGTAAACAGAACCTTCTCGATATCCGGATGTTGAGAAGCCATGACAACCCTTTCTTGTGCTTATCGCCCACGCACCGCCGCATGGACGCGAACTACACATTCTAGCAGCGCACGGGGTATATTTACCAGCCCGTACGCCATCAGCGCGGGAATACCGTCAACGTCGCACAGAATAGCTGGCGTGGGACGCTATTCCGCATCGACCACGCGAAGCAGATAGGCCACGCGCGTCGCCGCTGTGCACTTAAAACGTTCGTCCGCGCGAACGCCCGCGACCCATACTACGGCACCTCCCGGAGCCGTTCTTACCACGGGTACGCCAGAGCGGTCTGAAACAGGAATGCGCGCCTCGTTCAACAGGTCTGACACTTTCTTGCTTCGACCGTTCATCCCCAACGGGCACATCACGTCTCCCGGCACAGAGCTATCCACCCACAGGCGCGCCAATCGTGCCTCGGCGGGAATCTCCCCGCGCGAGCCGGCTAGCATCCGCTCGCTATCGCGGTCGGCGAACCCCAGGGCCGCCGCATCCACCAAGGCCGCAACCTCTCCGGCAGCAGCAAGCTCGCGGGCACGGTGCACGATATCGCACCCCGGCTCCACAGCCATCGGCTCTGCTGTCAGCATACGCCCCGCCCCCAGCGGCAGACGACCGGGAACGGAGATCCAGTCGGCCACTAAGCCCTCGCGCGCCGCCGGGGCCTTGAGCGCCAGCATGCCAAACTCCACACGGGCATCAATTCCCGCAGGAAGCGTAACCGAGCCCGAGCCCGCAGCGACACAAGCGAGTACGCGCTCCACATGACGCATCTCCGGTCGCGCGTCGGGATCGATGCGCTTAATCGCCAACCGCACGATACGCCGTGCAATCACAACCTCGGCGGCGGCAAGACGGCGCGCATCGAGCACCAGTGCGCCCGCCGCTTCCTTGCGCAAGCAGCTTCGAAACGCCTGTGCCGAAAGCTGGGAAAGAAAGGCGTCTTCGTCGCCCAGAATTTCGCAAGCGGCGCCAATCGTCTTACAGACGTTCGCGTTGCGCTGTGCCACCACCGGCATCACCCGATGGCGCACATAGTTGCGCAGGTACGAAACATCCTTGTTGCTTTCATCTTCCCGCCATGGCTGACCGTGCACCTGCAGATAGCTCACGAGCTCATCATGCGTGAGGTCGAGCAAGGGGCGCACCACAATGTTCCGACGGCGCGGAATGCTCGATAGACCCGCGGGACCCGACCCTTTAATGGCATTCATCAAAAATGTTTCCGCGCGGTCCGACGAGGTATGCGCGGTACAGATACGAGCCGCCGTCCGCGGTGCGCCCGATTCGACACAAAGTTCGCGAACATATCTCCGCGCCGCGGCATAGCGCACCTCGCGAGCCGCAGCCTCGATATTGCCCGATCCGTTATCAAAATAGGCATGCTCAACACACAGCGGCAAGCCGTATTGCGCGCACAGGTCACGTACAAAGGCCTCGTCGCCATCGGATGCCTCCCCGCGCAGATGATGGTTTACATGCAGCACGTGCAATCGCTCGCGCGCAATGGGAGCGACGCCGCGCCCGTCCTGGATATCCAGCTTTGATGTGCAGGCCATAAGGAGCAGCGCCGTCGAGTCCGCACCGCCTGATACCATGAGCACTACGGGGGCAGCGGTCTGCCGCGTTGCCAGAGCTCTCTTATCCGTCCTCGGCGCGGCATGATGCCCATAGTGCTGAGATACCGTTGGCATTCGCTTCCTCCTCTATTCGTCCGCACCCATTGTATCCTTTGGAATCTTATGTCTCGTCTGCACCTTCATATCCTCGGCAGCGGCTCAAAAGGCAACTGCACACTCGTCGAGGGGCCTCAGGGGCTCATCATGATCGATAACGGCCTGTCCCGCCGCGAGACACTTAAACGCATGGCGGAGCTTGGACTCTCGGCAGACGACATCGCCGCCCTTGTAATCACTCATGAGCACGGAGACCATATCAAGGGGCTCGATGTATGGTGCAGGCACTGGCATGGTCCCCTCTTTGCCAGTAGGGGCACCCTTTCATGCAAAGAAAACCTCGCGCACCTGCCCGTGGAGGAATTTGACCCCGGCGACACGCTCCCCATTGCCGGCATCCAGGTACAAACCTACTCAACATCGCACGATGTCATCAATCCTGTCGGCTATCGATTCAATGCTCTCGATGATTCCATTGGGTTTGCCACCGACACCGGAGAGTTGCCGAGCAAAGCCATAGGCATCCTCAAAGACTGTCGAGTTCTCGCGCTCGAAAGCAACCACGATGTAACTATGTTGCGCGAAGGATCGTACCCACGCTTTCTTCAGGAGCGCATCCTGTCCACAAAGGGGCACCTCTCCAACAACCAGGCCGCCGAAGCCGCGCGAGAACTTGTTACCGATCGCACCGAACAGCTCATCGCCATGCACATCAGCCAGGACAATAATCGTCCAAGCCTTACCGTCAAAAGCTATGCCAACGCGCTTGATGCAAGTCTCGATGATGAACTCGGCAGCTCAGCCACCTGTCTTCAAGGGCCACGGAAGCTCTCAATACGCCCTGCAAGTCAGTATCAACCGACAACCATTCAATAGCCCACTCAACACAACAAAAGGGGGCCGGGAATCACTTCCCAGCCCCCTTAATTCATACTCTCGATTGAAGCAGAGCCATCGTTAGTCGATAGAGATCTTCGTGACGTTCTTCTTCTCGACAATCTTGGGAACCGTAACGGTCAGGATGCCGTCAGCATACTTAGCCGAAAGGCCCTCGCTCGAAGCGTCCTTCAGATACACGCCGCGCGTCGCGCTGTACGAGCCGAACTCCTTCTGCAGGAAGTTCTTGCCCTCGTTCTCCTCGTCTTCCTCGACATTCACGCTAATGGACAGACGGCCCTCATTGAGCTCGACATCGATATCGTCCTTGGCGACACCGGTCAGATAGGCCTTGACCTCATAGCCGTCGCCCTTATCCTCAACGTCAACGGGAAACGCCTTGGAAGCAATCGAGTTGTTTGCAAGGTCGGTCATATCATCAAACAGATCGAACAGCGAGCTAGCAGAAGGACGAACGCCAAAAACCGAACGATAAGGAACCATGCTTGCCATGTTTACCACTCCTTTATAGGACTGCCCAGTCATCTTCCAGGTGACTGGGACTTCTTTTGACGCTCTTATATATGCCCACCCAATGCTCATATATACATCGACTATAAAGTTTTTTGAGTCCAGTACTATAAGCATATCTAAGTGCGTATGACTTAGGTTTTAGGAAGGTTAAGGTTCTTTGAACCAGAGCTTAAATACCGAGTATGTCCCCAGCTACAAATAACAAGGGGCTTACAATGAGCGCGTACACGTTGTTGGTAACGAGCTAAAGGGCATCATGGACGACCAAAACCAGAACAAAATGTTTATGCCGACGCAGGGGGAAGATACTTCCACGCAGCCGCCACGGTTCCATCGCCCCCACATCTCGCAAGAGCCCATTAATGATCCGGAGCCCGAGTATGTGACGAGAAATCGATATCAAACACTCGAGGATGCCCAAACGGGGCGTAAACATATGGGCGTCGCCTCGGGAGACCCTGTATATCTGAAAGACGCACCATTATCTAAAAACAGCGCAGCTAGTGATGAGCCGATGAAAGCATCCGCCACTCATCAACAAAGAGGTCCTCGACCAAAGCAAACCTTGACGCATTCGGCTCGCTATCTCGAAACGCCAAAACAGGGAAAATCAATCTTCGTTTCATCAAGTAAACGACGCAAGCAGCATCGACTGACAATCCTGCTTTTGATCATTGTGGCCATAGCAGTTGCCCTTGTTATTCGATTTATCTTCTTTAAATAAAGGCTCAATACCAAAAACGATAAGATCGTCTGGTGTAATAGAGTCATTTACGCCCCATAAACGCAAAACGATATGAGAAAGCCATTTGGGTCGCCTCCCCCGCGGCGCAGCTTCTTTCCGCGGGCTCGGGATGCCACAATGGGCTTTGAGTATCGGCCCGTGCGGTAGCCCTTACCGCACCTGCGGGGAGGAGGCTTCCCATGCCCCATGTTACCTCCATCGGCCTGGACGTCCACGCGCGATCGGTCGCCGCCGCGGCGTTCAACCCCTTCACCGGCGAGGTGGTGCACCGTGACTTCGGGACGGACGCCGCCGAGATCGCGGAGTGGGCCCTCGGGTTCGAGGAGCCCAGGGCCTGCTACGAGAGCGGCCCCACCGGCTTCCACATGGCGCGCGAGCTGCGCGCGCTCGGCCTCGACTGCGCCGTGGCCGCCGTCTCCAAGATGCAGAGGCCGGCGGCGGACGCGCGCCGCAAGAACGACCGGCGTTGCGCCGAGTTCATCGCCCGCATGCTCGCCACCCACAACATCGTGGAGGTCCCGCTGCCCGATGCGGCCGTCGAGGCCGCCCGGGACCTCGACCGCGCCCTCGACGACGCCACGGCGGAGTACCGCCGCGCCAGGCAGCGACTCAACATGTTCCTGATCAGGCTGGGCCACGTCTGGGACGAGCGCAACGCCGACGGGACGAGGAAGGGATCCTGGACGCGCGCCCACTGGAGATGGATATCCGGGATCAGGCTCGAGGGGCCCCAGCGCGACGTGCTCGAGTACTACGTCACGGCCGCGAGGTGCGCGGAGTCGGACCGCCGGCAGCTCGAGAAGAAGGTGCTCGCCCTCGCCCGGACCGACCGGTGGCGCCCGGCCGTCGAGGCGCTCTCCTGCATCAAGGGAATCGACACCCTGACGGCCTTCAGGCTCGCAGCCGAGGCGGGCTCCTTCACGAGGTTCCGGACGGCCCCGGCCTTCGCGAGCTGGTGCGGGCTAGTCCCGTCGGAGCGCTCGAGCGGCGAGACCGAGCGGCGCGGCGGGATAACCAAGACGGGCAACCGGCTCGCCAGGACGGCACTGGTGGAGTCGGCGTGGCACTACCTGACGTGCACGCCCCGCCCGAAGGCCCCGGCGCCCGGCGCGGACGTCCCCGCGGCGATCCGGGCGCGCGCCGACGCCTGCACCGCCAGGCTCTGCCGCCGCCGCGAGGCGCTGGCGGCGGCGGGCAAGAGCTCGTGCAAGGCAAACGCCGCCGTCGCGCGCGAGCTCGCCTGCTGGGTCTGGGAGATCGGGCGCCGGGCGGAGGGGACCCTCAGCTGACCCCGTCGGACAACAAGCCTCCCGCCGGGAGGGCCCGCGCCTCGACGCATCGCCGGCGCGCGTTCACGAGCCCTTTTTGGGCAGCCCAAGGGCCGCGCCCGTGAACAAGACTGGTTTCGGACGAGCGCGCCGGACGGAGAATCGAAATGCGGTGGGGTGTGCGGACATACCGGGCTGACCGCCGGCAGCGCGCCCGCAAGAGCCCGCGGATATTAGCTTGCCAGGCAAGCGTCGACTAAACGTGCAGCGTGCGCGGTCCCTCCCGACGGGAAACGAAAAAGCCCGGTTTAAAACCGGGCTCGAACAAACACGCCTATTGACAATGGCTTTCTCATATTAAAAGGGGAGGCCGCGAGGCCTCCCCCTTCTAAGTTCAAGCGTACGGCTCGGTGCCGTCCACCGGTCAGCGGCGCCCTGGCCTCCCA
>DXMU01000020.1:0-1433 GCA_019414025.1 Collinsella sp.
CAAGGCGGGGCCGAGGCCGCCTCGATCAATTTGCGAAAGAATCTTGACGGTACCAAATGTGTTCTATGAAGTGCGGTAATATAACCATTGATTATGTTGCTGTTTTCAGTTGTTATCTTGGGGGATATACATGAAACGTCTAAAAGCGTATGCGGTTTTGGCTTGCGCGCTAGTAATGATTTGGTCGCAAGTCGCTCAGCCTTACTGTGCATATGCGCTGTCAGCTGAATCTGGCGCTATCTCGCAATCGGCATCTCAAGCGTCTGAAGAGCGCGGATCCCAAGATGATATTTCCCAGGGAACACAGGACGATGCTTCGGATTCCCAAGGTCAAACCGAATGGTATGGTGACGCTGCAAATGCTGCTCGTCCTGATGAGGATTCAGACTTTATTTCCGACGATCAGGCCGGAGTTGGTGCCGATGAGCCGGGCGCTGATGATTCTGATGGTGAGGCTTCGGGCGATGTTTCCATCGAGACAGATTCCTCTGAATCCGACTCCCTAGAGCCTAACTCTTGGCGTTATGAAAACGGTGTCCTCATCAATGCGGGCAGCGACGACATCGATGCGCAGTCTTTGTCTGACGATGCTTTGCCAAATGGTGCCGTTGCGCGTGGTATCGATGTCAGCAATCATCAAGGGACTGTCGACTGGAATAAGGTTAAGGCCGCTGGGATTGATTTTGCCATTCTCAAGGTTGGACCTGTTTACGGAAAACCTGACGATTCTTTTGAGAGGAATGCTGCTGAATGTGAGCGCCTCGGTATTCCTTATGGTGTGTATTACTACTCCTACGCCCGTTCTGTAGAGGATGCCAATAAAGAGGCTGACAGGACACTTGCTTGGCTCGGTGGCCATCATCCGTCGCTTCCCGTTTACTACGATCTTGAGGATAACTATATCCTGCAGGATCCAAATTTCAGCAAAGATAAGCTCGCCCAGATTGCGCAGGCTTTTTGTAACCGTATGGAGGCCGTTGGCTTTAAGTCGGGTATCTATGCGAACCTTAACTGGCTCAACAACTACTTGGATAGTCCGTCTCTGAGCGGTTATGACCATTGGGTCGCTCAATACAACTGGCGTTGCGACTATGCCGGTAGCTACAGTTTCTGGCAGTACTCAAGCAGCGGCATTGTTCCGGGCGTTAACGGACGCTGTGACATGAACTATTGCTTCAACGGTTCTTTTCTGAACGTAGACGACAGCAAGATGCATATTCAGTATGATGCGCATGTCTCGAATATTGGCTGGATGAGCAGCAAGCGCGACGGATCTACAGCTGGCACAACGGGGCAGTCTAAATCAGTGGAAGATCTTAAGGTCAGCATCCTGAATCCCGTTGAAGATGGTTCTGTGCAAATTAACGCTAATGTAAGTGGCATCGGCTGGCAGGGCTGGGACACCCCCTCGGCCTCCGAGGGCGGCACCACCG